>JBMZFK010000090.1:0-6564 GCA_049615365.1 Puniceispirillaceae bacterium (SeqCode)
TTAAAAAAATTTGTTTTATTTTACTGAAAAATATAGCCATTTTTAGAAAATTTTATTAATTAACCTACAGTGTCCGAAATTTATATTGGTTGGCTTTGGGCTGTCCATAACAAAATAAGGAGCATCATCATGCATTATGTACAACGTTTTTTCTTTGCCATCCTGCTGTGGGTTGGCGTGGCCAGTGCCGCCAGCGCCCAGCCCTTGGTTGAAGCAGACTGGCTTTCCCGCAATCTAGATAGCAAAAATGTTGTTTTGATTGACCTGCGGAACAAGCTGGATCAGGGCAGTTACGAGACTTTTCTTGAAGGGCATATTCCGACCTCCATACATTCAGACTATCTGAAAGATGGCTGGCGCGTTGGCCGGGATGATGTTGTTGGTCTGCTTCCAAGCGAGGCCGAGTTTCAGGCATTAGCTCGCAAGCTGGGCGTCTCGCAAGACAGCCATGTGGTATTGATCCCGGCAGGGGTCAGCTCAACCGACTTTGGCTCTTCAGCACGGGCTTACTGGACATTTAAAGTGTTCGGCCATGATAAGGTATCTATTCTGAATGGCGGGTTTGCTGCCTGGACAGCTGCCTATCCAAACAAGATTGAACAGGGCGCGCCGATTGCCCCTGCCGCTGGCGATTTCATTGCCCGCTTTCAGCCACAGGGCTATATCTCGATGGAACAGGTCGCTCAGGCAGTAGGTACGGATTCTGGCATTACCTTGCTGGATGGCCGCAATGAGCCACAATATTATGGCGAGGCCAAACATCCAAAGGCCGCAAAAGCGGGTCGTATTCCAGGCGCGCAGATGCTGTTTCAGGAAACCGCCTATGATGTGGGCGCCAATCGCCTGAAAGCAGCAGCAGATCTGGAAGGCCTCTATGCAGACGTTGCCGCCGACCAGCCTGTGATCAGCTATTGTAATACAGGTCATTGGGCCGCAACCAACTGGTTTGTGCTTTCAGAAGTGCTGGGCCGCAAGGATGTAAAGCTATATGATGGCTCTATGGTAGAATGGACAGCAAATGCTGGTAACCCGCTGGAAATTGGCCAATCAAACATGGATAAGATTAAAGGGTTCTTTAAATCTATCCTTGGCTAATTTTTGTTTAGCCACCATATCCAGAAGCTGGCAGACCAATAGCGGCTGCCAGCTTTTGTTCTTGTCGCAGCGCTGCAGCTGGCCGATACTGTATAGCGTTGTCAGATCCAGCATTAAAAACACCGGCTATAATTATTCAAGGGCTATACATGCTCAAGGATAGGGGAGCTATTTATGTCACAAGCGGCAACCATATCTAAATCCGGCTTTGAAGCCGCCAGCTTTTGGCTGTTTTTAGTCATTGCGCTTATTATCGCTGCTTTGGTCAGTCTGGATACAGGCTGGACAGGGATAGGGTTATTCGGCCTTGGCGGTCTATTGGGGGCGGTTTTTCTGAGCTTTCAATATGGCTTTGCATCGGCATGGCGACAGGCGCTGGTGCGCGGCGAGATGATGGGCATAGCGGCTCATTTTCTGCTTATCGGATTATGTGCCTGTATTTTTATCCCGGCCTCTATCTGGGGCTTTGACGCCGCTGGTTCGGTTGCACCTGTATCGGTATCTCTGATTGTCGGGGCTTTTATCTTCGGTATTGGTATGCAGCTTGCCAATGGATGTGGCTCTGGCGTGTTATTCAGCTTTGGCGGCGGCTCTGGGCGGATGATGGTTGCCCTTCCCTTTTTCATTATCGGCTCTGTGCTGGGGTCTTTTGCCTTGCCCAGCGCCCTGGAATGGGGGTCAGCCGGGCCTGTGGCTATCGCTGGCCAGTTTGCAGACGTGCCAAAAGCGCTGATAAATATCGCATTGATCAGCACGGCCGGGTTTGGTTTTTATATTCTGGGGCGGCGGCGCGGCCAAATTCTGGCACCAAAGCTCTTGCTGGCCTGTATCGTCATTGCGGTATTATGCGGGGCGGTTTTCATTTTATCTGGCCATCCATGGGGCGTGACATTTGGCTTTACCTTGTGGGGTGCCAAACTGGCACAAGATTTAGGCGTACCTGTACAAAGCTTCACATTTTGGCAATGGGCAGGTCCGGCGCGCGCACTTAACCATTCCCTGTTATCAGATGTTTCCAGTCTGATGAATATCGGCATGGTATTAGGGGCGGCAATGCTGGCCTCTATATCCGGACAGCTTGGTCAGCAAAGCTGGCCATCTGGCAAACAATTGCTGGGCGCGGCCATTGGCGGCATTCTGATGGGCATAGGCGCGCGGTTATCTTTTGGCTGTAATATCGGCGCTTTTTTGGGCGGTATTGCGTCTGGCTCCCTGCATGGCTGGATTTGGTTTGTGCTGGCTATGGCGGGCAGCTGGGCAGGTGTTCAGCTACGGCCAAAATTTGGCCTGTCAAAATAAAACAAGGGCAAGCGTAAGGCGAGGATGCGGGCAAATGACCATAACACCTAAAAGATTTTACATGATGATTGTTCTGCTAGGCGCGGTTCTGGTGATTGGCGATCACCTGACCAGCACCGCCCTAACCGATGTTGGCTCGCCTTCTGATCTGGGAAATGCCTGTGCCCCATGCGGTGCTCCCTGTACCGACACCTCTGCTAAATAGCCCTTTATTTTATCTTGTTCAATGGAGCCTGTTATATGTCGCAAATTGCCTTTTTGGATGGTGGTCTGGGCCAGGAAATAAATAACCGATCAAGCCAGGCTAACTCCCATCCCCTATGGTCTGTTCAGGTGATGTTTGACGAGCCGGATATCGTGGTTGCCGCCCATAAGGATTTTATTGCTGCCGGCGCGCGGGTTATCACGACCAATAATTATACCGCCACCCTGCCACGCCTTACCCGGCATGGATATGCAGAACAGTTTGATGCGGCCCACCATTTGGCGTTTGATCTGTTAAACCGCGCCATTGATGAATCTGCTGATGCCCTGCAACGTGAAATAGATGTCAATATCGCTGGTTGCCTGCCCCCTATCGCTGCCAGCTATGTTGCCGAGGCGGCATTAAATTATCAGGATTCCTATGATCAATATAACAGGCTGATTGATATACAGGCTGATCATGTAGATGTGTTTTTGGTTGAAACCATCTCTAATATTACCGAGGCCAGAGCCGCCGCCGCTGCCCTGAAGGATGCAGGCCAAAAGCGGTTTATTGGCCTTACCTTGGCAGATGATCTGTCAAATTCCTTGCGTTCTGGTGAGACGCTGGAAGCCGCTATCGACGTGCTGGGAGGCGATGGGGTGGACGCAATATGTGTTAACTGTTCTTTTCCTGAAGCTATCGACGCTGCCTTGCCAATATTAAACGCATCTGGCCTGCGCTTTGGCGGTTATGCAAATGGCTTTACCTCTATCGCGGGTCTGGCACCTGGCACGACGGTTGATAATCTTGCAGCGCGTCAGGATCTCTCTCCTGCTGCTTATGCTGGCCACGCCATCGGATGGGCAGAAGCAGGGGCAACCCTTATTGGTGGCTGCTGCGAGATTAGCCCGGAACATATCGCCTATTTACATCAAAGCCTGTGCGATGCAGGATATAAGCCAGCGAAACTTATCTGACCAATAAAGGTATTTTGGCAATGATATTTGCGGTGCGGTCCAGATTGGCCGCAATGTTACTGGCAATAATTGTACTGGCGATTATTGTGCTGCCTGCACCATCTTTGTTAGCAGATCAGACCGATGCGCGACTGCCAGCGCTATTTACCAAATTACGCACCACATCTGAGGCCGAAAAAGCCAAAATCGTCGCGGCAGAAATTTGGCAGATTTGGTCTGAACATAGCGATAATGACAGGTTGAGCGAACGCCTGAAGATAGGCATTGCCCAGATGGAGGCAGGCCGTCTGCGCCAGGCAGAGCAGATATTCACAACCATTATTGATACAGACCCCGCTTTTGCCGAAGCCTGGAACAAGCGGGCGACTGTCTATTTTTTGATGGGAGCCTATGACAGGTCCAAACGCGATATTGCCCAAACCATTTTGCGCGAACCGCGCCATTTTGGGGCGCTGTCCGGATTGGGGCTGGTAGAGACCCATCTCGGCAATTATGAAGCGGCTTTGAACGCCTATGAACAGGCTATCGCTTTGCATCCCTATCTTGAAAATTATGAAGAGATTACCACGGCCCTGAAAAAGCTTGTGGCAGGCGAGGCGATATAGCGGCAAGGTAAAATACCCGCCGCAAAGCGACTATTCCAACCCTTCAAACAGGCGAATATCGCGGTCAGCCCCACCAGATAATACCGTCAGGGCTTCTTGATAAGCTGCGCTTTCATAGGCGGCTATCGCTGCTTCCATACTCTCAAACTCAATCAGTACGGTACGCTCGGCAAGGCCGTTTTCTTTGGCCACAACATTCGAGGTCGCTGCCAGCATCCTGCCGCCCATCGCTTCCATTGCCGGACGCGCCAACGCCCGGTAGGCATCCGCTTTTTCAGCATCAGCCAAACTGCGATGCGCGCTTAACATATATCCTTTTGGCATAATTTTTTCCTTTACATGTGGTGGTTTAAAAAGTTTCTGGCTGCCTCCTAGCAGAGCGACTAAAAAACAAAGCTTGGCTGTAAAGATGCGCTCAAACCTATATCTGTTCCTGCAAGGCCAGCCAGCTTTCCTCTACTGTCTCCAGCTCTGTTGTAATATCGCCCAGTACCTTTGTTTTGGCCGCGATTTCTGCGCTGTTATGGGCGCTATAGAAATCAGCCGACATCATTTCAGCCTCCAGCGCCTGTTTCTTTGCCCCCAGCTTCTCCATCTGCCCTTCCAATCGGCCAAGCTCGCTTTTCAGCTTTACCGGATTCATTTTCTTTACCGGCATCGCAGCAGATGGCCCAGAAGCTGGCTTATTCTTTTTATCCCTGTTTGGCCACTGTGCTTTATTGCTTTGCGATTTGTTTCCGGCCATGATCAGCTTTTTATACTCATCCATGTCCCCTTCAAATGGGACGACGGTGCCATTCCTGACCAGCCACAGGCGATCCGCAACCGTCTCAACCAGATGGGTATCATGGCTGACGAGAATCACCGCCCCTTCATATTCATTTAACGCCAGTACCAGCGCTTCCCGGCTTTCAATATCCAGATGGTTGGTTGGCTCATCCAAAATCAGGATATGCGGCGCTTCTATGGTTGCAATCAGCATCAGCAATCTGGCTTTTTGCCCGCCAGAGAGTTTTTCCACCGGCATATCGACAATATCATTATTAAAACCGGCAGCCCCCAGACGGGTACGTAACGCTTTTTCGGTATCTTCTGGACGTAGCCGCAAAATATGCTGCAAGGCACTCTCGCCTTCTATCAGCTCATCCAGCTGATGCTGGGCAAAAAATCCAACACGCAGCTTGCCAGACTTAAAGGTTTTGCCAGCCATTAGAGGCAGCCTGTCTGCGATCAATTTTGACAGGGTTGATTTACCTTCGCCATTCGCCCCGAGCAACGCTATTCTGTCATCACTATCCAGCCGCAAATTCAGCTTTGAGAGAACCGGCTTGTCATCATAACCAACCTGCCCCTTTTCAATGGTCACAAGTGGCGGGCGCAAGGGTTGCGGGGTCGGAAAAGAAAACCCAGCTACCGCATTTTCAGACAGGGCGATAATGGGTTGCATACGCTCTAGCTGTTTCAGCCGGCTTTGTGCCTGACGCGCTTTTGACGCTTTGGCCCGAAATCGATCAACAAAGCTCTGAATATGGGCTCGCTGGGCATCCTGTTTGCGCTTCAGCGAGTGTTGCTGTTCAAGCTTTGCCCGTCTTTCCGCATCAAACTGATCATAGCTGCCCGTGTAATAGGTCAGACCATTATGGCTGAGATTCAGGATACCGGTGACCGAACGGTTCAATAATTCCTTGTCATGCGAAATGATAAGGGCGGTTTTCTGATAGCTGGCCAAAAACTGCTCCAGCCAGTAAGCCCCTTCCAGATCAAGATAGTTTGTTGGCTCATCCAGCAGCAGCAAATCTGGCTGGGAAAATAATACCGCCCCCAGGGCTACCCGCATCCGCCAGCCCCCTGAAAATGCCTGACAAGGGCGGGCCTGCGCGTTTTGGTCAAAGCCTAGCCCTGCAAGAATGGAAGAAGCGCGCGCCTCTGCTGCATAGGCGTCAATATCACCAAGACGTTGATATATCTCCCCTATCCTGTCCGCATCAGAACAGGTTTCTGCTTCAGCCAGCAGGGCGCTGCGTTCTGTATCTGCCGCCAATACCGTATCTAGCAATGAGGTCTGCGAGGCAGGGGCTTCTTGTTCAACCCCGCCAATTCGGTAATAGGAGGGCACTTCAATAGTACCGGAATCAGGGGAAAGCTGACCTTTAATCAGCCTGAACAGGGTTGTTTTTCCTGTACCATTGCGCCCAACAATACCTACCTTGTGGCCAGCAGGAATTGTAGCAGAAGCCCCCTCAAATAAAGGCTTGCCTTCGATAGCAAAATGAAGATTAGAAATGCTCAGCATGAAGCCAGAACAGATGCAGGTTTTATTCAGCTTTGTCAATTGCACATGCGCTGTAGTGCCGCTATCAACACAGGCGCATGAAACCCGGGCGACCGCACTCTCTTGCAC
>JBMZFK010000091.1:0-6523 GCA_049615365.1 Puniceispirillaceae bacterium (SeqCode)
CTGAGGCGGTGCGAGAGGAATGGGCAGAAGCTGGCGAGGAGATAAAGCCAGATGAAATGCCGTTTTTTTCGATGGCTGTCACGGTTCTTGACCGGGTGACAACACATTCTGAAAAACTTTGTGACGAGCTATGTGACTATGCCGGCAATGATGTCCTGTTCTATCGTGCGGGTGCAGAGGATAACGCCCTTGACCAGCAGCAGGCCCAGCTATGGACACCCTGGTGTGACTGGGCAGCTGGCAAGTTTGGAACGCAGCTGGCTATTACCCATGGGTTGATGCCGATAAACCAGCCGCCGCAGCTGCGCGGCGCGGTCTCCAGCTATTTGGATCAGCTGTCAGATTGGCATCTTGGCATTCTCTATCGTGCGGTTACGCTTTCCGGTTCTTTTATATTGGGATTGGCCTTTTTCGAGAGAGAAATTGATGCAGAAAAGCTGTTCAGAATTGCCTTTCTTGAAGAGCTCCATCAGAATGAAATATGGGGGCTGGATAGCGAGGCTGAAAGGCGTCAAAAGCAAATTGAGCAGGAATTAAGAGATTTAGAACGCTTTAGTGTCATGCTATAGACATCGACAAGAATTGGAATGATGAGGGAAGCGAGCAGATGAAACCCGTAATTGAAGAGCTGGAGAGGCGCCGCGAGGGCGCCCGCAAGGGCGGCGGCGATGCTCGGACGGCAAAACAGCATGAAAAGCACAAATTAACCGCCAGAGAAAGGCTGTTGGTCTTGCTGGATGAAGGCTCGTTTGAAGAATGGGATATGTTTGTTGAACATCGCTGTACCGATTTTGGTATGGAAGAAAATAAAGTACCGGGCGATGGGGTAATCACCGGCTTTGGGCGTATTTCTGGCCGGCCAGTCTTTGTCTATAGTCAGGATTTCACAGTTCTTGGCGGTTCATTATCGGAAACCCATGCTGCAAAAATCTGTAAAATTATGGATCAGGCACTGAAAGTAGGGGTGCCGGTGATCGGATTGAATGATTCAGGCGGCGCGCGTATTCAAGAAGGGGTGGCCTCGCTTGGTGGTTATGCCGAAGTGTTTCAACGCAATGTGCTTGCAAGCGGGGTAGTGCCGCAAATCTCGCTAGTGATGGGGCCATGTGCAGGGGGCGCGGTTTACTCGCCTGCGATCACAGATTTCATTTTCATGGTTGAGGGCTCTTCTTATATGTTTGTGACAGGCCCGGATGTGGTAAAGACTGTCACCCATGAGGAATTGACCGCCGAGGAATTGGGCGGGGCTAGCCAGCATACAAAAACCTCAGGGGTTGCCCATGGCGCCTTTGCCAATGATTTGGATATGCTGATGCAAACACGGCGCCTGCTCAGCTTTTTGCCGTTATCCAACCGCGAAGACGCGCCAGTGCTGGACTGTAATGACAGTGCAGATAGAGCCTCGCCAGTGCTGGATACAATAATTCCGGACAACCCCAATATGCCCTATGATATGCGCTTGGTTATCGCTGAGCTTGTGGATGAGCAGGATTTTTTTGAAATTCACAAGGATTTTGCCGCCAATATTCTATGTTGCCTTGCTCGTATGGAAGGGAAAACAGTGGGTATTGTGGCAAACCAGCCAACAGTGCTGGCAGGGTGCCTTGATATTAATGCCTCACGCAAAGCAGCGCGTTTTGTGCGCTTTTGTGATGCCTTTAACATTCCGATTTTAACGCTGGTAGATGTGCCCGGCTTTATGCCGGGTATGGCACAGGAAGCAGGCGGTATCATTAATCATGGGGCGAAGCTGTTATTTGCCTATGCTGAGGCCACAGTGCCGAAAATCACCCTGATTACCCGCAAGGCCTATGGCGGGGCCTATGATGTGATGGCCTCAAAACATTTGCGCGGTGATGTTAATTATGCCTGGCCTTCTGCCGAGATTGCGGTGATGGGGCCAGAAGGGGCAGCGCGGATTATTTTCCGAGAGGCCGCCAGGGATCCGGCATCGCTAACAGCTGCTACAGATGATTATCGCGAGAAATTCGCCAATCCGTTTGTCGCGGCCAGCCGGGGCTATCTGGATGATATCATCATGCCACGTAACAGCCGCCGGCGCATTATTCGAGCCTTGAACATGCTGAAAGACAAGGTGCTGACAAACCCGCCGCGCAAGCATGATAATTTGCCTCTCTGACAGCTATGTTCAAAAACAGATTTTTCAATTGGAATAGATATGTTTAAAAAGATTCTTGTTGCAAACCGGGGTGAGATAGCCTGCCGAATTATGGCTACCGCCCAAAAAATGAATATTAAAACCGTTGCGGTATATTCTGATGCAGATGCTGCAGCACCGCATGTAGAAATGGCAGATGAGGCGGTGCATATTGGCGCGGCACCGTCAAAAGAAAGCTATTTGCTGGGCGATGTGATTATTCAGGCGGCGCTGGATTGCGGGGCAGAGGCTATTCATCCGGGCTATGGGTTTCTATCCGAAAATGCCAGTTTTGTTGAAGCGGTTCAAAAAGCTGGCCTGACCTTTATCGGCCCAGATGTGCGCGCTATCCGTGTCATGGGGGATAAAATTGAATCCAAGGCACTGGCACAATCTGCAGCTGTATCTTGTGTGCCGGGAACCGATGGCGCGGTTAGTGATGTGGATGAAGCGAACGTGGCGGCGGCCTCTATCGGCTATCCGGTGATGGTCAAGGCTTCTGCTGGCGGCGGTGGTAAAGGAATGCGGGTAGTCCATAATGAGGCAGAGCTGCCAGAGGCGATGCTTGCGGCCATGACAGAGGCGGCAAATGCTTTTGGAGATGACCGGGTCTTTATTGAAAAATTTGTGGTCTCGCCGCGCCATATTGAAATTCAGGTGCTGGGGGACAGGCATGGCAATGTTATTTATCTGGGCGAGCGGGAATGTTCAGTGCAGCGCCGGCATCAAAAGGTTGTTGAAGAAGCCCCTTCCAGCTTTATCAGTGATGCAACACGCCAGGCTATGGGCGCACAGGCTGTTGAGCTGGCCAGAGCAGTAGATTACGTCTCTGCTGGCACAGTTGAGTTCATTGTCGGGGCAGATCAGGATTTTTATTTTCTGGAAATGAATACCCGTTTGCAGGTTGAACATCCCGTTACAGAACAGGTTTATGGTCTGGATCTGGTCGAGCAGATGCTGAAAATTGCGGCAGGTGAGGCGCTGAAGCTGAAACAGTCCGATATTAGGGCGAAGGGCTGGTCTATCGAAGCCCGTCTTTATGCCGAGGATTCTGCCAGAGGGTTTTTGCCATCTACTGGCCAGCTACGCCGCTATAGCGAGCCGCAGGGAAAAGGCATCCGCGCGGATTCCGGCGTTAGAGAAGGCGGCATGATATCGATGTTCTATGATCCGATGATCGCCAAGCTGATTGCCACCGCACCGACCAGAGCCGAAGCGATAGACAGTCTGCGTCTGGCGCTGGATCATTATCAAATTGCGGGTGTCGCTACTAACCGTCAGTTTCTATCCTCAATTCTGGATGATGCTGATTTTCGCGCCGGCAATATCACTACCGGCTTTATTGCTGAAAAATATGGAGATGCCTTTACCCCGTCACTGCCTACAGGCACGAAAGCTCAAAATCTGATGGCACTGGCGATAGCCTTTCATGGGCGCGCGCAGGCAAGGTTGCAGGATAGCGGTGAGGCAGATAAGGAATTTGTGCTGCTCTGCCGCGAGATTGACGATACGCCTATTATGGCCAGCTGGCGCCCTGAGGCAGGAGGCGACCGTGTCAGCATTGATGGCAAGACGCTCTATGTTAATGGCCTGTTAGATCAGCCCCTGCATCGTACCGGTATTCTGTTTGATGGCAGCGTTAATGAAAAAACAATGGCGGTTCAAATCTCGCCGGAAAATCATCGTTATACGCTTTATTCCGGTGCAGATAGCCTGAGCGTAGAGATTTACCCCGCCCGTGCGGCCGATCTGCTGGGGCATATGCCGCTACCGCAACAGGGGGCGGGTCAGGATAAGGTGTGTGCGCCAATGCCGGGCTTGCTTACCCGCTTGATGGTGGAAGTGGGCGAGGTGATTGAAGCGGGCCAGAATGTGGCTGTTATCGAGGCAATGAAGATGGAAAATACGCTGGCCGCCCAAATCAGGGGGACGGTGTTGCAAATATCGGCAAATGTTGGTGATAATCTGAATGTCGATGATGTGATTTTATCACTGAAACCGTTGGACGAGGACTAGCTGTGGCCAGCCAGGCATCGCGCGATCTACAGGCACTGGCCGCGATCCCCGGCAAGCTGGAGGTTGGCCCGCATGCCAGCGCTTTGATAGACGAGCTGGTGCAGGCGGTACGTGCTGGCCATCATTTATCTGTTATCATTCTGGCGGCGGCATTGGTTGATATCCTCACCCATGAAGCGGTAGACGGGTTTGCTGATATCTATGACGATGTGGATGGCGAAGAAGAAGAGGGGATAGGCCTGTCTATGTTGCGCGCTGGTGAGCGCCGCGCCCTTGACCAGCTTCGGGCTATGCGCAATCGCGTCCTGCACTATCAGGGCCCCTCTGAGGGGCTTAGCGGGCATTCCTCGGACCCGCTATATCTGCAAGGGCAGGCAGAGGCCGCTATCCGCGCACTCCTGCCGCTGCTAGAGCTACAAGAGATTTATTAGGCAGGGTTATGCCGCAAGCCTAGGGGAGATGGCTAATCCCCATCTCACTCTCGGGGCCGAACCAGCGGGTAAAGGCGTCTCTGGCGGCTATCTCTACTTCTTCACGGCTGATGATATATCCCAGATCGGCAAGGCTGGTGACGCCGCCATCGCGCACCCCGCACGGCACAATGCCGCCAAAATGGCTAAGATCGGGGTCGATATTCACCGCTAGCCCATGCATGGTCACCCAGCGTGATAGCCGCACCCCCACCGCAACAATCTTGTCCATCTTGTCAGGCAGATTTATATCCTTGCGGGCTACCCACAGGCCAGGCAGACCGTCTCGCCGCACCGCCTCGACACCAAAGCTGGCCAGCATATCTGTCATCCAGCCTTCCAGATGATGGATATAGGCACGGATATCGCGCTTGCGTTTATTTAAATCCAGAACCGGCCATAAAATCAGCTGGCCAGGGCCGTGATAGGTCCATTGCCCGCCGCGCCCGGTTCGTACAATATTAAAGCCATTGCTGTTTAGCAGCTCTGCCTCAAGGCTGGAGGTACCAGCTGTATAGACAGGGTTATGTTCGGTTACAAAAATCGCCTCGCTGGCAGTGCCGGCTATGACCGCCTTTGCATGAAGCTGCATCTTATCGGCAGCATGCTGATAATCAGAGGGGCTGGCAATAGCGTGCCAATCAGGTGATGTCGGTGTGGTATTCATCTGTTTTGACTGTCTTTATTTTGGCCAGCTTGGCGATCGATATAGGCGTAGGTAAATACGCCTATGATAGCATAATCAGCGCATAAACCAATAGGGCTAGTCTGGTACGAGGTCTATTTCCGGGCGGCAAAAGGCGGGCGGGCAAGTTTAGCATTATCAACGCTTTGTGTGTAGCGGCGTTGGGTGACATGCCATTCAGCTATGACTGGTGACAATTCGCCCATGAGGCAGGCATAAAAAAAGCCCCTGCTCGCGAAAAAGAGCAGAGGCTTTTCAATAACTGTCAGGCTAGAAGTTCAGCGAGATATCTGTATGCACAGAACGACAGCGTGAAATGCGGGGTACCAGGAATTCTGGCAAACGATCCTGTCCACGCAGGCCGACATTATTTGCTGTTTCCTCTTGATAGCGGGCCAATGCAGGCAGGATATCGCCGGTCGCTGCCTCGCGCCAGCTAATCTCTGCGGCAACTAACGCCTTGGCATCTGCCATCAGCTTGTCTGCTTTATCATTCTGGCCCTTTTTATAGGCGCGGCGTGCCTTGCTCAACAAGGATTTGACAGCGCTTGCACCTGCTACATCATTCAAAGTTGCAGAGGCATCTTTAATGGCCTGTTCCTGCGGCTTACCTTGCAGGGTTTTTACGGTTGCCATCAAGTCATCCAGAACTGGCTGGAACGCTACAAAGCCCTCACCAGAAGCGATAATGCTCATGGCTTCTTCGATACCATTATAGCTGTCATCCATCGCCCGGCGATAGCCACGCTGTTCTTTTGACAGGGCTTTCAAATGCTTTTGATAATCGCCAGACACTGTTTTCCAGTTAGCAGGGACCTGTGATTCAAAATCAGCTATTTTCGCGTCTACGGCCTCAAGCTTGGCTTTCAAATCGGTTTTTTCAGCATCATCATCAGAGGTCTGGATATTGCTCTTAACCCGTTTTTTCAAGGTTTCCAGCTTGCCAATTTCGCGCTGGATAACCCGAACCTGTGTATGCAGAGCCGAGTAGGAGATTGTTGCCTCATCCAATACGACTTGCGCAGCATTAATAGCCTCAAGGCGTGTAAAGACAGACCCGGCCGCCTCAGCAGAAGCAGAGATGCTATCTGCCAGCTTTTTCGGCAGATTATTCAGGTCAAGCGCCTCCAGTTT
This sequence comes from Puniceispirillaceae bacterium (SeqCode), assembly GCA_049615365.1. Taxonomy (GTDB): domain Bacteria; phylum Pseudomonadota; class Alphaproteobacteria; order Puniceispirillales; family Puniceispirillaceae; genus JADHLI01. The sequence continues at coordinate 6,464 of JBMZFK010000091.1, forward strand.
TGAAATAGTCGCAGATATCGCCACCTTGTCTTCAACAAATGTTTCTGCCAGATAGCTTTC
>JBMZFK010000092.1:0-6427 GCA_049615365.1 Puniceispirillaceae bacterium (SeqCode)
TATAAATAAGTGGTGTATCGCTAATATACTTATGTACCATAAATATTTAGTTTTTCCGCAAGTAGCTGAATATAGACCTGCTGGCCGACAGTAAATTCAACACTGTCAGATAGGTCGACCACAAATACAACTCCAATTTCTGTAAGCACATTATATTCTATCTTGCTGCCAACATAGGTTGCTTTATCAATGGTGCCGGTCAGCGAAGATGCTTTTTTACTTCTATGTAATCTTATATGTTCAGGTCGGATGAGGGCAGATGCCACGCCATTTGCTGATGTGATATATTTCTTTTTAATATTCATAGTGCCTATTTTAATGGTTTTTTCTGATTTCTTACTGCCCGTAACTGTGCAGGGCAGAATGTTTGAATCACCAATAAAATTTGCTACAAACAAGCTCTTTGGACGTTCATATAGGTCACGTGGCGAGCCGATTTGTGAAATTTTCCCGTTTTCCATAACAATGATCTGGTCAGAGACAGCTAGCGCTTCTTCCTGATCATGCGTGACATAGACAACTGTCAGATTCAGGCGTTGTTGCAAATCACGAATTTCATCACGCACAGAGCGTCTTAGTTTCGCATCCAGATTGGATAGTGGCTCGTCAAATAGCAGAACCTGTGGCTCCAGCACCAGCGCACGCGCAACCGCAACACGCTGTTGCTGACCACCAGAAAGCTCGCTTGGATACCGGCTAGTAAGATGTTCTAGCCCAACAAGTTCAAGGCCAGAACGCGCCTTATCTTCAGCATCACTCTTTGAATATCCGGAAAAGACCAGCCCATAGCATACGTTTTCAAAAACAGTTTTATGCGGAAATAATGCATAAGATTGAAATACCATTGAGACATCTCTGTCGGAGGCTGGATGATGCGTTACATCATTACCACCAATAATGATTTTCCCCTTACTAACAGCTTCCAGACCGGCAATCATCCTCAGAGTAGTAGTTTTACCACATCCCGAAGGGCCTAGTAATGTAATTAATTCTCCGGCTTTGACGTGAAATGAAATATCATCAACCGCAACTGATTGCTGGCCATAGATTTTTGTAACATTCTTGAATGTAACCTCAGCGGCATTGCTTCTTACCCCAAAATTTTTCATTTCAGTTTCTCCGTTAAGCTGTTACTTTTTCGGCCTGCCTGTGGGTAACAGCTTTGCCAACAGCAATTTGCATCATCACAATGACCGCAAGCATTAGAACAATAAGCGTGGTTGAATAGGCAATGGCCAGACCATAATCATTATTTTCCACTCGCCCGATAATATAGCTGGTTGCCATGTCATATTCTGCGCTGACAAGGAAAATCACGGCTGAAATCGCAGTCATGGAACGCACAAAGCTGAACACCAGCGCCGCCAAAATGGCTGGTCGTAATAATGGCAGAATGACACGTGTGAATGTCTGGAATGTGTTGGCACCAAGCGTAAGCGAAGATTCATCCAAACTTTTGTCAAGCTGGCTCATGGCCGCCACGCCAGAGCGCAGACCAACAGGCATATTTCTGAAAATAAAGCTGACAATCAGAATGATCCCTGTGCCGGTAATTTCAATAGGTGGCACATTAAAGGCAAGAATATAGCTTACCCCGATCACTGTGCCCGGAATGGCAAAACTAAGCATGGTGCCAAACTCAAATGCATTCTTGGCCACAAAATTATGCCGCGCTAACAGATAGGCGATAATCAGCCCTATCGCTGCTGTCAGTGGTGCCGAGATAAGAGCGATTGTCAATGTTGTCCAGAAAGAATTCCAAGCAGAGCCTGTCCAGTGCATACCATCATCACCAAAATTAAACGAAAAGGCGGTAATATAATGTTTGAATGTCAGACTGTAATCCAGCCCCCATGAATTAACAAAACTGCCATACACAATGATGGAATAAATGATCAGCGTAAAAGCGCCCCATGCCAGACCTGTTACAATAATTGGCACAGATAACAGATGTGGTAGCCGCATTGGCAGGCCAGCATCACCTTTACCTGTAATAGTAGTATATGATTTTTTACCTAGCCAGAATCGCTGAATATAGAATGCTGCCAATGTAAAAGACAAAAGCACAATGGCCAGTACAGCCGCCCTGCCCTGATCATATTGCGCACCAACAATCGCAAAAAAGATTTCGGTAGACAGCACATCATAATTGCCGCCCAGCACAAGCGGATTGCCAAAATCAACCATGCTTTCGATGAAGCCAAGCAGGAAAGCATTAGCAATACCCGGCCGCATCAGGGGTAGCGAAATAGTCTCAAATACCTGAAGCGGTTTTGCCCGTAAGGTCTGACCAGCCTCTTCTAAAGAGGGGCTGATGCTTTCCACTACGCCAATCAGAACTAGAAAGGCAATTGGCGTATAGGCAAGAGTCTGGGCAAGAATAATACCTGGCAATCCGTAAATCCATCTAGTTGGGGCAACCCCAAGAACATCTGCCATAAAGGTGGTCACAATGCCGGAAAGTCCAAATAACAAAATGATGGCCAGCCCAATCACAAAAGGCGGGGTGATAATCGGCAACACGCTCATTGCCCTGATGACGCGTCTGAATTTCAAATTTGTGCGGGTAACAAGAAGCGCAAACACCAGCCCCAGACCTGTGGTCAAGGCGCCGACAATAATTGCCATAAATAGTGAATTAAGAGCTACACCGCAGCGACCAGCCCCTATAATACAGCCAATAGACCAGATTCGTCTGTCGGTAAATTTTTCAATAAAGACAAAGAAAGAATAGCTGTTCTCGTCATTGATGAACCCTAACAGAAAAAGCTTGCATATCGGATAAAAAATAAAGATGGCAACAAGCAGAATAACAAATATGATCATGCTGATGACAAATTTATCACCGTATGCGCCACGCCTTTCTGCTACACCAATAGAAAATAAAAACAGGTTTGACAGATAATAGAATATCGCCCCATAGCCCATCCCGAACTGGCGGTCTGATAAAGGGCCAAACACTGTATTCAGCCCGTCAAACTGCCAGCCTCTAATGCCAATGGCCAGCCCTTGAGCCATAAGCCAGAACAGGCCAAACCCGCCGCCAAACAGGAATAAATATGTTTTAAGCTTTGTGCTATTCGGGGTAAGAAGTGCCAGCGCTGAGATCACAAATGGTAGAACTAGCGGAGCTAGCCATTGCTTTTCACCCATCAGCAAATGCCAGAATAAAGGCGCATAATCTGAATCAAACAGATAGTCAGACACCATCCATTCAAAGCTAAAAAAGCCATCTTCGATGCCATACCAAGGAAGAAACAGGCTACCAAAAAGGCCAACTGCCAGCCATAGACCGGCAGTTGCATTTGTTTTTGTATTGAAGATGCTTATCACTGAACTTCTTTCAGGTTATTTCAGCAACATGATACGCTTGGGCTATTGTGCGTAAACTTCATCATCCCATTTCTTCAATAGACGCTTGCGCTCAGCGCTTGAGCCATATTTTTTGAAGTCGTAATCAATGAGCTTGATTGAAGACAGATCAGGTGCAGACGGGGATGTTTTTGCCCCTGTATTTGATGGTACCTGATAGGCTTTTACCTGCAAGGCAAGTGATTGTGCATCCGCTCTTAACGCCCAGTCGTAGAATTTCTTGGCACTTTCTATATTACGTGCACCTTTGATAATCGACATTGAGCCGATCTCATAGCCGGTGCCTTCACATGGTGCGACAACTTTAATTGGAAAACCAGATACAGCCTGTTTTACAGCGTCATGCATAAACACAATACCAATGGTATTTTCACCTTTTGCAGCTGCTTTAATCGGCGCTGAACCAGATTTTGTGTACTGGTTGATATTCTTGTTTAGCCCTCTCATAAAGTTGAAGCCTTCATCTTCGCCAAAGATTTGAACCATCGTTGCCAATGTTGTGTAGGCTGTACCAGAGGAATTTGGGTTCGCCATCTGCACATGGCCTTTATATTCAGGCTTTAACAGGTCTTTCCAGCATGCTGGCACGGGAAGATTATTTTTCTTCAGCAGCTCTTCATTATAGCCATAGCCAAGTGCGCCTGAATAAATCCCTATGGTTTTGTCAGATGCAGATGTTGCCTGACGTAACGCCCAGTCCTGAAGTTGCGAGCGCATCGGCGATTTATATGCTTCTGTGAGGCCTTCTTCTGCCGCCTGCAAATGCGGATCACCAGTGCCGCCCCACCATACATCGCCTTTGGGGTTGGCTGATTCAGCTTTTATCTGTGCAAATGTCTCACCAGAACTTTTGCGTGTCATATTTACTTTGATGCCAGTGGCAGCTGAAAATTCCTTTGTCATTAACTGGCACCAGTCTTCCTGCGCACTACAGTAAAATGTGAGCTTGTCTGCCGCTAGTGCGCCAGAGGACATACTCATTGCTAAGCCTGCAATGGTCATAGTGAAAAATTTTTTCATGATTCCCTCCCTTTTTAGGTTCTCAAAGCCAATTTTTATAGTCCGGTTACAAAATAATGACAAAATTTAGTATCCTCGGAAAGCTTTTTTGTGTGATATCAAAGTCAGGCCAGTTTGGGCCAAGTTTCAAACCAGGTGTAACTGATGGATAGTAAAACTGTTTCTTCTTCCCCAAGATATCAATTTGCCGAAAACCTAATTGTTGAAGCAGGGCAGATGGCCTTGTCCTATTTTTCTGACCTCAGCCAGCTAGAAATCGAAAAAAAGGGCCATCAGGACCTGGTTTCTCAAGCAGATAAAAATGTTGAGATTTTTATTCGCGAAAAACTTTCTGGCCAGTTTCCCGAGGATGGTATTATCGGTGAAGAAGGCGGCAGCTCTGTTGGCACAAATAGCAGCGATTCTGGCTATAGATGGGTGATTGATCCAATTGACGGCACGGCCAATTTTGTATCTGGGATTCCGGCATGGACAGTGGTTATTGCACTTGTAAAAGATAATATCGTCATCGCAGGCTTTATTTTTGACCCTGTTCAGAATGAGCTATTTACCGCCACAGATGGCGGCGGTGCCTTTTGCAATGGTCAGCCGCTTTCTGTATCAGATGCACAGAGCTTACATGACGGATCTGTTGCGGTTGGGTTTTCAAACAGAAGCAAGGCCGGCTTTATCAACAAACTAATTGACCATATTGTAAATGATGGTGGTGTATTTTACAGAAATGCCTCTGGCGCGCTATCATTAGCCTATGTTGCAGCTGGAAAATTAATCGGTTATAGCGAAGATCATATGAATGCATGGGATTATCTAGCCGGCCAACTTATGGTCAGGGAAGCTGGGGGAAGGGTCGAAAATCAGGATATAAGCGCCGTGTTAAAATCTGGTGGCCGCGTAGTTGCATCAGCACCAGCTATTTTTCCTCAGCTAAAATTAATTACTGAAAACGCCCTGAAGGGTCAAAATTAAAACCTCCACGTTCTTGTAACCTAGTTTTAAACTTTTCTTCGATGTAATTAGACACAACACCCAGAACCGCGGTCGCCGGCCCGTGAATCTCGAAACGGGGTCACTGATGCTGCTTGCCAATCAGATTTAGGTCTTGTTGGATGGGGTGGGGGTATGGCGGAGGGGAAGTCTGCCATACCTGCCTATAACTACCTGATTGTGGATCATTTTTTATCTTTCTCAGATTTTACCCCACATTTTACCCCACATAATTTCTTAAGTATTATGGCCTTTAAGGGGCATGGTAGTTTCATTTCAGGGGTTACTGATGCCGTTTGCCAATCAGCGTTGGATCTCGTTCGAGGGGGGTGGGGGTTAAAAGAGCCAGGTTTGCGGCTCTCGGACCGCGGTTCTACGATGGGTTGGCAGAGAAGGTCGGCTGTAAATTTTATCTGTTTGGTGCTTCTAGTGAATAACCCATTGAGCGAACAGTTCGAATGAGCTCGCCTGTATTTGCGACATTGATCGCTTTACGTAAGCGTCTAATGTGAACATCTACTGTTCTATCTTCGATGTACACATCATGACCCCATACTTGGTCTAGTAATTGTTGACGAGAGTAGACACGCTCCTGATTTCGCAATAAATGCTCTAACAACTTAAATTCTTTTGGGCCAAGTTTAATTTCTTGTCCTGCCCGCTTCACTTTTTTTGTCAACAAGTCCATCTCGAGGTCACCACATTTAAGGCGTTGTTGTCTTGCTCCTGAGGTTCGGCGTAATAACGCTCGGGTGCGCGCAATTAATTCAGCAGTGCTGAAAGGCTTAACAACGTAATCATCGGCTCCCTTATCTAGCCCTGTCAATCTGTCATGTTCTTCGGCTTTTGCAGTTAACATTATGATGGGAGTTTCTATAGTTACCTCGCGTTTGCGTAATTTTTGCAAAACCTCAATTCCAGACATCAGAGGCATCATCCAGTCTAGAATAATAACATCAGGATGTGTTTCTTCGGCTAGGCTTAATCCCTCATCGCCATCACAAGCTATTGCCACATTGTAACCAGCGTTCCGGAAGTTGTATTCCAGAAG
>JBMZFK010000093.1:0-6118 GCA_049615365.1 Puniceispirillaceae bacterium (SeqCode)
AATGCTTCTGCGGTAGGCGGACATCCAGGCACATAGACATCTACCGGCACGATACGGTCACAGCCGCGTACCACCGCGTATGAATAATGATAATAACCGCCGCCATTGGCACAGGAACCCATGGATAGCACCCAGCGCGGCTCTGGCATCTGGTCATACACACGGCGCAAGGCAGGTGCCATTTTATTGGTTAGCGTCCCGGCAACGATCATCACATCTGACTGGCGCGGGCTGGGGCGGAACAGCATACCATATCTGTCCATATCATAGCGGCTAGCAGCAGAATGCATCATCTCTACCGCACAACAGGCCAGCCCAAAGGTCATTGGCCATAAAGAGCCGGAACGCGCCCAGTTAAATAATTTATCGGCCTTGGCGATAACAAAGCCGCGATTGGTAATCTCGTCTGTGACCGCATTTAAAATGGCATCCTGATCCGGGCCAGGCGGGATAGGGGCATGGGCATTTAGCTGGTCAGGTGTCAGAACCGTTTTTTTATCGACTACTCCCATTCCAGCGCCCCTTTCTTCCATTCATAGATAAAGCCAATGGTCAGCACGCCTAAAAATACCATCATCGACCAGAAGCCGAACAACCCGATATCACTCAAAGCAACAGCCCAGGGGAATAAAAAGGCGATTTCCAGATCAAAGATAATAAACAGGATGGCGACCAGATAAAAACGCACATCAAAGGGTTTGCGAGAATCATCAAATGCATCAAAACCGCATTCATAGGCGGTAAGCTTTTCAATATCCGGTTTTTGCGATCCGACCACCAATGCGCCAACCACAAAGGCAATGGATAGGCCGATGGCCAATGCCATAAATACTGCGATAGGCAGATATTCTGAAAGATACCCGTCCATTGAGATTCTCACCCCCGTCGTAATGGATAAACTCAATATGGTTTGATTAGTCCAACCGCACGGGAAATGCAAGGCTTTCAGGGGCAAATTTATCCATAGAGCAAAAAACAGGCAGATATCGCTGTCTGACAGCTTTCTGCCTGAAATTTGCGACAGGAATTTGTGATGGAATTTTACCTGTTATTTTACCCAGGTTGACGAGCGGCGGCGGTCAATATCCCCGCTCATCATTTCAGAAAAAGCGGTTGCCAGGCCATTATAGGCTGCCCGATTCTTTTTCAAAATCGCATCCAGCGGGATAACGATATCCCCGTCTTTTCGTAAATAGGGGGCATCATAATTACCATAGGCCTCCAGCAGCGTTTCAAGGGCTGCTAGAAGCTGTTTTTCCTGTTCGGCATTTTGTGCTGCGGTGGGCTCTGACATATCTTTATCCTCCCTGATTATCCGATATATGCCGGCGGCTATATATATTCCGCCGACGAAAACAGGGTATCTTCAAGTTTTATGCCAGAACACCCTGCCGTCAAGCGTTAACGGCCTTCATAAAGCGGTCTTTAATCACCACAGGATCCATTTCGATAACCGGTACCTTGATGTTCCCTGATTCGCATTTGCTGATGATAATGGTCATCTTGTCGCCTGCCAGCGCTGTTTCGACCACTGATTTGGTATCTTGTGCCGAACATTCGATAACATTGTCACATCCGCAGGCGCGCGCCACCTCTGCCAGAGAGGTTTTCATCCCTGTATAGGTTGTCTGATCGCCGGTAGAGCCATAGCTGCCATTATCAATAATCAGCAAAATAAAATTCGATGCCGGATTATTGGCAATGGTTGGAAGGGTGCCGAAATTCATCAGAACAGAGCCGTCGCCATCAATAGCGATCACCTTTTTATCCTGAGCCAACGCCAACCCCAGACCAATAGAAGAGGCAAGCCCCATCGTGCCGAGCATATAAAAATTGCTTGGCTGGTCATCCAGCAAATGCATCTCCTGACTTGGCAGGCCAATATTGGCCACAACCAGTTCATCAGAAATTAGCGGTATCAGTGTTTTTAGAACATCACTTCTGATCATAGCCCTCACGCCCCCTTCCAGAATGTTGCATCCATTAACAGCGCAACCGGTTTTCTTGCCATAAAGCAATGCGAGAGAATAGCCGAAGTCTCTGCAGCATCTTCAGGCTTGTGAAAATGATAGGTCGGAATAGATAGCTGATTAAGCAGCGCCTTGGTATGCACCGCCATCTCTACCTGACAGGCAACAGGCTCACCAATCTCACCGCGATAGCTGATCAGCATCGGCAATGGCATACGATAAAATTGAGTCAGTGTTGCCAGCGCATTAATGGTAACGCCAATAGCGGTATTTTGCATAATGATAGCCGGTTTCGCCCCGCCCATATAGGCCCCCGCGCATAATCCCATACCTTCATCTTCACGATTAGCCGGGACATGGCGAATATCATCAGACTGTTCGATTTTTTCAATAACACCGGCCAGTTGTTTACAGGGCACGGTGGTAACAAAATCGATGCTGTTCTCACGCATGGCCTGCATGATTACATCATTCACAGACATAGCTTTTGGCTCCTTAACCTTAATATAAATTTGCGGCAGAATGATTGCCAATAGGCACGGTCAAATGCCTGACCGCGTTATCATAAGCAATTGTAGAAAGCTGAAAAGCGAATTATAGTTTTTTTTTATTTTTGTCCCAATTAATAAAAATTTATTTTCAGCTGGGGCGTAGTTTAATCTGCAGAAAGTTAACAGGCTGATGCTCTCAATGAAAAATAAGGTGGTTGCGATAACCGGTATTGGCTCTCCTGATAGCCCCAGGGGCAATGGACGCGCAACCGCCGAGCTGTTCGCAGCGCAAGGCGGCCTGATTGAAGGGATAGATATTCACAAAGCCGATGGCGAGCGCACACAAAGCGCTATCGTCAATGCTGGCGGGGTCTGTCAGCTTCGGTGCGGCGATGTAACCGCAGAAGCCGATATAAACAGCTGGATAGCCGATATCATCACCCGGCATGGCCGGCTGGATATTCTGGTCAATAATGTCGGCCAGTCTGAACGCATAGTACCGGAAAGTGTAGATAACACTGTTTGGCAACAGCAAATGGATTTAAATTTCAACAGTGTGATGATGGCCTGCCGCGCTGCCCTGCCCCAGATGATAGAGCAAGGCGGCGGCGTGATTGTAAACATTTCCTCTATTGCGGGTATTCGATATCTGGGCAAGCCGCAAATCGCCTATAGCGCGGCCAAAGCTGCCTTGCAGCAATACACCAAAACATCTGCGGTAATTCATGCACCAAACAACATCCGGATGAATTGTGTATTGCCGGGCCTGATGCATACGGCGATGGTCGAACGCATGGCAGAAAAATATGCCGATGGCGATTATCAGGGTTTTGTGCAAAAACGTCATAACCAGGTACCGATGGGCAGAATGGGCAGCGCAGAAGATGTCGCCCATGCCGCCCTGTTCCTGGCCTCGGATGAAGCGCGTTATATTACCGGAACAGAGCTGGTAGTAGATGGCGGGGTGACCGCAACCATTCCTGAATAACAAAAGAAATGAAAGAGACAGATTATGGCTTCCTATCATATTTATGGCCGCCCTTTTGCCGGCTCGCTTATTGTTGAATTCCTGCTCCGCGAAGCCGGGCTGGATTACACCATTTCCTTTCCCGATGATGCAGAGCGGGCAACCCCCGAATTCCGCACCAAAAATCCAACAGGGAAAATCCCGGTGCTGATATGCCCGGATGGTGGCCAGGTCTTTGAATCACTGGCGATAGTGCAGTATCTTGGCGCCCACTGCCCGCATCTGGTACCGGCATCTGGCAGCGCGGCGGAAAAAACCTATCTGTCTGTCCTGTCGATGCTGGGGGCGACCATGTATCCCGCCTATCATCGCCAGCATCACAGCTATCAATATGGGCCAGAGGCAGCATGGCCGGAAATACAAGGCCTGGCACGTGCGGTAAATGATGAACTTTATGACTATATTGAAGGGGTGCTAAACCCCTATATTTGCGGCGAGATGCTGACCCCGGCCGATTTATATCTTTATATGATTTCGCGCTGGAATCTGGATAAGGATGCCATGCGTGCCAGCCGCCCGAAACTGGCCAGCGCGCTCGATAGATTACACACCCATCCATCCATTGCCGCCACCCTTGCCAGCCAGCCAAAACGAAAATGAGCAGCAGAGGATAAGTGCCGCCTGTGGCTATCCCAGCAAAACAAGATAGAGAACAGGTAATATCAATGCGGAAAAAAGCGCGTTAAGGGCCATGCCGATGGTCGCAAAACTGCCCGCCACCGGGCTTATCTGAAAGGCATGGGCGGTGCCAATACCATGACAGGTCACGCCAACAGCAAAGCCGCGCCCGCGCCAGTCTGAAAAGCCGAACGCATTAAATAGCGGGGTGGCGATGACCGCCCCTGTAATGCCTGTCAATACGGCCAGCAAGGCAGCCAGCGATACCGGCCCGCCCAGGCTTTTTGCGATCCCCATGGCCACCGGGGCGGTAACGCTTTTCGGGGCAATGGCAGCTATCATGGCATTATCCAGGCCAAATAATATCGCCAGCGCAATGGCACTGAGGCCAGCGGTAACGCCCCCCGCCACCAGCGCCGCCAGCACTGCATAGCGTGCCCGCCATAATGCCGCACGATAGCGCCATACCGGCACCGCCAGAACGATAATCGCAGGACCCAACAGGAAATGGATAAATTGCGCCCCCTTGAAATAGGCCGCATAGGGGGTATTGGTGCTGTATAACACCAGACAAATCGCAACAGAGGCGACAAGGACAGGGTTTAACAGGGCAAAGCGATTGGCATATTCAAACAAGGCTCTTGCCGCGATAAACGCCCCTATCGTAAGGGTCAGCCATAACAGAGGCTCTTCGCCCAGATACACAAAGATAGAGGTTAAATTGACGATAGCGTCTTGCATCAGCCCGCTTCCCTGTTTTTCGGGGCGGGGCGCATTTCATCGCCTATGGACGGGCAAAAACGGCGCGCCACCCAGATAAAGCTTAGCGCGGCGGCCAGCAAGGCGGCAAGGGTGCTGAGGATCAAAATAACAAATATCGACAAACCTGATGCCAGCAATATCTCGCGGTAATTCAGCACGCCCACCGCCGCTGGCACAAATAATAACGGCAAATAGCGCAGGAAAATATCGCACAAAGCCTCCAGGCTGGCCGGGGTTTTAAAGCGCAAGGCCAGCCAAGCCAGCAACAGCCCCATCCCCACAACCGGGCCCGGCACAGGCAGGTGTAACAGCGCGGCAATAGCTGTGCCGACCAGCTGAAACAAAAAGATGAAAAACAGCCCTTCTATCATAGGGATAAATCTAGCACCCCCTCGCCCGCCTGGCGAGGGCAAAAACCCGCAAGGCTACGCACAACCTCTGAATTATTTTTTTAAAAGATTAACAATAATAGAATATCTTCCCCAATCGATATTTTTAAAACAGAGAGGATAGATAAAAATGCAGAAAATGGCATTTCCTCATTTAAGTCCAACACTGAAAGAAGAACAAGGCGGGGTCAGGGTCACTCAAAATGGTAAATCCTATCTCGCTGATAAATGGAAATTACGGGAAGATGTCAGAGCGATGATTTATCTTTCAATTAGTCAGTGTTTTAATTGTTTATGGGTAAAAAATCATCCAAGTGATAAAAAACTGCGAAATGGAACATCAACCCACTATATCTGCTTTGCCAGAGACCACGAAATGCACTGGGACTATCTTCTTGCGATAGAAAATAAGTTTGGAGAAAGCATTACCGTAAATAAAAAACATAGGGACAAACTACGTGCGGCTAAAGTCCGTTTTGTGCCCCAAACAAGCGGAAGCAAACATCTGATGGTTCCGCCGCATTTACGCAATATGGAGAGGGTCATAGACGCGTTAAAATAACCGCGACCCTAATCATAATATCTTGGAAAAAAGTGGCGGGAGTGACGGGACTCGAACCCGCGGCCTCTGGCGTGACAGGCCGTTGTTTAAGGGTAAACTGGGGTAAAATGGTAGCTTTCAGGCTAAATACTGCCCATCATTTACCACCTACTCCCACACAAAAACTTGCACAAACTTGCACAAGCTAGCTATAGCGCTTCATCATTCTGGTCTTATCGGCTGTGCTGTTGCCCATTTTCTTTTTCTTCTATTTAAAACCCCTAAACATTTTTGCCTTTTCATATAGCTAGCGATAATGA
>JBMZFK010000094.1:0-6059 GCA_049615365.1 Puniceispirillaceae bacterium (SeqCode)
GTTTCAGATGCCACCAAAAAGCCCCCTTTGCCACAAAATTTCCACGAATAGCGAGGGCCTGTCGACCGCCTAATCCAATCAGGGCCAGATAGCGGCCTTGGGGATGAAAATCCTTTAACGCCCGCTGTTCGATAAACGCTCGCAGATTTGCCGCTAGATAGGGGCCAGCGCGCACCGCAAATACTCCTGCTTTTTCCCGCACTTTTCCTATCATGCTTGCCACATCGCCAGCGGCGAAAACATTGTCATATTCTATGGTCTGCAAGGTTGGCCGCACCTGAATATAGCCAGCCTCACAATGGCTGACAGGCAGGTTTGAAATCCACCCCGCCGGACGCGCGGCTGTTACAACAAAAATATGTGCTGCCGGGGTTTTGTTGCCATCTTCGGTAATAACGCTGTTTTTTGTAACCTCACGCACCGCTATATTTTGATGCAGAGTAATCTGGTTCTGGGTCAGCGCATTTTGCATATGCGCAGATGCCGCCTTTGGCGCGGTAGGCAATAGGCGGGCAGAACGGCTAAATAAATGACAGCGGGCTGGCGTGCCAGCGCGGCTATAATGACGTTGCAAGGATATGGCAAGCTCGCATCCAGCCGCCCCGCCGCCAATTACGGCAATTTCACCATGTAATTCTGCGGGGACAGGCATCTTTTCCAGAAAACGGGAAATCGGCTTGACTGTGATTGCATGGGCATCTGTACCGATAATGGCCTCTGCGGCGGGTACCGCACCGCAATTGATGGACAAAACATCATAAAATAGATTTAAATCACCTTCTAATACTATGTTTTGTTTATCAAAATCTATATCTTTAACAGCTCTCTTTATAAGCCTGGCACCTGCAAATCTGGCCAGCTTTAGCAAATCAATATGCATATCTTCAAGGCTGTGATGGCCTTCAACATAGCCTGGCAGCATACCGGAATAGGGGGCCAGCATCATATCTGTGACAAGGGTTAGGCGCACCCCGGCAACCGGGTTCATAGCAAAGGATTTCAACACCGCTATCTGGGCATGGCCACCGCCAATTAGGACCAGATCAATCATGTCTGCTGGCGTCTGTTTCATGAATATTTACGCCGTTGCCAGAACCGCAGCCAATGTGGCGGCAATACATCGGCTATCAGGATAGCAGCAAAAATCATTACACATCCAGCTACCGCCTGATGGCTGAGAGATTGGGACAGAAACAACCATCCCGAAATCGCGGCAAAAACCGATTCAAGAGACAGAATAAAGGCGGCAATGGTTGCGCTGGCATAGCCTTGTGCGACCAGCTGCAGGGTGTAGGCGATCCCGACTGAAAATAATCCGGCATAAATGAGTTCAGGCAATACCGGCAGAAAATCTGCAATTTGCGGGGTTTCAATAACGATTGTCGGGGGCAGGGCGAACAGCACACATAGCATGGATTGCAAAAAGGCCAATTGAAATGGCGCTTTTATCTTTTTCGTGACAAGGCCAATAAGCACAATATGCCCGGCCCAGAAAACCGCCCCGATGGTAACCAGAAAATCACCCCATTGGCTAAGCAAGCTGGTAGAGCCGGACAGCATCCACGAGCCACAAATGCACAGTAAAAGGGCAAGCCAAATCCGGCCGGTAATCGCGGTTCGGTTAATGATCCAGATTAGCAAGGGGACAGCTGGCACATATAGGGTCGTCAAAAAGGCAGCATTCGCCACCAGCGTATATTGCAGGGCGGTTTGTTGCAGGCTGATCCCGCCAAACATCATCACCCCCAGCCCGATAGATTGAAACATCAATAGCCTGTCTTTGCGCAGAGCTGTCCATAAAGAATGTTTTCTGGCTTCATATAGAGCAATCGGCAACACCGCCAGAGCGCCAATCAGATAGCGCGCCCCGGTAAAGGCAAACGGGCCAATTGTTTCCATCCCTGTGGTTTGGGCAATAAAGGTTGTACCCCAAATAAGCGCAGCAATCAGCATCAATAAATGTGCGGTATGACGAGACATTTTTATCTTCTCTTAATGAATAAAATCCGGACACGCTGTTATGCGCGCATGGTTAAAACCTGTCCCTTCCTTATAGGGTTTTTTAACGTCTACACAAAGGTTTTACGAGGTAAAAATAGCTGAAGATTACAGCAAATTAGTGAGGACGCCGCCGCAGATTTTTAATGGTTTTGGCGATAAATAATGAAGTGCGCGGAATATAGATGTAGGGGCGAAGCGGTACATTTAATGGCCGGATAAGGGCGCGATAGCCTGTATAGCCTAGCAAAAATAGGTGCATAGCCGCAAAATAGGTGAACATGGATAACGGGCCAAAATGTTCGATAATATAGCTGGCAATCACAGGCGAGACAATCGCGCCAATCCCGAACAGGAAAATCAGCGACGCGCTAAGCATTGTCATATCCTGTTCTTTTATCTGATTGTTTGCATGAATAGCCGATAAAGAATAAAGCGGCATGGTGGTCAGCCCAAAGATAAAGACCAGAATAAATATGGTTTTAATGCCATAAACAGATTCAGCTTCGATTACAGAAAAGGCAATAGATATAAAAATGGTTATCGCGCTCAAACCGCCGATAAGCTGGCGCGGGGTTGCCCGTTCTGCCATATAGCCTATCGGTAGCTGGATTATCATTCCCGCAATCAGGGGCAGGCTAAGAAACAGCCCTATCTGTGTTGGGGTGAAATTCAGCTGATAGGCAAAAAGCGGGCCGATCATACGCAAAGCGGAACCTGTTGCCCCAACGGTCAATACCCCCAACGCCGCAAGCGGTGATATACGAAAGGCAAATAGCACATCAATTTTTTGTGTTTCCGGCATTGCTGGCTGTACAGTTTTTGTCAGCCCCAGCGGCATCAGCGATAAACAGATTAAAATCGCCAGCATGCTGTAGGACAGGAAATAGGCAGGTACCAGCACAATGATCATCGCCTGAGCGACAAGCGCCCCGGTCATATCAATTATCCGATAGACACCAAAAAACCGCCCTCTATTTTTGTTGGTCAGCTTGGCGTTCAGCCAGCTTTCAACTGCAGTATAGCTGGTTGCAATGGCAATCCCTGTCATGACCCGGAACAAACACCATGCCCAGAAATAGGGCAGAACAGGATGCAATAATATAGCTATGATAGATAGCGCGGCCGTTACGCAATAGGCTCTGGCATGGCCGACACGCTTGACCAGCAGGGGCGAGCATAAACATCCCACCAAAAACCCCAGAAAATGTGCCCCGCCAATCGCCCCGATTTCGGTGTTCGAAAATCCCAGCTCGATAGCCGATAGCGTATCAAGCGGGCCAAGCGCCGTCGTGCCCATTTGCATAAGCATGATGGTAAGTAGAAGTGCTGAGATGGACAGCAAGGTTTTCATGCGGGCTGGCTATCAATAAAACAAAAAAAGCTGAGGGATACCTGAATAAACAACGCGCCTATTTATAAAAAAGGTCAACCAGAAAAATCACACCATTGATTGCTCTTATCACAGAGAGTCGCTAGAGATAGCGCATGAGTGTAAAACCCTTTGTGAAATGGGTTGGCGGCAAACGCCAGCTTTTGCGTGATATTACCCCTCTTATTCCGGAGGATTATACACGGTATATAGAGCCCTTTGCCGGCGGCGGGGCGGTATTTTTCAGCCTTTCCGGTCAGATACAAAAAGCCAAAATTCCAGCCTGGCTAAATGATATAAACCCGGAATTGGTAAATACCTATCTGATGGTTAGAGACCAGCCAGACGCGCTGCTGACTGATTTACGCACGCATATTTATGACAAAGACTATTTTTTAGAGCTGCGTGGTCTGGACAGGACAGAAGAAGGGCTAGCCGCCCTCAGTACGGTCGCGCGCGCCAGCCGGTTTATCTATTTAAACCGAACCGCCTTTAACGGGCTATACCGGGTAAATGCCAAAGGGCAGTTTAATGTACCCTTCGGGCGATATTCAAACCCGCTAATTGCGGATGCGGATACGATTTATGCCTGTTCGGCTGCATTGCAGAATATACAGATCACCTGTTCCGGCTTTGATGAGGTGGTATCGCAGGCAGGGGCAGGTGATTTTGTCTATCTGGACCCGCCCTATATCCCGCTAAGCCAAACTGCCTATTTTACCAGCTATAGCCATGATGGGTTTGGGTTGGATGAACAGGTGAAACTGGCCAGATTACTGTGCGATCTGGATAAAAGGGGCGGGAGGTTTATCGCCTCTAACGCGTTTGTGCCTCAACTGGCGAAATTATATGCGGGCTTTACCATTATTGAGGTTAAGGCAACGCGGGCCATAAATGCGGATAAAGATGGCCGGAATGCGGTTTCTGAAGCGCTGATTACCAATCTGTCCTGATTCTAATCTTCTGTTTCTAGCAGCCTGAATTCGGCAGTCTGATTCTGGCAACTAGAAATAGGTAACCAGAACGGCAAATGAAGACATCGCCCCCAAAATCGCCAGCCATAATTTGCGGGCAACAAACATCAGCCCCAAACCAATAGCCAGACAGGCCAGACGATAATCCAGAGGGGTGGTTGCCAGCACGCCGGTTGGATAGACCAAAATACGCATTAATACCGCCGCCACCATCGCATAGGCAACCGCATTAATCCATTTCATAATCAGACTGTCAGGCCGAATAAAATCGGACAGAATCAATCCTGAAAACCGCCAGCTAAAGGTTGCCAGCGCGGCTAGAAAAATCGTTAACCAGGTTTCAAATAGCGTATATTCAGCCATTTTTTGCCTCGCTATCTATCAGTTTTTTTCGTAAATAAAACAGTGTAAGAGCCACACTGCCGCCAATAATACCAGAAAGTAATATCGCCCAATCCCCGGCGGCCAGATATAAAAACGGACAGGCCGCCCCGCCGAGTGCCGCTGCCATCCGGTTGACAGTCTGTTGCGCGTTCATCAATAACAGCAAGATGTAAATCGGGGTGATAAAAATCACCAGCCGCAGGATTTCCGGCGGCATCAGATCATTCAGAAAATAGCCAATACTGGTGCCAGCCATTCCACACACAAAAATTGTCATGGAAAACGCCATATAATAGATGCGCAAAATTGCCGGGGCATATTCTTTTTGCTTGTAGCTGATTTGCGCCCAGCTGGTGATGGCCAGCAAATGCATCATCAAAACCCGCTTCCACAGGGGCAGGCTAGCTTCTTTCAGGCGCAAAATATCTGCCCCTGAAATAACCATCAGCATCATCCGCATATTGGCGAGCGCCACCGCAACAAACATCAAAAACAAAGAGGCGCCTGTTGCATATAGGCTAACAAAAGCAACCTGTCCTGGCATGCCCCAAACGGTAAGGGAGGTAAAAAAGGTCATCCAGAAATCAAAACCTGATTCTCTGGCAATCGCGGCAAAACCCATCATCGTGCAGCCCAGCGCTATGCCGGGTACATTGGCGGCGTCCAGCACCCCGGCGATACGGGCCTGACCTGGAGAGACATTAACACAGACACTTGGAGAGATATCAGTCAAAATGCCGCAACTATATATGGTGGTGGAGGCCCGGACCGGAATTGAACCGATGTACACGGTTTTGCAAACCGCTGCATAACCACTCTGCCACCGGGCCTTAACGCAATGACTAGCCTGATGGATGTACGTCAAAGCTTGCAGAAGGTCAATAAAAGGACATGAAAAAAAATCCGTTTAATGCATGACCGCTGAAAAGGTGCAAGACAAAGAATTTTGATGCTTTAACTTATCCTGCTCTCATGCAGGGCAAATCAGCGTTGAAACTTGCAATGGATAGGCTTATAAGCATGGTAGTTTGTTAAAAAAGCAGGTTCAAGGGGTGAAGGCATGAATGATATGCATTTCGACGCATTGCGCAAAGCCATGGTAGATAGCCAGATACGGCCAAACAAGGTGATTGATGACCGGGTTATCGCTGCGTTTATGTCTGTCCCGCGTGAACGGTTTGTGACCAAAAATCTGCAAAATATCGCCTATATTGATGAAGATATTCATCTAAGCGGCGGGCGCTTTATTCTGGAAGCAATGGTCATGGCCAGAATTTTTCAGGCGCTGGAACTTTCCCCATCGCAATCGGTGATGCTGGTCGGGGCAGGGA
>JBMZFK010000095.1:0-6018 GCA_049615365.1 Puniceispirillaceae bacterium (SeqCode)
CCGGCCAGCATGTCTCGGAAGATAAAGCACGACTAGCCGATGAAGCAAATGCTGTGAACATTTTTGGGGGCCTGCGCGTTGTCACCCTGTCCGGCAGTGGCAGCGAAATGACCGCCGCGGTCAAGCTGGCCTTTGCCCAGCCTAATCCGGATGCGCGTATTATTATTCGGGCCAGTGATGTGAATACCCGTCATGCGCTGGTAAAATTATGTGATGATGCTAAATTTTGTGCTTCAATTGGCTGTTATAGTGATGACCAGCGCAGCTTACAACAAATTGCAGCTGAAATGTTTGCCCGTTTCAATATCACCATATCCCCGCAAGTAATGACCGCAATTATTGCCAGGCTTGGCTCTGATCGACAGGTCAGTTTATCGGAGCTAGAAAAATTAGCGCTGTTTGCTGGCCAGAATGGCAGCCTGAGTCTAGAAGATGTCACAAAAGCGCTAGGTGACAGTGGCGCGGTGGCCATTGATGAGGTGAGTGTCGCTTTGTTGAGCGGAAATATTGAGAGTTTTAAACGTGATTACGCCCGCCTGCGCCATGAAGGTATCCAGCCAATTATGGTTATACGCCAATTATTATCGCTGTTTAAGGGGATGCAAACCGCAAAGGCGCGGATGAAAGATGGCCAGCCTGCAGCCCAAGCGATTGCCCAGCTGCGACCCCCTGTTCATTTTAAAATAAAACCCCTGCTTACGCGCCAGCTTGGCATGTGGCAGGAAAATCAAATCGCTGATTCCATTGGCAGATTAATGCAGGCCGAAATCCAAACCAAATCAGCAGCATCGGCAGATCCGGCGACTCTTACCGGTCAAATTCTGTTAGGGATTTGCCTTCGCGCCCGCCAGCTAAACACCCACCGCTAATAATTGGGCGTAAATATCTGTTCGCACATATTCAGGACTACATAAGGTTTAGTTTTTTTAACAGATCATCGAGTTGCTCGAGGGAAGCAAGGCTAACAGATAATTTGCCTTTTTCCCTGTTTTCATCCCAATCAATAGAAAGTGCCAGCCCAAGTTCAGTCTGGGCGCGGATTTCCAGGGCTCTGATATCTGCAGATTTTTGATTTGGCGGGCGCCGGGTCTCGGTATTTTTCCCTGCCTTTACCAGCGCTTCTACCGCGCGGGCGCTCAGATTGCCAGCGACCACCCGTTCGGCTAATTCTGCAGCATCTGGATTGCCGATCAGCGGCCGAGCCTGACCCATTGTTAATTTTCCAGCTGCGAGTAACGCCTTTACCATGTCTGGTAATTGGCGCAAACGCAGCAAATTAGCGATATGAGAGCGGGATTTGCCCATGATAGCTGATAGCGCCTCTTGGGTATAATTATGGCTATCTATCAGACGCTGGTAGCCATCTGCTTCTTCAATGACAGACAGGTCCTGGCGCTGAATATTTTCAATTAGCGATAATTCGGCAGCTTCTGTATCAGAAAGTTCAGAAATTATGGCTGGAATTTCATGCAGTTTCGCCAGCTGTGCGGCACGCCACCTGCGCTCGCCTGCTATCAGCTCATATCGGGATGGCTTTTGCGGGTTTTCCCGCACCAGAATAGGCTGTATCAAGCCTCTCTGCTGGATTGAGGTGGCCAATTCTGTCAGTGCGTCTTTATCAAATTGCTGTCGTGGCTGCCAGGGTCCCGGATTTATCCATTCTATAGGCAGAGAACTCACCTGGCCTTTGTGCGCAGCAGGCGCTGATGAGGCGGTATCTGGCTGAGCGGGTTTGGCCTGACCTGCTGGCGGGTTTGGCGTGACAGGCACCTCTCCTAACAGGGAAGAGAGGCCGCGTCCCAAACGTTTGCTTTCATTGGATTTTTTTGGCTTATCGGTCATGTGTTTTGCTTTTCCTGCTCGAGAAGTTCAGCGGCCAATGCCACATAGGCCTGTGCCCCAGCACATTTTAGATCATACATTAATACAGGTTTACCAAATGACGGCGCTTCAGATACCCGCACATTGCGGGGGATGACCGTCTGATATACCTGAGCGCCAAAATGACCGCGCACGTCATTCTCGACCATTTCAGAGAGTTTGTTGCGGCTGTCATACATGGTCAGCACAATCCCCTGCATCATCAGATTGGGATTAAAATTTGCGCGCACCACCGAAACAGTCTTCAACAGTTGGGCCAGCCCCTCTAGCGCATAAAATTCACATTGTAACGGCACCATAAAGGCGGTTGCCGCACATAAACCATTTACCGTTAACAAACCCAGAGAAGGGGGGCAATCAATAATAATATAGTGAAAATTTTGGCGCTGGCTCTCCAGTGCATTTGCCAGGCGAAATTCACGCCCTTCCAAATCGCTCAATTCGACCTCGGCGGCGGATAAATCCATCACCGCTGGCAAAATAGACAGGCGCGGCACAAGGGTAGGCAAAATCGCCTCGGCAGCGCTGGTCTCGCCTGTTAAAATACGATAGCTATTTGCCCCTCTTTGCGACTCATCTATGCCAAGGCCGGTGCTGGCATTGCCTTGCGGGTCAAAATCAACCAGCAACACCTCTAGCCCGCAAGCTGCCATCGCGGTCGCCAGATTCACCGCTGTCGTTGTTTTCCCAACGCCGCCCTTTTGATTTGTCATGGCTATAATATTGGCCTGCATCATACTTTCCTAAACTATTGTTTTAATTGGATAAAGAAGGTTTTAATCGGACAATTGATGCATCACTATCTGTCAGGCTGGGAAATGCTTCAGCCTCTAGTTTCGGATAGGATGGCAACGCGGTCAATTCCTGTTTTACCTCGCGCCCTTTTAAAAATAGATAATGCAGCTGATCATGATGTTGATGTTTCGATAGGTCGAGCAGCTGTGCCAGCGGCGCAAGGGCGCGGGCGGTAATAATATCGGGCTGGATAGAAGGCAGGCTTTCCATACGCTGTTCATGTAAAATCGCTTGCGTGCCGGTTTCGCGCAAGGCGGTTCGCATAAAAGAAACCTTGCGGCTATCTGATTCAACCAGATGGATTTGATGGTCGGTTAAAATCGCCAAAATCACCCCGGGTAGCCCCGCCCCACTGCCCATATCCATTATAGTTGACGGGGCGGCTGGCAAATAGCGCACCAGCTGGGCAGAATCAAGGATATGACGGTGCCAGATTTGCGGCAATGTACTGGAAGATACCAGATTGATATGCGCCTGCCATTTGATTAGCAATTCCACATAGATGACCAGTTTTTCCTTTGTTTCACGTGAAACATTGAAAAAACGGGCAATCGATTCGGCATGCGTATCTTCTGGTGACCAGACACTATCTGCTTGCATGCCCCTACCCTGTTTCAGCGTGTGCAGCAGAGGAAATAGCAGAAGGCGCTTTATCTGCAGCGGCGCTGGCTTTCCGCAAATGGCGAAGCAAGGCAACAATAGCGGCAGGGGTCATACCCGGTATCCGGCTGGCCTGACCAATTGTTTGCGGCTGATAACGCGAGAGCAAATCTTTTGATTCAGCAGATAAGCCGCCAATTGCAGATATATCAATATGATTCGGAATTTTAACCGCGTCATCGCGGCGCATCGCATCTATATCTGCCTGCTGGCGCTCCAGATAGCCTGCATAACGACAATCTGTTTCAAGCTGTCTATGCAAACTCTCTGGAATCTTTGCCAATTCCGGCCAGACCGTCTGGCAGCGCTTAATGGTAACCCCTTCCAGAGCCAGCAAATCTGCAGGGGCTCTGGTGCTGCCATCACGGGCAATTGGCAATCCCGCTGCGGTCAAAATATTTGGGCCTTTTGGATTTACCGTTAATTGGGCACGTGCCTGTTCCAGCAGGTGTTTATTATTTGTCCACTGACGCGCACGCGCGCTGCCGATACAGCCAATTGCCAGCCCTTTATCGGTCAGCCGCTGATCAGCATTATCGGCACGAAGATGTAATCTGTATTCTGCACGCGAGGTAAACATACGATAAGGCTCTGGTGCGCCCTTGGTAACCAGATCATCTATCATAACCCCGATATAGGCATCGGCACGGTCTAAAACGAACCCTTCTGGCGCGCTGGTGGACGGGGTGCCACATAACGCTGCATTGATACCAGCGACAAGCCCTTGTGCACCTGCTTCTTCATATCCTGTGGTGCCGTTGATTTGCCCAGCCAGAAACAGGCCCTTTAACGCTTTTAATTCCAATGTTGGAGATAAAGCGCGCGGATCAATAAAATCATATTCAATTGCATAACCAAATTGCAAAATCTCTGTATATTCAAGACCTTCAATTGTGGCAATCAGCGCAGATTGCACCTCTCTTGGCAAGCTGGTAGAGATACCGTTCGGGTAGACCGTATCATCTTCAAGACCTTCTGGTTCAAGAAATATCTGATGCGAGCTTTTATCAGAAAAGCGGTGAATTTTATCCTCTATCGAGGGGCAATATCGTGGTCCCTGCCCTTCAATTTGCCCTGAATAGACTGCCGAAAGATGAATTGATTCCGCAATAATCTGATGGGTTTTCTCATTCGTGCGGGTAATACCGCAACTGATTTGTGGTACATCTATGTGATCTGTCATGCTGGAAAAGGGTACCAGCACTTCATCTGCTGGCTGCATGACCAGACGATCCCATGCTATTGTTTTTCCATTCAGCCGCGCCGGTGTCCCTGTTTTTAACCTGCCAACTGGCAAGCCCATCCCCCGCAAGCGTTTTGCCAGCTTGACAGAGGGTCGCTCACCAAAACGTCCGGCTGGGGTGCGTTCCTTTCCTAAATGAATTAACCCACCCAAAAAGGTACCGGTGGTCAGCACAATTGCCGGCGCGTGAAACACTCTGCCATCTTCGGTGATAATCCCGGTAATCTGGCCATTTTTAACGCTTAAATCGCCTACCACCCCTTCGATTATCTGTAAATTTTCCTGTTCAGCCAGTAATGCTTGCACAGCCTGACGGTAGAGCTGGCGATCGGCTTGTGCGCGCGGGCCCTGAACCGCAGGCCCCCTCGATTTATTCAACATACGGAACTGAATGCCGGCCCTATCTATGGCCCGGCCCATCAGACCATCCAGCGCGTCTATTTCCCGCACCAGCTGGCCCTTGCCCAACCCGCCAATAGCCGGATTACAGGACATTTCCCCTATTTTATCAGTGGCAATCGTAATCAGGGCGGTGCGGGCGCCCATACGTGCCGCCGCCCCTGCCGCCTCTGTACCGGCATGGCCGCCCCCAATTACAATTACATCAAAATTCTGGCTCATAATCCTGCCGCCATACCCGCCAACCCATATAAGCTAGCCCTGTACAGGCAAATCGGGGGCGATGGATGAAATTAGTTACGCGCTGAATTTATTTGGCACCCAAACTTACCGCTTCAGCTCGCCGCCAGCTTAATATGTTTCACGTGAAACAGCAATCTGCTTTTATCAGAATGCCAGCATATCCAGCCTCTCATGGCCTTTATTTGCCGATACAAAATCGGGAAAAGATATGATCAAGCAAATCTTCGACATCAATATGCCCGGTAACCCGCCCCAACGCTGAGGCTGCGCGGCGATATTCTTCGGCTATCAGAGCAATATCCCCCTGAAGTGACAAGCTTTGACTATGTCGTAAACTGGCCAGCGCCATTGTAAAAGCGTCGCGGTGGCGTGCGCGGGTAATAATGGGGGTTTGGCTAGCATAATTGAGAGGGGCCAGATAGCTATGCAGGGCTTTTTCGATAAGCAAGGCGGTCTGTGGCTGAGTTAAGTCAGCGAATAAACATTCTGAGCTATCAAAATCACCTGCATCTGCCTGACCTTTATCTGCTTTACTTACCACCAGCAGACACGGTGTTTTAATCCGCGCACGCATTTTGCGAGCGATTACTGCCCAGTCAGGCTGACTGCCATCTATCACCAGCAGCACTAAATCTGCGTCCTCTATCTCGCTTTCGGCCCGTTTAATGCCTTCGGCTTCAATTATATCCTCGGTTTGGCGTAAGCCCGCAGTATCTGCCAAACGCACCGGAATACCAGATAGAGTCAATCTAACCTCTATTACATCTCTGGTTGTGCCTTCTTTATCCGAGACGATA
>JBMZFK010000096.1:0-5813 GCA_049615365.1 Puniceispirillaceae bacterium (SeqCode)
CCAGATAGCGTGATGGCCAGCTTTATATCCCTGTCTCTTATGCCTTGCCAGTCAGTCGTATCATGCCAGCCAACACCCTGATGATGGACAAGCTGCAGCTTTTTCGCCGCAGCCAGATGCTGGGCGGTCAGACGATAAGAGGCAACAATTACCGCATCGCACTCTGCAATCGCAGCACATCTGTTGGCTTCATCATTATCTGGCAGCAACACAAGGTCGATATCTTCGCCTGCCATGCTACGCACAACATCATAAATATCGTCTGGCGCGTGGCTAAGATATAAGACACGTGGACGATTGGTTGGTTTGGTTTTAGCAGGTTTATTTGACATAAAATCTCTCATTAAAGCTGACGTGACCTGTTAATGAGGCTGGCAAATCACATAGCTGTTGGCTGATCTGCTACCCTATTGCTATTCAAGCAGGTAAACCCGGCTTTTGAACAGTCCCTTTTTTAACTATTTTTAGCGTTGATTTTCAAAGGCAGATATAGGCATTCTAGTAAATTGTGAATGCTAAAAAATAAATGAGAGACCCTCAGTGATGTTTGATTTTAAGAGCTTTTTTCATTCTGATATCAAGCCTGCAACCGGGCGCTGGACAGGCTTTCCAAGCTATAATTTTATTGGCGGGCATAATGATGAAACAATGGTGCCAGTAGAGGCGTTGCGTGCATCTGCGGACAAGGTTATGCGCGAGCATGGAAACCGGCTGGCGACCTATGGGCTTGGGGATGGGCCTCTTGGCTTGCACAGCTTGCGGGAATTTATCGCAAATGCGCTGGAAGCACGCGCCAGCATGCCAACCGATCCAGATAACATCCTGCTGGTATCCGGCTCGCTTCAGGCGCTGGATCTGGTAAATGAAACGCTGTTGCGCGAAGGCGATATTGTGATCATGGAAGAATCAACCTATGGCGGGGTGATCAGCAGATTTCAGCATCTAAAAGTCCAGATAATCGGCATCCGTGTAAATGAGGACGGGATGGATCTTGACCATCTGGAGACAGAGTTAGAAACGCTGAAGGCCGCCGGCAAAGCGCCGCGCTATATCTATACAATTCCCACTATTCATAATCCTACCGGAACGATTATGCCGACCCAAAGGCGGCAACAGCTTCTGGCACTGGCCACCCGCTATAAGGTTCCGATTTTTGAAGATGACTGCTATGCTGATCTGATTTTTGATGATCAGCGTCCGCCCACCATTCGTAGTTTGGATGATAGCGGAAGGGTGATCTATTGCGGCTCCTTTTCCAAAACAATCGCCCCTGCCTTGCGGGTTGGCTATCTTGTCGCGGATTGGCCTTTTTTATCACGGGCAGCAAGCTATAAGACAGATGCGGGTTCCGGCGCGCTAGAACAGTTAATTCTTGCTGATTTCTGCCCACAATCTTTTTATCGGCATGTAGATAAGTTGAATGCCCATCTAAGCCGCAAATGCACAGCGATCTGTGAAGCGCTGGATAGAAATTTTGGCACAACTGCCAGCTATTTTCGGCCAAAGGGCGGAATTTTTATCTGGGTAACGCTGGATAAGAGTATTGATATCCTGCGCCTGACCGAAGAGGCTGGCAAACAGGGCGTTGCCATTAATGCTGGCCCTGAATGGTCTATCGGTGCAGAAGCTGGCTATCAAATGCGGCTATGTTTTGGCTATCCGGATATTGCAGACATAAAAGAAGGAGTGGAAAAGCTGGCAGAAATTTGCCAGCACCATTTCGGCCTGCCCAAACAGATCAGCAATCAGGGATAAAAGATGACAAGGCGCGCAGATTTATGCGCCCTCAATTACCCTGACATCCCGGTCAATATCTCCAAGCAGCGCAAAAGCTGCCTGATATTCAGCACTTTCATATGCCGCTATCGCTGCTTCCACGCTGTCAAATTCAATAACAACACTGCGCTCTATCAAGCCATTTTCAAAGGTTTTAACAGGGGTGCCGCGAGCAATAAACCGCCCCCCTGCCCCTTGAATAGCAGCACTCGCCGCGGGCGCATATTCGGCCAGCTTATCGGCTTCAGGGCTGCTACGATAGACAGATAAAATATAGGCTTTTTTCATAATATCCTCAAAAATAAATCAAGCTAGGCTGATAGACATAAAAAGCCAGGCCTAGCTCTGGTTGGTATTGTCCAGATTTTTGGATGGCATCATATTTGGCTGACATTGCTCACCTGAACAACATTCCAAAATGTTGGATTTACATACCACACATTGTTCATGCCCATGCACCACCACTGTTTTAAGCGGGCTGTGACAGCGCGGACAACAAGCCTCACCTGCCTATGCGTGGGATAAAATAATCTGCATATGAACCCATCCAATAACTATCTGGTCAGACTATATTGGACAGGCGAGATGTGTGTGGCAAGCACTTTGATGACGCAGCTTACATTACCTCTAGCAATTCCAGAATCAGGTGCTGATTTTCATTTGCCTTACCAGCATATCGGTTGAGGCTTGCGTTAAAATATTCTGCCCGAAACCGGACAAATTTAGCTCTAATTATGGCAACCGTTTTGGGTGATGGGGGGCTATTTTCGCGGCTTGCCCACCCATCCTTCAGCCCCTGTTTTGACAAAAGCGCCTGTGTTAAGTTCCCGAAAAGCGGTCTGTAGCTCTTCTCTGGTGTTCATAACGATAGGCCCATGCCAGGCAACAGGCTCGCGCAAGGGTGCCCCGGAAATCAGCAAAAACCGTACACCAAATTCGCCAGCGGTTACTTCCACCTCGTCTCCTGCGCCAAACACGACCAGCGTGCGATTGCCAGACTGATCCCGTATTTTCAGCTCTTCACCTTGAAATTCTTTTTCAACATTCACACCGAAAGGATCGGACGCATTACCAAAATTGGCAGATCCTTCGAAAATATAGGCAAAACCCTGTCGGCGCGTATCAAAGGGGAACCGTTTGCGGCTATTTGGCATTAAGGTGATATCCAGATAGCACGGGTCGGTATCAATGCCATCTACAGGCCCGCGATAGCCGCGATAATCCCCTGCAATTACCCGAATATGGGTGCCATCATCATCTGTCAGGCTGTTAATATTTTCAGATTTGATATCCTGATAGCGCGGCGTACACATTTTCTGATCACGCGATAAATTCGCCCAAAGCTGAAAACCATGCATCTCGCCAGCTGCGTTTCCTGCTGGCATTTCCTGGTGAATAATACCGGAACCAGCCGTCATCCATTGCACATCCCCATCACTCAAAACACCACGATTACCTAGCGAATCTGCGTGCTCTACCTCACCTTTCAAAACATAGGTGATGGTCTCGATACCGCGATGCGGGTGCCAGGGAAAGCCTTGTGCATATTTTTCCGGGTCATCATTGCGAAAGTCATCCATCATCAAAAAGGGATCAAAATCAGACGTATCTCCGAAGCCAAAAACACGGTGAAGATGCACCCCTGCCCCTTCCATTGTGGGTTTGGCTTCACTGCTGAATTTAATCGGACGAATAGACATATAATCACCTCGTTGATTTGCGCTTCGACCTTCCAGATAGATCTATAAAGCGATAAATACAAGTGGGGCTGGCGGGTGCGAGAGGGTAAAACAATCACGGCCTAGCGCGATGTTTTAAACAATCTGGCCCCTTCTTTGATCGTCGTTTTATTTTGCGCGTTATGGGCATCTACTTCGGCCTTGATGCTTTTAAAAACATCCTTGGCCGTTTTCTCGTCTGGATAGCTGATAAATTACATGCCGGAATTTTCGGTTAATTGAACAAATTCTGCTGAAATAGCGCCTAGCCCCAGCACGCGCGGCGTCCATTCCGTTCGAAAATAGGATACCGTCATATCAAATTGCATTTTAGAAGGAGATTTAATTTCAACAAACCGTGTCCACATACTACCTGCTTTTCATTTACCTGTATTACCCGTCGATGCCTTTTCATCATACATATATTATCGTGCGATATTTTTAAAAATCTGCCAAGCTAGAAGTGGGTTTACCCCGCTTTAACAGGTTACAGGAACGCTTCATATGTCTCAAAAATCTCCCCGTACAATTCTTATCACTGGCGCGTCCAAAGGGATTGGCCATGCCTGCGCGCTAGCCTTTGCTGGTTGTGGTGACAAGCTTATTCTGGCTGCCCGTTCCGCCGATAAATTGCAAGAGGCAGCAGAACAATGCCGCACTGCCGGGGCCGCATCGGTAGAGCTTATCCCCGCAGACATCAGCACAGACAAGGCGCGTATCGCCTGCGCTGAGGAAACCGGGCCAGTTGACATTCTGGTGAATAATGCCGGGGCTATCCGTGGCGGCGGGCTGTTTGATATGCATCTTGATGAATGGCGCCAAAGCTGGGAGCTAAAGATATTTGGCTATCTGCATATGTGCCAGCTCTATGGAGCCTTTATGAAAGCGCAAAAATCGGGAATAATTGTTAATATTATCGGCATTGCAGGCCAGGATTTGCGCCCGGATTATATTTGTGGCTCTGCTGGAAATGCGGCGCTGATTGCCTTTACCAAAGCGCTGGGGGCGGAAATGCAAAAAGAGAATGTGCGGGTATTTGGCATTAATCCTGCAGCTACGGATACCGACAGGGTACGCAGCCTGTATCGCCAGCGTGCAGAGGCAAAATATGGTGATCCCGGCAGGTGGAAAGAAATGCTGGATACGAACAGCTTGCCCTTTGGCCGGCTGAAATCTGCGCAGGAAGTGGCCGCCCTTACCGCCTTGTGTTGTTCAGATAGCGTGCAGTATTTATCTGGCACGGTGATCGATATGGATGGCGGCTCGCGCTGGATGTAACACCTGGGCACCAGACGCCAGCTGCGTTACAGACACCTTGTTTTATATAATAGGCGGTGCGAGCCCCCCCTTGTCTCAACCTATCTTTGGCACATAAGTTTAATGACGGTAGACTATTTGCCCCATAAACCCTGACAGGATGAGGTGATATCATGAAACCTACCCGTATTTTGAAACCCCCGGCTGCGGCGATGGGCTTGCTTATACTACTTGCGCCGTCTCTAAAGGCTGACGAGTGTATGCGCCTGTGCAACCCGGAATTTTTAAAAAACCGCTACTGCCAGCGCACTCCAGACAGAGATAGATAAAGGCGCGGATATCAATGGCAGAGATGATAATCTGAACACGCCCCTGCATTTCACCAGCTTTTGGAGCAATGCCCGCGCGATGCGCGCCTTGCTAGCGACAGGGGCAGACCCGAATATCAACACAGAAAGCGGGCTAACCCTGCTTCATCTGGCGGCTAATGCACAAACAGTGAAACTGGCATTACAGGCAGGGCTGGATATCCATGCCAGAGCCAGGAATGGGCAAACGCCCCTGCATGTCGCTAGCCGTTGGGGCCATGCAGATACCATCCTTGCCTTGCTTAAAGCGGGGGCCAGAACCGATATGCGCGATAATAACGGGCGCACCGCTTTTGATTTGGCGACCCGGAACAGCAGAATAAAGCATACCTCTATCTAGCAACAGCTGCGTTAATCACCGTTTCAGGCGCAATTTCAGGCAATTTTATCGCCTGTGCGACCGCGCCACGTTATACGGGGGATGGTGACCCCGACAGGACTCGAACCTGTTACCTCGAGATTAGGAATCTCGCGCTCTATCCTGATGAGCTACGGGGCCGCAAGCGGCAATTTCTTGATGTCCAAAAAATAACAGCATTTACCCTTTCTGTCCAAAACAGGAAAGGCATCACTGTTTATTTTTGGTCACGCGGTTTTGTGTCATTTCTTTTTACAAAATGCCATGGGTGCGGGTTTGCCAGCCCTTGCCTCAGCCACCCAAGTGATGGCAGGCTAACTTGTCACATAGAAAATG
>JBMZFK010000097.1:0-5796 GCA_049615365.1 Puniceispirillaceae bacterium (SeqCode)
AAATAAGGGCATCACCAGCATCGTCACGGGCAAATAATCCGTCATCTGCCCCGCCTGGATTATCAATTACCAGCCATGGCGCGTTGGTATAGCGGCACAAATAATCAATATCAACCTTACCCGCACCCATCAGCTCGTGAATAAGGGCCAGCACAAACAAACCATCTGTACCCGGTGTTACCCCAACCCATTCATCAGCAATCGCGTTATAGCCTGTGCGAACCGGGTTCACCGCAATAATTTTAGCATTGCGTTCCTTTAGCCGTGACAGCCCCATTTTAATGGGATTGGAGTCATGATCCTCGGCAACCCCGAAAATCATAAACAGCTTTGTGCGCTCCCAGTCTGGCGAGCCAAATTCCCAAAAGGCTCCGCCCATTGTGTAAATACCCGCAGCCGCCATATTGACCGAACAAAAACCACCATGCGCGGCAAAATTCTGGGTACCAAATTGCTGGGCCCACCATCCTGTCAAACCTTGAGACTGATCGCGGCCAGTGAAAAAAGCCAGACGTGAGGGGTCTGTTCTGCGAATAGGGTCCAGCCAGTCTGTCGCCAGGCTCAGCGCTTCTTCCCAGCTAATCGGCTCAAACTTGCCTTCGCCGCGCTCACCAACACGGCGCATCGGGGTATTCAGGCGTGACGGGGCATAATGCTGCATAATACCGGCACTACCCTTGGCGCATAAAACCCCCTGATTCACCGGATGATCCCGATTGCCCTCAATATAGCGCACCTTGCCATCGCGCAAATGCACATTTATTCCGCATCGACAGGCGCACATATAGCAGGTGGTTTTTTTAACCTCATCAGAGACTTTCTGAGAGGTGTTGATTTGATGCTGAGTCATTATCGGTCACTTCACGAAAAAAGAAATACTTAAAATTGAGAAATGCTTAGAATTTCACCCTAATTTTTAAGGCAAAACAGGTCAAATTATCAATGCAAAAAATGTTATTTTTTCTTACTAACGAGACAGAAAAGCGCGCTTTGTACC
This sequence comes from Puniceispirillaceae bacterium (SeqCode), assembly GCA_049615365.1. Classification (GTDB taxonomy): domain Bacteria; phylum Pseudomonadota; class Alphaproteobacteria; order Puniceispirillales; family Puniceispirillaceae; genus JADHLI01. The sequence goes on from JBMZFK010000097.1 coordinate 998, forward strand.
AAAAAGTAACTATTCATTGAAAGATGGGCAATCTTGCCAATATATTCAGCTAGAAACAGCCTTATCACGTAGCTTGTTCTGCGCTTTAGTTTCTGCCCGAATATTCAGAATATTTGCCAGCAACACGACAAAGGCGCCAATAAATACTGGCCATTCCAGAGCCTCACCATACAAGATTACCCCGACAACCGTAATCAGGGGTAAGCGAAGAAATTCAAACGGGGTTACAATTGTCGCCGGGGCAAGTTGCAGGGCCGTTGTAATACAAAAATGGGCGCATAATCCGCAAATGCCAATAATGACTACCCACAGCCATTCCCCGCCGCGTGGCACATCAATAACCCCGTCATAACCGGCACAGATAACGCCAAATACAGCCTGCAACACCGTTAACCAGAATAAAATGGCGGTAATCGTCTCGGTACGCGTTAAAATCTTTGTGGCAAGCGTCGCGCCGGCAAACCCCACCGCACAAAAAGCCGCAGCAATGATTGCCGGATTTACATCCGAGAAATCCGGGCGGGCAACAACCAAAATGCCAAAAAAGCCAAGTGCCGCTGCAATAAATCGGCTGAAGGTAAGCCGTTCCCCTAGCACCAGTGGCGCGCAAATCGCTACCCATAAAGGCGTGGAAAACTCAAACACGAACATCTGCGAAAGCGGTACATACAAGATCGCAAAAAACCACAAATTCTGCCCCGTAAAATGAAACAGATTTCGAATAATATGCAGCTTTAGATAGCGGGTACTGATCTCCTGGATAGTGTTGGCGCGATAGGCAAAAAACACCACAATCGCAATACCGATAAATGACCGAAATGTCATAATCTCGAACGTATCCAGCTTGTCTGCAAGAGAACGCCCGGAAATCGCCATTAGCGTAAAAGAGACCATCGCCCCCAGCATCCAGAAGCCAGCCTTAACCGGATTAGACAGATTACCCCACATAATATTTCACTTCTCTCAAGCCTAGCTGTTCTGAACAAGAACAGAAAATAGGGATAAACCCACCACCGCGGTTAGTGAAAGGGCCATGATTATATTGACGATTCTTTGTGTTTTCGGGGCCAGATTCAATGTATGCAACTTTACCCCTGCCCATAGCCAAAGCAGATGCAAAGGCAACCAGATCATATTCATGATGATAAGCTTTGCCGTCAACTCAAAGGCAATATTTTGCGGATAAAAAGCAAAGCTGGTAAATAAAGCCGTATTCACCGCATAGGCCTTTGGATTGATAAATTGTAAAAACAGGCCAGACAGAAAACCGGGCGGCTTTGTGGCGGTAATAAAGCTAATCTTGCTGCCTGCCAGCGCAATGCGCAGCGCCAGATACCCCAGATAGGCAGAGGACGCAAACAGCAGAATAGTGCGAACAACCGGCACCGAAAAGATGATCGCAGCAAGCCCTGTGATAATCGCCAGAGACACAAGATTGGTACCCGCCCATAATCCCGAAACATAGGACAGGCCGGGGCGCCAGCCAAAAGCAGATCCCACCCCGGCAGTAGATAATACCCCCGGGCCAGGGGTTGCGATCAGCAGCAGAACAGCCAAAGCAAAAGTTAGCATGATGAAAAACTCAATTACAGAAGAAAATGTGACAATGAGACTATCGTTCGTGGCAAAAAACTACCTCTCCCCTACTCATACGATGAAGTGAGCAAATAAGTCTATCTTCTTGTGTGAACATCTCTCAAACAGGCAGGTTCTTTACAGCAGTCCCTCAAATTTAAGCTGGCCATAAATCTGCTATTTTGGGGGCGGCGATTATCAGCTTAACATCTTTTGAAAATATAGCCGGTGAAATCCATCTTCCACCGCTCCTTTTGTTTGGGTAACTCCCCACCGCTTGTACCAGCGAACATTTTCGCGCATTACAATATTGGTATAAAGCTGTTAGCGGTCAGTATGCCGGGACAGAAAATCTTCCACCGCCTGTAACAGAAGATTGCCAAACCCGTTACCCTGCTGGTCTGGATGTACCGCGATATTTTCCAGCCAAAAACCATCGGATTTTTCGAGGATTATCGCATAGCCACACACCCTGCCCTGTATCCAGAGCATAAAACATATATCCTCGGGAATATGGGTATCAAAATCAGCCAGCATAGGCGCTGGCGGGTGGCCTATTTCCTCTATATAGGGATGATAGGCAGCAGAGGCGATAGCCCGCATCAGCGGTGCATCGCCTGTGAGGGCGCAGCGAATATCAAGTGGCGCTATCGTCACTCATGGCCTTTATCTGGACAAACAATCCTACCAGAAAGAAAGCGCCAGAAAAATACTACTTCTAGTTTGCACATCCATATTTGTCTTGCAACGCTGCCAGCACCAATAAGGTAGCGGCAAAATTAAGGTCGCTTTCATCGCGTGCCAGCCAATCTGCTGTCACCTGTTTCAGCTCATCAGGAGAGACATCCTCGCGCGGGCATAAGGTTGCGCTGGCTTGCGTGGCCTTTTGGTTGATCAAATCGGTCGTAGTAAAGGCATCAAAGGCACCAGTAATATACACGATACAAATCATATCATCACTGGGTGCAGAGGAGGTGCAATAGGTGTTTAAATCGTGGCCGGTAAGAAAATCGGCCTGCGCTGGCACCGCCATCATAGCAAAAACACTAAAAACAGAGGAAATCATTACGCGCTTTGCTGTAGAGATAAAGTTCATTCTTTTCTTCCTTAACTATTAGGCTGCGGCCAGGCCAGCTATTACGAGATATTCAAAATAATCTTGGGTGGGGCTTTGCCTTCATGGATATCGATAAAAGACTGTGCGCCCGCTTCCAGCCCTCTTACTTCTGTCCAGCCGGCACCAGTTATTTTACCCTCTTCAAGCAGCTGTACCGCCTCGGCAAAATCCAGATTGCTGTAACAGTAAGAGCCAGTGAATACAATTTGTTGCAAGGTAAGGCGCCGTGTATCCAGACCCGCTTCATTATCCTGAAGGCCAATATGGGATATTACACCGCCCGGGCGCACCATAGCGCTTGCCGCCGCGCGTGTAAGCCCGGAACCAACCGCATCCAGCACGATATCGATATGGCCGGAATTTGGTATCCCCTCGCGAGGATCATAGGCGATAAAATCCCCTGTCTTTGACAGCATATTGCGGCGCAGAGCATTTGTTTCCGCAATATAGATTTTGCTAAACCCTTTTGCGGAAAACACCATGGCCGATAGCAAACCGATAGCCCCACCGCCCAGAACATGCACAGATGCCCCGGTATCAGCAATATGGTTAATCGCCAGCTGTACCGCATTGACTGCACAGGCTAGCGGTTCTGCCAGCGCAGCGTCACTGTCCTGCAAATTATCGGATATCGCAGTCAGATTGCCTTCATTAATGATTACCTGCTGGGCAAACGCGCCAGACAGCCGCATCCCCAAAAGCTCGCGGCTGGCACATAAATGCTCCATACCTGATTTGCAAACCTCGCAGTTTCCACAACTCATAAGCGGATTTAATACGACCCGCTGGCCAGCAAACCGGCCTGTCCGCGCTGTTCCTACCGCCTCATGCCCCAGAATAAGGGGCGGGATTCTGCGCTCATCCAAACCATGCCATGCATGCATGTCCGAGCCGCAAATTCCGCATTGATGCACATCTATACATACCTGCCCCTGTTGTGTTTCCGCCAGCGGCATATCCAGAATTTCCGACTGCATCGTGCCTGTGTAAACCAGTGCCTTCATTTTGCTGTATATCCCCCATCTACTGCCAGCACCTGACCTGTTACATATATCGAGGCATCTGACGCCAGAAATAATAATGGTCCCACCAAATCTTCCAGATTTCCGTTTCGACCAATCGCGGTATTTTTGGAATGTTGTGCGGCCAGTTCGCTATTTTCAAAAACGGCCTGGGTTAGTTCGGTTGGAAAAAATCCTGGGGCAATCGCATTGGCACAAATACCATCCATCGACCAGGCTTCGGCCATAGCCCGTGTCAACTGGCTTATCCCGCCTTTAGCCGCGCCATAGGCAATACCATTTTCAAACGCCCGGCTAGATTGCAACGAGGCAATATTGATAATACGTCCCCACTTTTGCGCCTTCATCTGGCCGATAAAGGCCTGCGCCACCAGAAAAGGTACATTCAGGTTCAGATGCACAGATTCTGTCCATTCCTGCTCTGTCACCACATCTGCATGTTTGCGTGGATTAATGCCTGCCGCATTCACAATGATATTTGGCATCGCCTGCTGTTCAGCTACCTGTTGTGCCAGCCTGCCCGCCGCCCCTTTTTCAGCTAAATCCAAACAAACATAGCTGCCGCCATATCTGGATATCGTTTCCTCGAGGCGATCACGACGGCGGCCAACCACGATTATATCTGCCCCAGCCTGAGCCAGAGCGCCAGCCATAAACTGGCCTATGCCAGAGCCACCACCAGTGATAAGCGCCGTCTTGCCAGCGACACTAAAAGGCTTAGCTGTCAAAATTTTCTCCTGGAAAATATTTACGCAAGCGCACATCCGCCGAACGTGCATGGCCTTCCATACCCTCAAGACGAGAAATTCTGGCCGCTGCCTGCCCTACCTCGCGGTTCGCTTCCTTGGTCATCCGCTGTGTTGTCACGATTTTCATGAATTTATGTACCGACAATCCGCCGGTATAATGCGCGGCCCCCTTGGTTGGCAGAATATGGTTCGTACCAGAACATTTATCGCCATAGGTTACGGTTGTTTCCTCGCCAATAAATAACGAGCCATAATTTTTCAACGTGTCTGTGTACCAGGCATCGCGCGCGGTATGAACCTCCAGATGTTCTGCTGCATACTCATCAGATACTTGTA
>JBMZFK010000098.1:0-5742 GCA_049615365.1 Puniceispirillaceae bacterium (SeqCode)
TGCACAATAGTCTAGCGATGTTTAACAATAATGTCAGATGTTAACATTGGGGATATTGTGGATAAGTTAAAAAAAATGCCCCACTGATCATTTCAATCAATGGGGCGATTTTATTTTTTTTTTAAATTCGCGGGCAGAGAGAGGCTAGCTGTTAGCTTCCTCGTCTGCGTCTGCTGTTTCAGCCTCAGCTTCTTCAGTTGCTGCCTCTTCTGTTGCGACTTTTTCAGTTGCGACTTCTTCAGCTGCTTCTTCTGGTGCTGCTTCTTCGGCTGGCGCTTCTGTTGCTACCGCTTCGACAACTTCTTCTTCTTCAAAGTTGTTTGCAACGATTGCAGTGCCTGTTTCTGCCTGTGTCTTGGCTTCTTCAGCAGAGCGCGCAATATTCACAATCACTTCCAGCTGGACTTCCGCATGCAGGTTGATCTTAACCGGGAACAGGCCAAGGGTCTTAATCGCCTTGTCCATGACCACCTGACGTTTGTCGATATTATGACCGGCTTCTTCAACCGCTGTCGCAATATCTCTTGCGGAAACAGAACCAAAAAGCTGGCCCATTTCAGATGCGGCACGAACCAGAACCACAGACAGGCCGTCCATATTTTTCATGGTGCCTTCTGCAGCACTGCGTGCTTCCTGGTTGCGGCTTTCACGTTCTGCACGCTCAGCTTCAAATTTTTCCAAATTGGCTTTGTTTGCTCTCAGCGCTTTGCCAGTTGGCAACAGATAGTTACGCGCATAGCCGGGCTTCACATTTACCACATCGCCGAGCTTGCCCAGCTTGTCTACACGTTCAAGAAGAATAATTTCCATGTTCAGTATCCTTTTCCCGTGTCTAGCTAATTACATATGGCATCAGTGCCAAATAGCGGGCACGTTTGATAGCCGTTGACAGCTCACGCTGTTTTTTTGCGGAAACCGCTGAAATACGAGAAGGGACAATCTTGCCACGCTCAGAGGTAAAGCGGGTTAACAGCTTTACATCCTTATAATCAATGCGCGGGGCATTTGGCCCGGAAAACGGACAGGATTTCCGGCGGCGACCTTGCGGTCTGCGTACAGCGTTACGGGTAATCTCTAACTTTGTCATCGCCTACTCCTCTGTCTGTGCTGGCTGTTCAGCGTCATTGTCTGCAACAGGGGATTTCTTGCCATCCCTGTCACCGCGATCCGGGCGGTCACCACCGCGTGGTGCGCGTTCTGCACGCTGCGCCTGCATCATGATAGATGGGCCTTCCTCGACCTCCTCAACCGCGATATTCATAAAGCGCAGAATATCTTCATTCAGACCCATGATCCGCTCATATTCTCTTAGCGTGTCATTATCTGCTTCGACATTCAGCATCACATAATGGCCTTTGCGGTTCTTTTTCACGCGGTAAGCCAGCGCCCGAAGACCCCAATATTCATGTTTGTGAATTTTTCCGCCGCCATTTTCAATAATGGCAGAGAAATCTTTTGTAAGCGCTTCCACATGTTGTGCAGAAACGTCCTGGCGTGCGATAAACACGCTTTCATAAAGCCGCATGTATGTCTCCTTATGGCTTATTGTTTTCCCCTGAAAAGGCAAAAACGAACCAGCTTTTTCGGCAATGAGCTGGCAAGGATAAAGGGTTTTATCATTCAGGGCATTAGATGAATTTCCAGGATGCCAGATAAAACCTGTTTACGAGAAGCTTGTATATGATGGAAACGCGCCAAAAAATCAAGTCTTGATTCATACGCATCATTCAGGCCTATATATGGACAGCGAGAGCATCATTTCTTGCCCTATATTGACAGCCAATAGATATATTGTTGTTACCATATCATTTTGACGGAGGCACAAGGGTGGCAAAGACAGCCTTTTTATTTCCAGGACAGGGATCACAAACACCGGGCATGGCAACGGCGCTTGCGCAAGAAAGTCAGCAAGCCCGCGATATTCTAGCTGAAATTGACAGCACCTTGGGGGTGCATCTGTCTCAATTGATGGCAGATGGGCCGGCAGATGAGCTGCAATTGACCCAAAATGCCCAGCCAGCCCTGTTTGCCAGCTCTCTGGCGACCCTAAAGACCATTGAGGGGCTAACAGGCCGGTCTATTGACCAGCTTTGTGATTTTGTCGCTGGACATTCTTTGGGGGAATATTCTGCACTATGTGCTGCCCAGACCTTTGAAGTGGCCAGCACCGCATCCCTGCTTCGGCTTCGTGGTGAGGCAATGCAAAAAGCGGTACCGGTGGGAGAAGGCGCCATGGCAGCCTTGCTTGGCGCAGATGTCGAATTGGCAGATGCTGTGATAGAGGCGGCCTCGGCAAATGGGCTTGTTGAAATTGCAAATGATAATGCGGCTGGCCAGATTGTGGTTAGTGGCGAGACAAAGGCGGTAGAAGCGGCGATGCAAATAGCCCGGGACAAAGGCTTGCGCCGCGTCCTGCCCTTGCCTGTAAGCGCGCCCTTTCATTGCGCAATGATGGCGCCTGCCGCAGATGTAATGGCTCATGCGCTTGGCTCTACAACCATGCGGAATGCCGCGGTGCCTGTGGTTTGCAATATTACCGCTGCTAGCGAACAGAGCGCTGATAAATTACGCGCTAACCTGATAGAACAGGTAACCGGACGGGTGCGCTGGCGCGAGACGATGGACTATATGGTAGCTGAGGGAGTTACCCGCTTTATTGAGCTTGGCACCGGCAAAGTGTTGTCCGGACTAGCCAAGCGTGCGGCTCCGGATGCAGAAATCTTGTCCGTAGATACGCTGGATGATATTAAAAAAGCCTTTGATCTGTAATAAAAGCTGTCTAGAACATGGCTATTTACAGCCAGATGACCCAAATAAGAGGAAGTGCAGATGTTTGATCTAATCGGAAAATCAGCCCTTATCACGGGCGCTAGCGGCGGCATCGGCAGTGCGATAGCCAAAGCTTTTCATGCACAGGGCGCACAAGTCATCTTGCATGGCACGCGGGCGGAAAAGCTGGAAAGCCTGAAAACAGAGCTGGGCGAGGGTGCGCATGTGCTGACCGCCAATCTATCGGATCGCGAGGCGGTATCGGCTATGGTCGCCAGCGCAACTGAAATGGCAGGGTCAGTTGATATTCTGGTAAATAATGCTGGCATCACCCGCGATAATCTGTTCATGCGGATGAAAGATGAAGATTGGGATGATGTGCTGGAAGTAAACATGACTGCCAGCATGATATTATGCCGTAGCGCCATGCGGGCGATGATGAAGGCACGCTGGGGCCGTATTATTTCCATATCTTCTATTGTCGGAATAACCGGCAATCCTGGCCAGACAAATTATGCGGCATCAAAAGCAGGGATGATCGGCTTTAGCAAATCACTGGCTGCCGAGGTTGCCAGTCGCGGTATTACCGTGAATGTAATTGCCCCGGGCTTTATCGAGACGCCAATGACAGATGCCCTTAGCGACGAGCAAAAAGAAAAGCTGCTGGTGAATGTTCCAGCCGGTCGTCTTGGGCAGGGTGACGAGATCGCCGCCGCCGCGCTGTATTTGGCCAGTCAGGAGGCGGGGTATGTTACAGGTTCGACTTTGCATGTGAATGGTGGCATGGCGATGCTCTAGGGTAAATTTCCGGTTTTGAGAGGGTTTATTTTTCAGCATATTGGAATTTTGTATCGCATATATTTTTGTCTGGTATTATAATTGTAACTGTGATATCCCCTGCAAAACTGATGGGCAAATTGCCAAGTAAATTGGCTGAGCTTAAGCTTTAAGGAAGATGAAAATGAGTGACATTGCAGATCGCGTAAAAGGCATCGTTGTAGAACATCTGGGCGTAGACGGTGATAAGGTTGTTGAGGGCGCATCATTTATCGATGATCTTGGCGCTGACAGTCTTGATACTGTTGAGCTGGTCATGGCGTTTGAAGAAGAATTCGGTTGCGAAATTCCAGATGACGCTGCTGAAAAGATTCTGACAGTTAAAGATGCTGTAGATTTTCTGCAGGAAAACGCAGCTTAATTATAATGCATTTAAAACGCCCTGCGCCTGCGGTACTGGAAAATTATTTCGGTGCTTCCTATGGCAGAGGGCGTTTTTCTTTAGCAGTGCAATAAGCGGAGTGAGGATGATATGCGGCGTGTTGTGATAACAGGCATGGGTATTGTGTCACCGCTGGGTGCTGGGCTGCAACACAACTGGGACAGCCTGCTGAACGCACAAAGCGGTATTGGTCGGATTTCGGGCTTTGAAACAGATGATCTGGCGTGTCAAATCGCCGGGCAGGTTCCCCAGGATGGGCGCGAGGGCGCCCTGAATCTGGACGATTTTATCGAGCCTAAAGAACAACGCAAACTTGATCGCTTTATTCAGCTGGGTATTGTCGCAGGCGTGGAAGCGGTTGAGGATTCCGGGTGGAAGCCAGAAGATATCGCCTCGCAGGACAGGTCAGGGGTCATGATGGGCTCTGGCATTGGCGGCTTGCAGACAATCGTTGAAAATGCCGAGCTGCTAAATGAACGCGGGCCGCGCCGGATTAGTCCGTTTTTTATCCCTTCTGCGCTGATCAATCTTATTTCTGGCCAGATTTCCATTCGCTATGGCTATCGCGGGCCAAATCACGCGGTGGTTACCGCCTGTTCTACTGGCGCTCATGCGATAGGGGATGCGGCGCGTCTTATTGCTTTTGATGATGCAGATGTGATGCTGGCTGGCGGTGCCGAGGCAGCGGTTTGTCGTCTGGGCATTGCCGGATTTGCCGCCGCGCGTGCGCTGTCTACTAGCTATAATGACAGCCCGGAGGTTGCGTCCCGCCCTTATGATACGGGCAGAGATGGCTTTGTGATGGGCGAGGGGGCTGGTGCGCTGGTACTCGAAGAATATGAACATGCCAAAGCCAGAGGCGCGAAAATCTATGGTGAGGTGAAAGGGTATGGCTTGTCTGGTGACGCCTATCATATCACTGCCCCTGCTGAAGATGGCAATGGCGGTTACCGCGCCATGGCCGCAGCCCTGAAACGGGCCAAGCTGGAGGTTGATGAAATCGATTATATCAATGCCCATGGCACGTCTACACCGCTAGGTGATGTTATTGAGGCAAATGCGGTTCGCCGTTTGCTTGGCTCTGATAACAGCAATATTTCCATGTCCTCTACCAAGAGCGCAACTGGCCATTTGCTTGGCGCGGCCGGGGCGATTGAAGCGATTTTCTCTACCCTTGCGGTTGAACAGGATATTGTGCCGCCAACGCTGAATCTGCATGATCCGGAGCCGGCTCTCGATGGGCTGGATTTGGTGCCGCTACAGGCGAAAAAGCGTGTGGTGCGAAATGCCATGTCAAATTCTTTTGGATTTGGTGGAACAAACGCCTCCCTGATTATCGGCAAGCCTGACTAGTGAGCGAGCAAGAGACTCCATCTCCAGCCTCTTCTCTGTCACGATTAAAACGCCTTATTATCCGCTTGCTGGTCGTGCTGATCATGCTCGGGTCTATGGGAGCGATAGCTGGATATCTTTTTGCAGATAGTCTTCGCAGCCAAAAAGGCCCCCACAAAGAGCCGGTTCTGGTTACGATTGATGTCGGCGATGGGCGATTTACGATTAAACATAAATTATATCGGGCAGGGGTGCTTTTCCATCCTCTGCATCTGGATATTGTAGCGATGCTGGAGGCCGGGCGATTTCAGCCACGCGCCGGTGAATATAAAATTCCCGCAGCGGCCAGCCTTGCCCAGATAATCACCCTGTTAAATAGCGGTAAGACCTATCAGCGGCGACTGACCATTATTGAAGGCTGG
>JBMZFK010000099.1:0-5718 GCA_049615365.1 Puniceispirillaceae bacterium (SeqCode)
CAGCATCACACAGACAAATTGCAGCGATAGCGGCAAGGTCGCCATCCACAAGGACGGCGCCAACATCGCCCCGGCCAGACCTGTATTGATGATATTGATATTCATCACGCTCATGGACAGGCCTTGCGCGATGGTCATCCGCCACACCGTAGCGGGCATTGAGGCAAAATACTGTATCATAGGCACCCGGTCGTTGGCGGCAGGCAAGCACCTCTCACCACAGCGCCGCGCTTTTATACCAATTGATATGGCCGAATGGCCAGCGAATTACAGCAAAAACAGAAAGGACAGATAGCCCACCCCGCACCTGTCTATCTAGACAAGCTTGAAACGGTTTTGTCAATTGGCACGCTCAATGGCGCGGAAACTGAATTTCACACAATGGCCTTGTGACGAGCTGCGGCTTGCAAGACAAATCACCCGGATTAGTGTCTTTGCTTGTCCGCCAACGCCCCCTGTAGCCACTAGAACCTTTAGACAGAAAGAAAAAACGCATTAATAAGTAAGACATCACCAAGAAAATAAAGTTGGCTACAAAAAGTCTCGTGCCTGAAATTTTATGAACAAACAGATTAACCACAAAGGTCAATCTCGCCTCAAATGTCTCAAAAAACTGCAATGCAAACCATGCAAAACTATTAATAGATATATCTAGATGTTTTGGGAAAGCTTCATAAATGGCATAAACCACAAAAAATGAGAGCACTAACCATGTGAAAATGAACATGCTTATGACCTTATTATAAATGGAATTCAGTGAAAAAAATTCATCTGTTTATCCCATTATGGTTTTATGTAATCTGCCAGTGATATCATCTTCCAGATAATCAATATGCATCCCCCAATTTTTTTGCCAAGACTTTGAACCTTTCTCAAGATACAGCCAGGCAAAACTGAAAAAAAGCCCATGTAACACAGCAATAAAAGTAATAAATCTTCTAAAAGTCCATCGTCTTCCAAATTCCAAATGACAAAAAATGCTCCAAATAAAGCAAGAATAAAGCCCCAGAAAACAGGCTTCTTTGCCAATAAAGACGGATTTCAAATTGCCGAACTTCATGCGCCCGATGAAGAGCCGCTTCAATTTTCTTCTTATTATTTTTGGGATTTTCGTCACCAAAAACAGCTTTAAAATATTTCTTCTGCTTTTGATTTTCAGAAATCTCTGTCACCCCTTGCCCCTTCCCCGATTGGCCTATGCAATCGGGGAAGGATGACAAAGAGGTCTTAAAAAAGGCTTAAAGCCAGCTGATAAAATCTGCCTATTTCGGCTCCACCGGAGCAAAGCTGTCGGGGGTGACGCGATACCAGTAAGAGGCAAGACGCGGGTCTTCCACACTCTCGCCGCGCAATAATGCCCCATCAGCAACCTTTGGATAGATTTGATCGGCCAGTTGAATCTGGCTGGCAGACAGACGCCGGACAATATGTCGGCGGCTTAGCTGATGCGGGCCGTCAAGGCCAGCTGCCTCCAGCATTTCTGCCACCGCTTCAATTGTATGATGCTGAAAATTAGCCACCCGTTTTGCGCGTTCATCCACATCCACCACACGATAGCGATGCGGATTCATGGTGGCCAGCCCGGTTGGGCAATTGCCTGATGCACAATCGCGGGCCTGAATACAGCCCAGCGCAAACATAAAGGGCCGGGCCATATTGCACCAATCCGCCCCCAGCGCGATATGCCGCACCACATCATAGGCCGATACAATCTTGTCAGAGGCAGCGATTTTCACCCGCTGGCGCAGGCCCGCCCCTTTTAGCGCATTATCCACATAGACCAGCGCATCGCGCAACGGACAGCCCAGATGATCGGTAAATTCCACCGGCGCTGCCCCTGTGCCGCCTTCCGAGCCATCTACGGTAATAAAATCCACCGCTATATCTGTTTCCACCATCGCTTTGACAATCGCGGCAAATTCCCACGGATGGCCTATACATAATTTGATGCCCACAGGCTTGCCGCCAGAAAGCTGGCGCAGGCGATCGGCAAATTCAAGCAAGCCGCGCGGCGTGGAAAATTCGGAATGGCGCGGCGGGGATATACAATCCTCGTAGAGCTTTATGCCTCTGGTTTCGGCAATTTCCGGCGTGACTTTCGGGGCCAGCAACATGCCGCCATGACCTGGCTTTGCCCCTTGTGACAATTTAATTTCAATCATCTTTATTTGCAGCTGGCTAGCGGTTTTGGCAAAGATATCGGCATCAAAGCGGCCATCTGCTGTCCGGCACCCAAAATAGCCTGTAGAGATTTGCCAAATCACATCGCCGCCACCTGCAGCATGATATTTGGAAAATGCCCCCTCGCCTGTATTATGGGCGAACCCGCCCAGCCTGGCCCCACTATTCAGTGCCTGTATCGCAGGCGGCGACATGGCCCCGAAAGAGGTGCCGGAAATATTCAAAATAGCGCAATCATAGGCGTGATCGCCCTCTCCCACACAGACCCGAAAATCCTTATTTTCTATATGGCTAGGCACCATGGAATGGTTCAACCAGTTATAATCTTCACGATAGATATCCAGAACCGTACCCAGCGGACGGGCCGCCAGAATACCCTTTGCCCGCTGATAAACCATCGCCCGCTGATTGCGTGAATAGGGCAGCTCGTCAGTATCGGCTTCCCAAAAATATTGGCGTAATTCCGGACGGATAGATTCCAGCAAATAGCGCATCCGCCCCAATAGCGGATAATTGGCGATCACGCCGCGCCGCTTTTGCATATAGTCCACACAACCCAGCAAAAACAAACCCGCAGCAACAACTGCCAAAATCCAAAAAAAGGAATGAAAAATTATCGCCCCGACAAGACTGGCAAAGCTGATAAGGGCGGTACACAGCCAAACCGTATAGCGCCCCCAAATAACAGACAACATAAGACCCCTCCCCTGATGAAATTCAGATCTCTGGTAGTGTGCCTGAATTTCCTAACTATCTTTTATTTTCTTACCATACAGCTCCAGCCGGTGGTCAATCAGCTCATACCCCATTTTATGAGCGATCTCTTCTTTTAGCGCCTCTAGCTCTGCATGGAAAAACTCTATCACTTCGCCTGTTTCCACATCTACCAGATGTTCATGATGCTCTCTTGCTTCCTCGTAACGGGCGCGGCCATCCCCAAATTCCAGCTTTTCGATAACCCCCGCCTCTTCCAGTAATTTTACGGTACGATATACCGTCGCAATAGAGATGGTATTGTCTTCGGCAACCGAACGCAGATAGAGCTGATCTACATCAGGATGGTCGTCCGACCCTTCAATAACCTTGATGATAATATGACGCTGGGAGGTCATGCGAATATTGCGCGCCAGGCATTTATCTAAAAGTGTTTCAGCCATAAGCTGTCTCTCATGCTTTCTATATTCTATTCTCTATTCGATATTCCTATCTTGCCCGCCTGCCCCTCAGGGGTAGATGCACCCTGCCCGAGCGGCATTTCTGCTAACGTCAAAAGGCTAACACAAACTCTTGTCCATGCCTATTGTGCGGCAAAAAAAGATTAAAAAAGGGAGGTTAGTCTGTGCCAGCCTGACGTTTCAGGAAGTTGCGGCGATGACGCAAATAGGCCAGACACGATATCGGCAAACTGCCCAGATATAGAGCGGCAAGCCCCAAATATACCACCCAGGGCTGCATCGCTATCATCGCCCCGACAAGCGCTATCACCGCCAAAAATGGCAGAATAGCCTGGCTGGGGACCTTGAAATTTTTGCCATTAAAGGTTGGCAGGATGCTGACCGCCGCCGCTCCAACCGCCACCAAAACCAGCGAAACAGTTGTTTCATCCTTTAGCCACGCCATGGCAAATACCTGTTCTGCAACAATGGGGGCAAGCACCAGAAAGGCTGCTGCTGGCGCGGGAACGCCAACAAAAAAACTGCGGGTATATTCAGGTCTGTCTGGCAATTCTGAATCAAACCGGGCCAGCCGCAATAATATACAGACAGCAAAAAATAAAGCCGTGCCCCAGGCAAAATTTCCAGATCCCTGTAGCGCCCATAAATAAAGGCATAAAGCAGGTACCACGCCAAAAACCACCGCATCAGACAGACTGTCCAGAGCCGCACCAAAAGCGCTGGTGGATTTCAGTAATCGTGCCATCCGGCCATCGAGCGTATCAAAAATAGCCGCCAGAACAATCAGCGCTACAGCCGTCATCCAGATACCATCAAGGGCAAATCGCAGCCCTGTCAAACCAGAGACTAGGCCGCCAATCGTTAACATATTTGGCAACAGCCAATTCATTGAAACGGAACGGAAGGGCTTTCGCCTGGCAGGATTTTTCCCGCTACCACCCTCACTCTGTTTTGCCATAACTACCCTCTATCCTGGCTCTTTTTAGCTGCGGTTTTCGCTGCCTTTTTTGCCGGTGTCTTTGCTGGTGCTTTTGCCGGTGCCTTTACAGATGCCTTTGCCGGCTTTCCAGCAGGCTTCTTCGCAGCTGTGGCTATCGCTGTTTTTGCAGTTTTCCCGGCTTTTGCAACCGGCTGCCGGGGGGCTGGCAATCTTGCCAAGATGGTCTCTCCAGCCAGAGTGCGCTGACCTGCCAGCACCATAGGTTCTGCTGAAACAGGCACCCATATATCTACCCGGCTACCAAACCGAATCAACCCATAGACCTGTCCAGCACGCAGCCTGTCGCCAATATCCACATCACATAAAATACGCCGCGCCACTAGACCGGCTATTTGTACACAGCCTATTTGCGGTACCGCATCATTTTGCGTGTTTAACACCAGAGCCAGACGTTCATTATCGACATTGGCCTTATCCAGACTGGCATTTACAAAGGCGCCTTTTACATAGTGGCTATCGGCCACCTCGCCTGCAATCGGGCTGCGATTCACATGCACGTCAAACACATTCATGAAAATGGAAATACAGCGCCAGCGCCCTTCTGGCAGATTTAATTCCGGCGGCAAGTCGGCTTCTCCAACCGATAACACTCGCCCATCTGCAGGGGCGATGACCGCTAGCGAATCAGATGGGGTGACACGCGGCGGATTACGAAAGAAATACACACACCACAAGGTGGCTGGCACCCCAAACCAGAAAAACGGCTCAAAAGCCAGACCAATTATCACTGTAATGGCTGCGAACAGCGTGATAAACGGCCATCCGGCTGGATGAATAGGCACCAGCATCTCTTCTTTAATGGCACGATAAATATTCATAAAAGAACCACTTTCATTTTTGCCAACTCTATCCTTGCTCACTCTGTCTTTATTGGCATTTCAGGCTTTATCAGCATTTTTGGCAGTATTGGCGTTTCCAGCCTCAATTGGTGGTTTTGGCCAATCTTATTACATCCCGGCTCTGTTAATTCCTGGCCCTGCAGAACCGCCCTGAATGCTGTGCGCCCCCTGCTTGCTAGCAAATATAGCGCCAGAGGAACAGACCTATTTCAGCACCTTATGGGTATTCCGGGGCTAGGCGCCTGTATCTGCATGCAGGCCTGCCGCCTCAATACCTGCGACCGCTGCTTTTTCATCATTGTCAGACAAATCACCGGAAATACCCACCGCGCCCAAAATCTCGCCAGCTGCATTTTTCACCAGCACACCGCCCGGCACAGGAATAAAATCGCCATCCATCATCCGGCCAACCGCATCAATAAAATAGGCTTGCACCTCTGCCCTGTCCCCCAGCGCCCTTGACCCCATGCCCAGCGACAGGGCGGCATTTGCCTTGCCATGGGCAATGCGGTGACGGTGAATA
>JBMZFK010000100.1:0-5645 GCA_049615365.1 Puniceispirillaceae bacterium (SeqCode)
ATTGGGATCGGCATTCAGGGCGTGAATTCCCCCTGCCGCATGCCAGGAAGACCCGGCGGTCAGGACCGAGCGTTCCAGCATACACACATCACTCCAGCCCATCTTGGCCAGATGGTAAATGACCGACGCGCCAACCACGCCGCCGCCAATAACCACAACACGGTAATGGGAATTCATATCGCCCTCCCCTAAAAAAGCGCCTATCTTTTTCCTGTCTTTAACTAGAAAAAGACTGTTAGCCGATGTCAAGCATAGAAAGGTTTCTATTGGTCAAATCAGCTAGCCGCAGGGGCTGAAGGTAGGGTGAGTGCTTATGGTGAAATTGACAGGCAGGCGGGGTGATTGCCCCCTTTTCAGCCTTTTACCCCTGGAGGGATGGGGCTGGCTGGTGCGGATATGGTAATTTTTTGTCTATCCAACCGCAGGCAGGCTGAAATCGGTATAGACAAAGCCTTCTCTTTCTACGGTTTCCCCCTGAACCAGATTTAGCGGCGCGGCAAAGCCCGGGGCGAAAGAGACAACGGTGTGAAACTCGCCATTTTCGCCACACGGATCTACGCACTCTGGCAGCTGCTCCAAAAACGCCTGATTAAATGGATGGCCGCATAATTCTTTGGGCAGTTTGTTCGGGTTCAGGGTCACAATATGGGCGACCAGCCCGTCTGCCAGCATCTGTTGTGCAAGCTGGGGTGTATCCATCCCCCATAAAGGGAAATGCGGGGTCAAGCCAGCCCCCAGCAACCGTTCTTCGCGATAGGCGCGCACATCTTCCAAAAACAAATCACCAAACACCCAATCATGGATATTCCGGCTTTTCAGACTGTTCACACAGGCCGCCATACTCGCATCATAATCTTCATTACTACAAGGATAGGGCAGGTCCACCTCTATCAGGGGCAGGCCCAGCGATTGTGCCTGTGCTGCCGCGATTTTCCTTTGCGTGCCGTGAATAGCGACCCGGTCGAACATTTCGTTAAAGGTAGAGACAAGGCCGACCAGTTCAATATCGGGGCGCTGGCGGGCGGCCTGCAGGGCAAAGGCGCTATCCTTGCCAGAGGACCAGGACATAACCGCAGGTTTTTTATTCATGATAATATCTCTTTAATCGCATCCAGCCCATCGCTCAGCGCGGCAGGGCCAGGCTGCAGGATAATGGCTGATTTTATTTCGGCAATCTGTTTATTTTTCACCGCCGGAATATCCTGCCATCCAGGGCGGGCGGCGATTTTTTCTACCCGAACTTTTTTCCCGCACCAGGAGGCCAGAATAATATCCGGTGCGGCCTCTATCACCTGCCGGGAGGACACAAACCTGTCTTTTGCAGCTTTCTGGTTTGCCAATTGGCTGAACACATCGCGTCCGCCAGCGATTTCCACCAGTTCCGATACCCATTTAATGCCGCTGATCATCGGGTCATCCCATTCTTCAAAATAGACAGATGGCACCGGCTTGCCCTGCACGCTTGCGGCGATTTTCTTCAGCCTGTCCTCATAGCTTTTTGAAAGTTTTTCTGCGGTATCAGATGCCCCTACCAGCGCGCCAAGATGCCGGATCATGGCCAAAATTCCGGCAATGTCGCGCTGATTATAGGCCATCACGGTCACGCCTAGCGTGATTAGCTCTGCAACAATCGGTGCCTGTAAATCCGAGAAGGTCAGCACGATATCTGGCTCTAGGGCCAGAATTTTTGGAATATCGGCCGAGGTGAAAGCCGCGACGCGCGGTTTTTCCTTGCGTACTTGTGCAGGACGCACCACATAGCCAGAAACGCCAACAATGCGGGCATCCTGACCCAGCAGATACAGCGTTTCCACAGTTTCTTCGGTCAGGCACACAATTCGTTCAGGGGGGAATTTCCGCACGTTTCAGCCCTCAGGTGAAAGAAGTTTTATTGCGGCACGATCCATAACCGCGCCAATACAGGATACCTGTTCATCCATTTTCAGAAACAGCCATTCTTCTTAAACCGTTTCAAACTAGTCTTTATGCGGCATGAAAGAGCCAGCGATAATGTAACGAGTTATTTTGGCGGCAGGCGCACCGCCCCATCCAGGCGAATGATGCTGCCATTCAGATAGGCATTTTGCACGATATCCCCGACCAGCTGGCCAAACTCTACTGGCTGGCCAAGACGGTTGGGAAACGGAATTGTGGCAATAATCCCCTCGACGGTTTCTTCGGGCAACCCCTCCATCATCGGGGTGTGAAACAGGCCCGGTGCAATCGTCATCACCCGAATAGCTGTTTTGGCAAATTCGCGTGCCACTGGCAGGCACATGGACGCAATTGCCCCTTTTGATGCCGCATAGGCCGCCTGTCCGATTTGCCCATCTTCATAGGCGGCAGAGGCGGTATTGATAATCACGCCGCGCTCTCCTGTTTCCAGCGGCGGTAATGCCATCATCTCTTTCGCGCAATGGCTCATCACATGATATGAGCCAAGCAGATTAACTTCCACAACCTGCCGAAATAAATCTATGGAAAGCTTTCCCTCGCGCCCCACCACACGCGCCCCTGCGGCGATACCGGCACAATTTACAACAATTCGCGGCACCTGCCCAAAATAGGTAAGTGATGCCGCCAGACACTGTGCGACTTCTTCCTCGTCACGCACATCACAGGCAAGGCCAAGCCCGCCAATATCCTGCGCAACCGCAGCGGCCTTATCCCCGTCATAGTCCAGAATAGTCACCTCTGCCCCTTGTGCGGCCAGATGCCGGGCAGTTGCCGCACCCAGCCCGCTAGCGCCCCCTGTTACCATGGCCTTTTGCCCGGAAATATCCATCAGCGATCCCTTCTGTTTCTATTACCTTATAATATCCGCCTCTGATTATAGGGTCAGAACAAATGTTTGTAACTGGCGGTATGTGGTTACAGGTCAGTATAATCACACCCATCAAAACTGTCAGCGCCGAACATAACTTTATTGCTATATTTGCATTTTTCAGGTAGCAATTTGGCTACAGTCTATAGCGACATTTCAAGAATTTGGCACAGATGAAAATGACGATAAGAAAAACATTCCTGTCTAACTTTATTCTGGGCGCGGTTACCGCGATAGGGATTGGCCTGTCCAGTCCGACTTTAACATTGGCACAAGATGTAACTTTGAAAATGCATCAGTTCCTGCCGGCCAATGCAAACGCCCCAAAACTGGTTCTGGATGTTTGGGCGAAAAGAGTCGAGCAGGATTCTGGTGGCAGAATCCAGATAGATCATTACCCCTCTATGCAGTTGGGGGGTCGCCCGCCAGAGCTGGTCGATCAGGTGGTTAACGGGGTTGCCGATATTATTTGGACAGTGGTTGGATATACGCCCGGGCGTTTCCCCTCTACCGAGGTGTTCGAACTGCCCTTTATGATGAAAGATGTCGGGGCGCTTTCCTGTGCTTTTTGGACAATGTTTGAAAAGCGTATGAAAGATACAGAATTTGCCGATATGCATATTCTGGGCACATGGGTGCATGGACCCGGCGTTATTCATACCGAAGATCCTGTTGAAGAAATTGCCGATCTGAAGGGTATGAAAATCCGTGGCGGCTCGCGCGTGGTAAATCAGCTGCTGGAACAGGTAGGCGCAACCCCTGTTGGTATGCCTGTCCCTGCTGTACCGGAAAGTCTGGCTAAAGGTGTTTTGAATGGCACGACTATTCCGTGGGAGGTAACCACATCGCTGAAGGTTCCTGATCTGGTCGAAAACCATACCGAATTTGAAGGGGCGGCTTTGTATACCCTGACCTTTATCATGGCGATGAATAAGGAAAAATATGCCAGCCTGCCCGCCGATCTAAAGGCGGTCATTGATAAAAATTCTGGACTGGAATTTTCGGTATTTGCTGGCCGCACCCAGGCTGGTCAGGATGGACCGGCTCGCCAGCTGGCGATTGATAATGGCAATAATATTATCACCCTTCGCGGCGACAAGGTGGCGCAATGGCAACAGACCGTTCAGCCTATCTATCAACGCTGGATAGCGGATATGAATGAAAAAGGTCTGGACGGGGCGGCATTGGTTGCCGAGGCGCGTGCTAGCCAGGATAGCTGTATGCGCGCGCTGGGTAGCTAGCCTTTTTAAACAAGCTGATTGGCTAGCCCATATATGCAAACGCCAATGCTTTTAGATAGGTTAATCTGCCTATGATAAGTCTAGTCAGAACGATTTCACGAATAACCAGCCTGATTGGCGGCACGCTTTTAATTGCGCTGACGATGCTGACCTGCCTGTCTGTGGCGGGGCGTATGCTAAATAGTTTTCTGCATCTTGATCAGGTTCAGATGGCGATGCCTGTGCTGGCAAATCGCCTGATAGAGACAGGTATCGGGCCAGTCACAGGAGATTACGAGTTGCTGGAAGCCGGAATGGCCTGTGTCATATTCGCCTTCCTGCCTTTATGCCAGCTACAGTCTGGACATGCTTGTGTAAATATCTTCACCGACAGGCTGCCAAAAAAAATCCGTGGCGGCCTTATTTGCATGGCAGAGATAGGTTTTGCGCTGGCTCTTATTCTTATTGCCTGGCAGTTGGGGAACGGGCTGGGGGATAAATATCGCAGCCATGAGACCACCTCGCTATTGGAAATGCCTGTTTGGTATGGCTATGCGGCTGCCCTGCTGATGGCCTATGCAGCGGCGTTTGTTGCGACATCTGTTGCCTATTATCGGTGCATGGAACAGTTTTTTGGCCGGCCAAATAAATTACAGGAACAGGCAGGCAAGTGATGACAGATATTGCGCTTGGCATCGGCTCTTTTCCTGTATTGCTGTTATTGATATTCCTGCGCGTGCCTATCGGGCTGGCAATGTTGGTAACTGGCCTTATTGGCATGATACTGGTTACAGGCGATACCGCAGTGGCCTTTGGACGATTGCGCCATGAGAGCTTTTCCACCTTTTCAAACTATTCTTTATCCATCGTGCCGATGTTTTTACTGATGGGGCATTTTGCAACGCTTGGCGGGATGAGTAAGGCGCTGTTTAACGCCGCCGAAAGCTGGCTGGGCCATCACAAGGGCGGGGTTGCCATGGCGGCAGTGGGCGCCTGTGCAGGGTTTGGCGCTATTTGCGGCTCTTCTCTGGCGACCGCTGCCACGATGAGCAAGGTTGCCATGCCGGAAATGAAACGTCTGGGCTATGCTGGCGGATTTTCTACCGCCACATTGGCAGCTGGCGGCACGCTGGGCATTTTGATACCGCCTTCTGTTGTGCTGGTTATTTATGCGATTTTAACAGAACAAAATATTGCCAAGCTGTTTTTAGCCGCCTTTATTCCCGGTCTGATGGCGGCAGCTGGCTATATGCTGGTTATTACGATTTATGTTCGCATCTATCCACAATCTGCTGGCCTGCAAGCTCGGCGTTCCTATATGGAACGGCTGCGCGCCATGCTGGATGTATGGCCGGTTCTGACCCTGTTTCTGTTGGTTGTGGGCGGCATTTATCTGGGCTGGTTTACCCCTACCGAAGCCGCAGCAATAGGTGCGTTTGGCACCGGGTTAATGGCCTATTTTTCAGGCGGGTTGACTCTTTCTTCTCTGGCGAAGTGCTTTTTTGCAACCGGCCAATCTACAGCCATGATCTTTTTCATCATCTTGGGGGCAGCCTTTTATAATGGGTTTCTGGCCCTTACTCAGGTGCCCCAGGAAATCG
>JBMZFK010000101.1:0-5397 GCA_049615365.1 Puniceispirillaceae bacterium (SeqCode)
GTATTTGATCTCAATGGCCGGTGCGAAAGACTGGAAGATGGTCTGGCTATCGTAAAAGAGGTCGCTCCAGATTCAGATATTTCTTGTGACGGGCCGGAATTTCCCTTTCCTGCAGATTTGGATGAACAGGCATTGCGCGATTTTGTACCGGAATATCCCTCTATCTCGTTGCGCGAAGGGGTGGAGGATACCTTTAATGGATTTGCCGCGCTGAAAGCTGAAGGCAGGCTACCAGCCCTGCCTGAATAAGATGCATGTAAAATCGGAATAAGCTGCTGATAAATAATGCGTAATTGTCACGCTTAATTTGCCTGACAGAGCCAGTTATTATCGTGGGAAAAGATTCTTGAAAATCTTTTTCTGCCTTTGTTTGAATTGGCATGAAAATTGGATCGATAGGCGCATCTGTCCATCTATCAAGGCGTGTTTCATGATGAATAAAAAAGACCAAAAAGAAATTCTAGAAATATGGCATGCGCTTGGTCTTTCATTGATGTATATCACGGGCGACAAGGAAGAATTCTTCAAAACCGTAAAAGAAGAGCTGGGCTATCAATGGGATGGCGAGGGGTGGCGCAAAGTCATGCAGGTGCATTAGGCACAACCCACTGCGCCTGCAGTCATGGCTGATAGGCTATTAATGGCCGCCCGGATTTCTTCCAAGCATAAATGCCATCTTCCAGATAGGATACATTCTCGAAACCGAGCTGTTTGACCATCGCGGCACCAAGATAGGCTGCGGCCTCACCATCTTCATCATAGATAATAAAGGGTGTTTCCAGCGCTTTGATAAGCTCTGCAAATTTGCGCTGAAATTGCGGGTGAAGCTGGCCAGAACTGGCAAAGGCGGTAAGCATTTCTGCGCCTTCAATCACCCCTGTTTTTGCCCGCGCATCTTTATTGCGGATATCAATGATTACCTGATTTTCATCGTGGGCTTCTGCCAGCGCCTCCGGACTGATGGCGCTCAGTGTGGGCGGCCATCTGATAGCGATCAGCTCAATATCAAAGGTCAAGGTTGCTCCGGGCGGAATAACATTGCCCGCCCCGCGCAGCCCGTAGCCCAGTTCCGGCGGAATAATCAGCTGGCGTCTTTCGCCAACTTCCATGCCCAGAATGCCTTTGTCCCAGCCTTCAATGACTTCGCCAGCGCCAAGGGTAAAGGTGAACGGCGTCCCGCGTTCGCGAGAGTCATCAAACACCTTGCCATCGCTAAGACGTCCCTGATAATGCACTTTTGCGCGCATCCCCTGTTCTACGGCAACCCCGCCCCCAGGGCTGAGGGTGCGAATTTCCAGCTCGCCGCCAAAGCTGGTTGCCGGAAGCCAGAATAGCGCGGCCAACCAGTAAAGCAGAAAAAGCGCCCTATGGCGGATGATATGAAGCATGATGATATCCTTATCAATAACGCCCATCTAAGAGCGATAAATAATTGCGCGACACCTATCCACCTTTTACGCCTTGTGTATTTACATATAGCGCATAGATAGACTGGCTAGCGGCCATAAACAGGCGGTTTCGCTGTATCCCGCCAAAACATACATTTGCACAACGCTCGGGCAGGACAATACGGCCAATCGCCTTGCCTTTGGGGTTAAAGACCATGACCCCGTCCAACGCATCACTGCCCATCCCCCAGCCACACCATAAATTACCGTGAATATCACATCGCATCCCGTCCGGGGTACCGCCTTTACCTGCATCTATATGCACGCGGCGGCTATGTTTTTCGATATGTTGCCCATCTGCAGACATATCATAAGCCAGAATGGTGCGATGTGGTGCAGAGCGACTGGCAACAACATACAAGATGCGCTCATCCGGAGAAAAGCACAAGCCGTTCGGCCCATCTATATCATCTGCCATCACGCGCAGCTCGCCACTATCCGGGTCAAGCCGATACAAAGCAGGGGTATTCTCGCTCGATTGCTGCACCCCTTCATAATTGCCCAAAATCCCGAAAACCGGGTCGGTAAACCAGATAGAGCCATCCGATTTTACAATCACATCATTTGGCGAGTTTAGCGGGCGGTTCTGATAGCTATCTGCCAGCACCTTTATCGTGCCATCATATTCGGTGCGGGTTAGGCGGCGGCCATGCTCACAACTAACCAGCCTGCCATGCCGATCGCGGGTATGGCCATTGGCAAAATTTGACGGTTTGCGAAAAACAGATACTGCGCCTGTCTCTTCTTCCCACTTCAATATCTGCTGATTGGGTATATCGCTCCACAGTAAATAGCGGCCATCGCCAAAATAAACTGGCCCTTCTGCCCATCGGCATCCGGTATATAGCCGTTCTATCGCTGCAGAAAAAATGGTAAGTCCGTCAAATTCGGCATCAAGGCTGATCACATCCTGGTCTGGATAGCGCGGATAGGGGCGCCAGCCTGCTGTTTTTGGGGTCTCATCTGACATACCAGTTTTCCTTCAGCCAACAATTTGAATAACGATAGCATAAATTAACGGGCGCGTTGATTAAAACGTCGTCCAACAAGCGCAGAGGCAATATTGGTCTTTTGGACATCTATGGCCCCGCCAGCGATTCCCCATCCCCATGCATCGCGCATTTTCTGCTCCATCGGATAGGCAGCAGAATATCCATAGCCCCCCATTAATTGCAACGCCGCGCCTGTCACATCTCTTGTGATCTCGTTCGCATAGCATTTAGCAATAGAGCTGTCGGCAATGCTGGGCAGGCCGGTTTGGGCATTGACCACCGCCCGATAGAGCAGCATGCGGGCGGCGTCCAGTTTCATTTTCATTTCTGCCAGGCTCAACTGTACGGCCTGAAAATCAACCAGCAGCTTACCAAATTGCTGGCGTTCCTGAACATAGGCGAGCGCACAATCAAAGGCTGATTGGGCACAGGCAAGGCTCATTGTGGTATTGCCGCACCGCTCCAGATCAAAGGCTTCCATCAATTGTTTAAACCCGCCTGCCGGCACCACAATATTGGCCGCTGGAATTTCCACCGCATCGAAAAACATATCTGCACTTGGGATACCGCGAAAGCCCATATGCTGTTCTGCGGCACCAAAACTGAAACCTTGTGTGTCTTTTTCTATCAACACCGCGCCAATCCCCTTGGCCCCTAGTGCATCTGACATCCGGCAATAGACAAGATAGGCATCTGCATGGCCTGCCCCGGAACACCAGCGTTTGGTCCCATTAACAATTACCTTGTCACCGTGTAGGGTAGCGCGTGTCTTTAAATCAGTTAGCGCAGTTCCGGCCTGTGGCTCGGACATTGAGACCGCTAGCACCATATCCCCACCACAAATTTGTGGCAGGATTCTTCTACGCATTTCTTCTGGGGCAAAATGGGCGATGGCCAGCGCAGGGCCAAAGCTGCTTTCAAAAACAGGAAAGGCGATTGCACATGATATTTTTGCCAGCTCTTCTAGCGCCAGCACCGCTTCCAGATGGCCCATTCCCGCCCCCCCATATTCAGCTGGAAGATTGATTCCCAACAATCCAAGCTCAGCATAGCGCTTCAACAGGCTGCGCGGCGGCGGGCTATTGGTCTGCTCTATGGTTCTGGCCAGATCTGGCAATTCTGCGGCGGCAAATTTTCGGGTGGTATCGATAAGTGCCTGTTGCTCGGCCGATAACGAGAAATCCATAAGTGTTTATCTCCTTTACGCATCTTTATAAAAGCCTAGGCAAGTTTGCCCGGCTTTAGCAAGCCTTTGCATTTGTCAAAAACCTGTTAGGCTTTATCCAGGACAATGACCCTTCGTTAAAAAAATAAAGGCAGTGATATGGTAATCTCCCCTTCTGATCCCTCGGCCCTAGCGGGCGTAAAAGTCCTTGATCTAAGTCGTATCCTTGCAGGGCCATCTGCTACCCAGATGCTGGCAGATTTAGGGGCAGATGTGGTGAAAGTTGAAAACCCGAATGGCGGTGATGATACGCGCGGGTGGGGCCCGCCCTTTATTGAAGATGATAATGGTGTGCGTAGTGAGGCGGCCTATTTTGCGTGTTGTAATCGCAACAAACGCTCTGTCACCCTTGATTTCACAACTGAGGAAGGGGCGCAATCCGCGCGGGAGCTAGCCAGTAAAGCGGATATACTTGTTGAAAATTTCAAGCCAGGTGGCTTGCAGAAATATGGCCTGGACTATGAAAGTCTGAAAGCGTTTAATCCGGGTTTGATTTATTGTTCCATTACCGGGTTTGGACATAGCGGGCCTTATGCAAATCGGCCTGGTTATGATTTTTTGATTCAGGGCATGGACGGCCTGATGAGCATTACCGGCCAGCCTGATGGCAGCCCGGGCGCCGAGCCGGTAAAGGTAGGCGTGGCTATTTGTGATCTGTTTACAGGTTTGAACGCGGTTAGCGCGATATTGGCCGCCCTGTATTATCGAACCCATTCTGGCGAGGGCCAGCATATTGATTGTGCGTTGCTGGATTGTCAGGTAGCGATGCTGGCGAACCAGTCTTCAAACTGGCTGAATTGCGGGATCACGCCCCGGCGTATGGGGAATAATCACCCCAGTATTGTCCCCTACCGTGTATTCGCCGTTGCTGATGGGCATGTGATTATCAATTGCGGCAATGATGGCCAGTTTAGCCGGCTTTGCGGAGTGCTTAATGTTCCGGAAATGGCCGAAGATGCGCGGTTTAAAACCAATGAAGCCAGATGTGACAACCGCGAGTTAACCGATCAAACGATTGCTGATTTGCTGGTATCTTATGAAAAACAGACGCTGATTTCTCTATTGGAAGCAGTGAATGTACCCTGTGGGCCGATAAATGATATTCCGGCAATTTTTGCTGACCCGCATCTGCAACATCGCCAGATGGAAGTTCATCTGGAACGGGAAGACGGGGCTGTTTTTAAAGGGGCGGCCTTTCCAGCAAAACTATCTAAAACACCTGCCAGATATGAGCGCCCACCACCGCGGCTAGGCGAGCATGATCAGGCTGTTTTTAAAGAATGGGGACTGCGCTAGGCGCGGCGAGGCAGTGCTGGATTGGGCGCGCCAGCTTGTTCTTTGCCGGTCTTTGCAGCCTGTTTGGCGTTATCAAAATCTGCCCGCCTGCTGGCTATTTCATGTTTCGACAATTTGGCAATATTGGCGTAATCATCTTTCCAGTTCTCTGGCCCGTGCCAGCGCAAGGGAGAATGCCATATGGTGCGCGGTTTTTCTGCTGCGGCAAGCAGGTCAAGCGCCCCTTGCAGAGTCTGATCCTGAGAGGCCACATCATTTGGTCGTCCACAGCTATTGCCAAGCGGAAAATCTGAAAAATAAAAGCGGGGCACCCCTACATGCCTGGCAATGTCCAGTGCGCATCCCATGATCACGCTGGCTATCCCTGCCGCTTCTGCTGCGCGGGCGGCAAGAGATATAGATTGGTGGCATACCGGACAATTTGGTATCGCGATGA
>JBMZFK010000102.1:0-5273 GCA_049615365.1 Puniceispirillaceae bacterium (SeqCode)
GCGGTTGCCCCTGCCTCTCTGGCCGCTGCACGGATAAGGGCAGGATAATTCTCAAAGGGCTGATGGGCAGAAAGCATATCATTATAGGCGGTAATCACGGCGATATTGGGCTTCAGGGCATCTGACTGGCCAAGCAATTCATCCTGATCCGGCCCTGCCGCCGCTGCGACATGGGCCATATTTGAACAGGCCACAGAACGCCTGTCTGAATCTGGAGCACTATGCATTTTTTCAATATCAGCTAAATAGGCAGAACGGCTGGCAGCAGAACGCTCCCGCACCCGCTCTATGACCTGCGCTATTTTTTTTTGCAATGGCTTCATTCTATCCTCATATCAGGGTTAATCCAGATAACAGTGCTGAACAGCTTTTTTGCTTTGTGCTAGCAGCATCCCTACCGGATAGCGCTGCGGGGCCGCCGCCGCTTCTGCCTGCACTTCTGCGACCAGAGCTTTTTTCTGCTCGCCCTTAATCAGCAACAACAAGGCATGACAATTTGTTAGCATCGTCAAATTCATGCTAATGCGCGGCACAAGCGGGTTGCCCTTGGCTTCTGTATACAGGATTTGCGGCGGCGCCTGCAGGCTAAACGCATCTGCATTATCCAGCATATCTGGAAATAGTGACGCGATATGACCATCTGGGCCCATCCCCAGCAACACCACATCAAACGGCATTGCGCGTTCCGCATCCAACTCCTGAAGGGGGATAAAAGTTGCCTCAGCCGCATTATTGATTAATAAATGTTCAGATACCAGCCTGATATTACTATGCGGGTCTTCTGCTGGCACCTGGCGGTCATCTGCCAGCGTAATACAGACCGCTTGCCATGGCAGTTTCTTTGCCTGCAAACACGAGAATATCTCCAGCGGGCTAGAACCGCCACATACAACGAGGCTGGCAGAGCCGCGTTTTTCAATCGCATCAATAAGGCAGGTTGCAATCGCTTCTGCAATACGCTGGCTGTTTGCATCTGGTGATAAAATCGTCATTTTAGGGGCCTACTAATTAATAAATTTTTTGAAAACAGATCAATCAGTATCCTGTTTTGGATCAATCCACTTCTCCGGGCTATCGCCAAATAAATTATCTTCCGGGCCAAAGGTGCCTGACCGATACAAGCTTGGCGGCGTGTGCGATGCCAGCTTTATAACCGGGTCAATAAAGCTCCAGGCAGCCAACACCTCATCATGGCGCATAAATAGCGTCTGGTTTCCTCTGGCGGTATCCATCAATAATCGCTCGTACGCATCGGGTAGCCGCGCATCAAAAGTATTGTCAAAAGACAGATTTAGCTCTGAGGGGAAAAGGCGCATACCGCCCGGGCCAGGCTCTTTTGATATTAGCTGCAAGCGCACCCCTTCTTGAGGTTGCAATCGGATAACCAGACGGTTAGGCATATTTTCTTTGGGCTCTAAATCTCTGCCATTGGCGAAGATATCATGTGGCTTTTCTTTAAAGGTGATAATAATTTCGCTTGCGCGCATCGCCAGCTTTTTGCCTGTACGCACAAAAAACGGCACCCCTGCCCAGCGCCAATTTTCGATACCCAGCTTTAACGCTACATAGGTTTCGGTATCCGAACGCTCACCTATTTCGCCTTCATATTCCTGATATTGGCCACGCATAATATCTTCAGCTTTTAACGGCCGAAGTGCCTTTAAAACGCGCAATTTTTCATCGCGCACCTGATTAGCATCAAAATGCGAAGGCGGCTCCATCGCCACCAGACATACCAGCTGCAACAGGTGGTTTTGCACCATATCGCGCAAGGCGCCACTTTTATCATAATAGCTGGCGCGCTGCCCTACCCCGACCGTTTCGGCTACCGTAATCTGCACATGGTCGATAGCGTTATTGTTCCACTGGCTCTCAAAAATCACATTAGCAAAGCGCAGCGCCATCAAGTTCTGAACGGTCTCTTTACCCAGATAATGATCAATACGATAGATTTGATCTTCACTGAAAACAGACCGAATTTCCTGGCTGATTTTTTCTGCAGAAGCATAGTCATTACCAAGTGGTTTTTCCACCACAACACGACTTTGCGGCAAAGCCAGGCCAGCCTCTTTTAACAGCTGGCAACTTGGCCCGAATAACGCTGGCGCAACCGCTAGATAGTAAATCAGTGGACGGCGCGCATCTGCTTTATCTGCCAGAAAATCTGCCAGGGCTGCCGCTCCACCCCCAGAAGCAATATCCACAATTTGAATGGAGATCAGCTTGATGAAATCTTCCCAAACCGGCTCAGCATCCTGCAACCCGGCCAATGCATCTTTACAAAACGGCTTTAACTTTTCTGCAAATTCCGACACTTCCAACGGTTTTCGAGAGGTTGCGATAAGTCGAAAATTACGGGTAATTTGACCGTCAAGATAGCGCCAGAACAAAGCTGGAAATATCTTTCTCAAGGCAAGGTCACCTGTCCCGCCAAAAATCACATAATCACTATCTGGAATAGTCGCACTTTGGGGGATTTGGTCTTGCATAGCAGCTTTCTAATTGATCATTGTTTAAACTGCGGCGTTTGTAGCATACTAGGCGCCATTTGTCTTGACCTAAGAAACCGAATATTCGGGAATGCTAGGAAGTGAGCGTTAAATGAGCAGTAAGCAGTCAGCAGGTGCCAAGGGGCGGGGTTCGAGAAACGGAATTGTTGGAACTTGAATCTGGGACCTGGGCTATTATCCAAACTGTTATCCAGAATAAGGCACTGTACCTTTGGTGATGATATGCTAAGCTATTGATATAGTTGAAATTCAGGCTGCTGACAGCCCCGTATTAGGGCATCGAACCCCGTATAACTGAACCATAACTATACAGAAACTAAACTAGCCTAGATGAACAGGCTGGCCATGCGGTGTATGGATATAGGCATCAACCCATCTTTTTTTCATCTCGGCGATTTGCCTTGCAGAAGTGATATTTTTATCGGTAACAATAGCGCAAAGCGCTTCTAACCATGCCTGATAATAGGCCTCATCTTGGGCGCTGTCCGGCAGCAGATTTGTCTCGGTTTTCAGAGCAGCAGCAAGATATTCTGTCCATTCTAGCCAGCTGAATTGTCCGGCTCTGTGCAGGGCAAGGGTGAGGGCAAAAACCTCTGCATGCCAAGGTGCCTGAAACGGTCGGCGAGCTACATCTGCTGCTTCTAGTATCTGTTCGGTCATGTTACGGGCTCCAGATAGCTCTCAAATAAATCCAGACAAATCTCATCATCTGGCTTTTCTGCATCGGCGAATAAATCGCGTGCCAGGAACCGAACATTATATAAATATTCCGGCGCCTCACCCATAAAATGGGCATGGCTATCTGGCAGGATATGCGCCCCATAACAGGCCAATATGTGGCCGGTTTTCTTGCTGGCATAATGCGGCAGGCGGGTATGGCCGTGTGGCTGGCGTGCGACGTTTTGCGGGTCTCTGGTCTGCACCCTATCCCCTGTAGAAAAGCGCGGGGAGGATACAACAGGACGGCGCGTTGGCCCACCTTTTTTGAGCACGGCCTCAACCTTGGTCGCTGGAAGCGGGCGCGCTTCTATCACCGGGCTATTTTTATCTGCGCGCCCAGAGGCAAGTTCATCACGGCTAACCAGCTGATGTTGAACCAGTAAATTAGCTAGCCCGGCCAGCCATTTTTCATAATAACTAAAACGCTGATAATCCTTAGCTGGCAGCCTTTCACGTGCATTACGTGATGCATCTAAATTCCATTTACCCAGCGCCCCCGCCGCCAGAGTCAGGGCCAATGCACGGCCATGCCAGGCCTGCTTAAATACAGGCTCACCGTCAAAATCAGGCAGAACAGGCCCCGCTGGCTGCCCACCCATATCATGCGGCTTCAAAGGTTTATCATCAGCAAAATTATCAGCCATAACCAAGAGGGGCTTTCTTTACGCGCCAGGAAGGGGAAGGGATGTTTGTGCATTTTTTTGCTTTTGGGGTGGCTGCGGTAAGCCTGTCCCAATCATGCTATCTCTGGTGACCCAATTTTTTAACGCTTGCAGATCTAATCCGGCTGTTTCGCCGGGGCGTTGCGGCAGGACCAGATAGCGGATTTCAGCGGTAGAATCCCATACTCTGATATTTGTCGTTTTTGGTAATGTAAGACCAAACTCTGCCAGCACCGCACGCGGGGTGCGAACCGCCCGGCTGCGATAGGCATCTGATTTGTACCAAGAAGGCGGTATCCCTAAAAGCGGCCATGGATAACAACTGCATAGGGTACATACGACTATATTATGTATTTGTTCAGTATTCTCGACAACCACAACATGTTCGCCTTGCCGCCCAGCGAATTCCATCTCTGCCAGAACAGCTTCTGCATCCTCTAACAGCCGAGCTTTAAAGGCCGGTTCCAGCCAGGCTCTGGCTACGATTTCTGCCCCTATTTGCGGGCCAATCTGATTTTGATAGACATCAATAATCGCATCCAGAGCATCGCGCTCGATCAGGCCTTTTTCGCTGAGAAGAGTTTCAAGAGCCTTTACCTGTAGCTGAGGGTCAGGTGGCAGAAGGCTGTGCGGATCGTCATCATGTTGTTCATGGGGCATAAAAAAATACTGCCACAGGCACAGGTAATTGGTAAAGATAGATTAATGCCAATGCTGCGCGCAAACAAATAGCCAAAAAACATTGGGTTCAAATCCTATTTTCAGCTTGTCGCATCGCATAAGCAAGGATAGGTTTTAGTATTATGGAAAAAAAACAATATAAGACCCAGATAAAAGACCAGCTTGCCGCCGCCGGTATCCGTCAGGCAGATATTGAGCTGGCAACCGAAACAAGCGAGACCCTGCTGGAATTACTGGCCGCATATCCTATAGATGACCTGCTAACGCATCGGCAGAGAAAATCAATAAAGGATTTGTTTGAAGATGCCGCTGCTGCCCAGCTTCGAGCAAGGGACCTTTAGAAATGCCCTTTTATCAATCCATAGCCGATATTCTGAGCGAAAACCGACAAGATAAACGCGCGGTACTCTCGCGCACCAAGCAGGTTATTGGCGCACTGGACGGACTAGGCAGAGAGCTGGATGCCACCGTCTTTCTTGACCCGGAATTCAGCCTTAATCAGGCAACGTCCGTTGCGAAAGGCGATGCCGATTTGCCGCTATTTGGTGTCCCGCTTGCCCATAAAGAGCTATATGGCCGCCATACAGAAACGGCCATCTGGCCAGATGAGGGCGGCTCAAAATCATGTAAAGGCCAGCTTGCCAAAAAAACTGCTACCACGGTTGATAAGCTGGATAAAGCAGGGGCGATAGATTGCGGG
>JBMZFK010000103.1:0-5244 GCA_049615365.1 Puniceispirillaceae bacterium (SeqCode)
GCGCTGTTTTCATCATCTATGGAAATAACCAGCACGTCGCCTGGCCTGGCTATAGACAGGGCGGCATATACCGCCAGATTATCATTATATGGGGTTTCAACCGTCAGAGCAGAGCCGGCAAATTCGGTTTTTTGCGTGACAGGCTTTATGATATGCGGCAGGGCAGACTGCCTGTCCAGCGCATCGGATATCCAGCCAACAGGCAGACCGTTGAAGGCGTCGATATCTGCCTGTGGCAAACGGGTAAACTGGCTGGATAGGAGAAGCCTCTTTTGCGCGTCCATAGCTGTTAAACCTGATAAATTGCGGCTAGAGAGATATGTGTTAGTGCCTCCGGCCTATGGTCACTTTCAAAGCGGCCATAAGCATGGAGTGGCTAACGCACTAGAAGTTTAGCGATATATCGGTATGGACAGAACGACAGGCTGAAATACGCGGTACCAGGAATTCAGGCAGGCGATCCTGGCCACGCAAACCAATATTTGCCGCTGTCTCCTGCTGATAGCTTGCCAGTGCTGGCAGAACATCGCGTACTGCGCTTTCGCGCCAGCTAATTTCTGCAGCAACAAGGGCTTGTGCTTCTGTCATCAGCCCGTCTGCCTTTTCGATATCATCCTTTTTATAGGCGCGGCGCGCTTTGCTGAGCAGGGATTTCACTTCGCTTGAGCCAGCCACATCATTTAAGGTTGCGGACGCATCCTTAATGGCCTGTTCCTGTTCCTTGCCTTTCAGGGTTTTAACAGAGCCCATCAGGTCAGCCAAAATCGGCTGGAAGGCGGCAAAGCCATCCCCGGCGGAGATAATGCTCATCGCTTCCTGGATGCCATTAAAGCTGTCATCCATCGCCCGGCGATAGCCGCGCTCTTCCTTGGACAAAGCTTTCAGATGCTTTTGATATTCGGCAGAAACTGTTTTCCAATCCGCAGGTATCTGGTCTTTAAAGGCTGCAATTTGCGCCTCTACCTTTTCCATTTTCACGGTTAGTTCTGCCCTCTCTGCTTCATTATCTGCGGTCTGCCTCGCACTCTTATAGCGTTTGTTCAGCCCTTCCAGCTTGCCAATTTCACGTTGAATAACTCGCACTTGTGTGTGCAGGCTGGCATAGGAAATTGTTGCTTCATTGAGTACCGCTTTTGCTGCATTAATCTTTTCAAGCCGTTCGAATATAGAACCTGCAGCTTTTGTCGAGCTAGAGATGCTATCAGCTAGCTTTTCCGGCAAGTTGCTCAGATCGAGTTTTTCCAATTTGGTTATTGAGGCAGAGATTCCTACCTTGTCGGCAACAAATGTTTCAGCCAGATATTCTTCAACACAGGCCTGCAAGCGCGGATTCATCGGTGGAGGTGCATTAAATGATGACAGATAAAAACGATTAGGCAGATAGTTGACCAGTGGCGGGAACGCACCGACAATTCCCAAGGCAATTAGCTGCAAGATGATAAAAGGAACTACACCACGATAAATTGAAATCGTTTTCACCGCAGATGAAGCTACGCCGCGTAGATAAAATAACGCAAAGCCGAATGGAGGGGTAAGAAAGCTAGTCTGTATATTAACCCCAATCATTACTCCTAACCATACGGCTGTGATATTGGCGCTGGGGTCAGCTAGTAAAATAGGTGCAATGATTGGCACAACCACAACAGCAATTTCAATAAAATCAAGGAAGAAGCCTAGAATAAAAATAACAGCCATCACAACGATGAATTGTGTCCAGAAACCGCCTGGCAGGCTCTGCAAGAATTCTTTTACATAATGCTCGCCGCCAAAACCTCTAAAGGCTGATGTTAACATAGCTGCCCCTAGAAGAATGATAAAAACCATGGAGGTTGTTTTCGCGGTCTCGATCATAACCTCATTAAGGGTGTTGTCGACCTTGTATGTTCGATAGCAGGACCAAGCAATAGCAACAATCATCGTAAACGAGGCTATTATAGCCAGTAACACAGGTATGTGATTCTGTGTAACTGCCAAGTTCTTAATATTTAGGTCAAACATCGAAAGTAGGGTGAAAATCACCCCAATAGAAGCAATTGCAAGAATGGTTGGATTTAGCGCTCCTTTTTTGTCTTCATAAAGCTTATAACCAGCCATGATAGTGGCACCAATAGCGCCAATAGCACCAGCTTGATTAACAGTTGCAATGCCCATAATTATCGACCCAAGCACAAGGAAAATCAAAACCAGCGGTGGTACCAATGAGAACAGCACTTTGACAAGGAATTCTCTTGTATATCCTGACGGATTTGGAACTGCAGGTGCCATGTTTGGGCGGATGAGCGCGGTTATCAAAATATAGGCGAAATATACACATACTAATACCATTCCGGGCAGGAAAGCGCCTAAAAACATATCCCCTGCTGATGTAGACGTCACATCAAATGCAGATGGCATTGTAAATTCCCCGGTTGCAGCTTTATAAGCTGACTGGCGCATTGCTGATGCTTGGTCTGAAGCAGAGCCAAGCTGATCAGCTAGAATGATTAAAACTATAGAGGGTGGGATAATTTGCCCTAATGTGCCAGAGGCGCAAATTGTTCCTGTTGCGAGTGATGGCGAATACTTATTGCGCATCATAGAAGGCAACGAAATTAGTCCCATAGCTACCACGGTAGCCCCCACGATACCTGTGGTTGCGGCTAATAGTGCACCTACAAATACAACGGAGATGCCAAGCCCTCCCGGAACCGGGCCAAACAGTCCAGCCATTGTCATTAACAAGTCTTCGGCGATACGGGAGCGTTGAAGCATAATGCCCATAAAGATGAAAAGCGGGATTGCTATAAGTGTGTCGCGTTCAAAGTCATAAAAAATTGCCCTGAAATTCATTACTCCAGCCGAGAGCCATTCACCCGGGCCATCTTGGGCAAAAAATATCTTCGCATCTCCAAAAAAAACCCAGCCAAACAGTCCTGCCAGAGCAATGGACAATATAGCAGAACCAGGTAGGGCAAAAGCTACTGGAAATCCCATTCCGAGAGCAATCATCATCAAAATAAAAAGCAGAAGAAGAAAATAAAGTTCCATCTGTTAGTCGCCCTTAACCCTTAACGTTTTCTGGGGCGTTTTCTGATGCGTTATCGTCCTGTTCGAGAACGTTTAACTGCTCCACCAAAAAACTTGAAAATTGAAACAACATTGAAAGTGCAAAAACGACAAGGAAACTGGACATGATATATTTGACATACATGCCAAACCCTTGCTGTGTTACCTCGAAATTGAGTAAAGCCAAGTTGAATGCAGAGGTTTCATTCCATAAACCTCTGGTTAGCACAATCCAGCAAAGCGGCGCGCCTAACAACAAAGTGCCCCATATATTAATTTTTGCTTTTACCTTATTTTCGAAGCCTGCGTATAAAACATCAACGCGCACATGACCGTCATGTATAAGTGTGTAGGCGCTAGCAAACAAGAACAGAGCAGCATACCAAAAACGAACCAAATCTCCCATAAAAGCTTGTTCGTAAGAGAAAATAAAGCGTGTTATAACAATTAGCAATTCGGCAAAAACTATGAGCGCTGCAAGCCAGATAAAATCAATACCTTTTCGGAAAATAGCGATAAGCGCACCAACGGCTATAAGCGGAATATGTACATAAACCCCGCGGAAAGCTGGCTTTCCAAGAGATAGGGCTAAATCATCGCCAACAATGGAAGGTAACATATTTTCGATACGAACGAAGGAAATAGCCGCATCTGTGATGCCGACCAAAAGGACTGACCAGAAAGCAGCTGTTACAATAGCTTCAGCGCCCCTATTCAAGGGAGCCATTTCACGCATGCCGGCGGATTGTCGGCGCAATACAACGAATGGAATAAAAATAGCGATAAGATATAAACAGGATTGCAATATTCCGATTATTAATGATCCAGCCCCCGAAACTTCAGGCGCTTCGAGGTTAAAGCCAACCAAAGATAGCGTTCCAAATAGGCCTGGCATATCAAAAACAAATGTAATGAAGTTGTTGGCTACATACGCAGCACCACTAAATGCGCTTGCTAGAGCCAAGTAATTTAAAAACTGACGAAAAGAAAAATTGTTTAGCATAATTTTTTTGATACTCCACAACGTTGGGCGACTGCATTATGTAGCAGCCGCCCAATAAGCTTTAGTGTGGTGTTTTTAGACGTCGTAGATGCGGTTGCGCTGGTTTAGATATTCACCAGTTGATGTTCCTAGCCAACCACCGATTTCAGAACGTGCGTTCAAGAAGCTTTCGTGAATTCTGTTAGCAAGATCAGAGTGCGCGCGCGCCTCTTCAAACACTTCATCAGCACCTTCTGCCATGGCGTCCCAAACGTCGTCGTTGAATGAGCGCACCTGAACACCGTGGTCAGTTGTCAGACGCTTAAATGCTGCACCTGATTTACCATTGTATTCAGACATCATCATTTCGTTTTCTGCAGTTGCTGCAGCACTAATGATGGCTCTGTCCATGTCAGAGAGGTCAGCCCAGAACTTAGCGTTGAACCCAGCTGCAATCATAGAGCCAGGCTCATGCATACCAGCTGTATAATAGAACTTCGCTGCTTCATAGAACTTCATGATTTCATCGTTCCATGCGCCAACCCATTCTGTTGCGTCAATCGCGCCTGATACGAGATTTTCATAAATTTGACCTCCAGGCACGGTAACTGGTGAGCCACCAAGTTTACCAATAACATCCCCGCCCAAACCAGGAATACGCATTTTCAAACCTTTGAAGTCGTCAGCTGAGTTGATTTCCTTATTGAACCAGCCACCAGCCTGAGTGCCTGTTGACCCTGCCATGATGCATTTTAGGCCGAATTCACCGGCTAGCTCATCCCAAAGTTCTTGACCACCTCCATGGCGAATCCAAGCATTCATTTCACTATAAGTTAGACCGAAAGGCACGGCTGTGAAGTAACCCCAACCTGGATGACGGCCCTTCCAATAATAGTCTGCTGCGTGATAGCCTTGTGCGTTGCCAGAAGCCACTTCATCAAAGCTATCAAAAGCACCAACGCGCTCACCGGCAGCATAATAGCTTACCTGAATGCGGCCGCCTGACAGATCCTGAATGGTCTGCGCATAGCGCTGCGCTCCGGTGCCCAGACCAGGGAAATCCCGGCCCCAAGTGGCCACAATGGCCATTTCAATACGTTCTTGTGCCAGGGCAGGAGTAGCGAGTGGAGCTGCAACGGCCCCGATAGCTGCACCTTTAACAAAAGCACGACGATTTATTTTAGTCATAATTTCCTCCGAAACCTAAAATAGTGTAG
>JBMZFK010000104.1:0-5198 GCA_049615365.1 Puniceispirillaceae bacterium (SeqCode)
GTGAATATTCTGTCGCAAATAAGCGCTTTGCCGCATTTTAATAACGATTCTAGGGGGGGATGATGCAAGCTTGGGCTAATTCGCTGTTAAATTATCGTTTTATGTTTAATAATAAGCTAATACATTTTTTCTTCTCCTTGCCGGGTCTTTTTGCTGTTCTCTAATTTTCTTTTCTGTATTTTGTTCTCTATGTTGAGAGGCGGGTTGGAGATCAGGCGCTGGCAGGTCAAGGGGAGGCATATCAGGTGAATGTCCGAAAGGTAGGCAGAGATATTATTGATGTCTCTGTAGAGCTTTTTAAAATTATGATTCCCACCCTGATTGTGGTGAAGATTCTTCAGGAACTGGGTATTGTTGACCTGCTTACCGCGCTTTTGGCGCCAGCTATGTCTTTTATCGGCCTGTCTGCGGATTTGGCGGTTGTGTTGACCACGACGATGTTGACCAACCCCTATGCCGGCCTGATTGTGTTTGCCGGATCGCCAGCTGTAGATGGGTTGACGGTCGGGCAAGCCAGCATTGCCGCCAGCTTTATGTTATTTACCCATTCCCTGCCGGTAGAGATGTTGATCTCGCGCAAAGCCGGGGTGCGGATGCGGGTAACCATATTGCTTCGCATTGGCGGGGCCTTTTTATTCTGTTTTATCCTGCATCACATTTTACAGCTAACTGGCTGGCTAAATGCTCAAGCCTTTGTCTCTCTGCCCCAATTTACACAAAGCAGCAGTTTGCTGGAATGGGGTGTTGATCAGATTAAAGGGCTGTTCTTTGTCCAGCTGATCATTATTGTTCTGCTATTTTTTCTGGAATTTTTGCGAATCATCGGGGTTGAACGGCTTATCCGGATGGCGTTGCACCCATTTTTAAAATTCATGGGAGTTGGAGATAAGGCCGCCACAATCGCGGTGGTGGGCGTAACCCTCGGGCTGGGCTTTGGTGGCGGATTGCTGATTAAAGAAGTCTCCAAAGCTGAAATTCCGCGCAAGGATGTCTTTGGCGTGCTGTGTTTTATCAATCTTTTACATTCTGTGTTTGAAGATACGTCGGTTGTTATGCTGCTTGGGCCCAATCTGTTGATTGTGCTGATAGGGCGCACCCTATATGCCATGCTGATTGTTTATGCGCTGATGCGGGTAGTAAAATCGCTGCCAGATGCGGTATGGCTTCGCTATCTTACCAATGACCGGATACCGGCACACAGCCCGGCTATGTAAGCGCTGTTCTGTTATGGCGATGATTGTCATAAAAGGATAATATTTGGTCTCTATTATTTAAGGGTATAAAGAAAATGGATATGAACTTTCCTGTTATCATAGGCGATTCAGATATTCACGGGCATGGGGTATTTGCAACCCGCAAGATTGCACGGGGCGAAACTATCGAGTGTTGCCCCTATATTGTCATAGATGATGAGGATGTTGCAGAAGCGAACCGATTGCAGGATTATCTGTTTACCAGCCCGGATGAGCCAGGCGATTACTTATGTGTTCTGGGCTATGGCATGATTTATAACCATAGTGACCAGCCAAATGCAGAATGGGAAATTGATGATGATGATATCCGGTATGTGCGCTTTACCGCCTTGCAGGACATCAAAAAGGGCGCCGAGATCCTGCATAGCTATGGCACGGAATATTGGCAGACACGCGCATCCTAGCATCAGGTCTTTGAACGGCTTGTCAAAGGGGTGCGGGGACAGGATGCAAAGGAGGGGGGAAGGATGAGCAACCCCTCACCCACGGGCGGGCGCACCCTACAGCCAAACACCTTATTGGCTTCTAAAACCTTGAAAGGCGAGCCATGTGCAAAAGTTTTGGAAATCAATGTAGAGGCGGCGCTGCGCCAGCACTATCCCCCTTTTTTGAAATGGCCAGCCTGGCTACAGCATTTTGTAAGCTGGGTGCTACGGCTGATTATCCGCCAGGACAGAATCAACCGGTTTTTGCAGAAAAACAGACATCTCTCGCCATTTGATTTTATCGAGGCTGTCTTTGGGGAGCTTGATTTTCGCTATCATTTTAATTCAGACGGTTTTGAAAATATTCCGGCCAGAGGCGGGATTATTATTATTGCTAATCACCCGCTTGGCGCACTCGACGGGCTAAGTGTGCTGCATTTGGTTTTGGGGGTTCGAAAAGATGTGAAAATCGTGGCGAACCAGCTGCTGTCCACGATCACGCCGCTAGCCCCCTTA
Organism: Puniceispirillaceae bacterium (SeqCode); assembly: GCA_049615365.1. GTDB lineage: Bacteria > Pseudomonadota > Alphaproteobacteria > Puniceispirillales > Puniceispirillaceae > JADHLI01. The sequence continues at coordinate 2,195 of JBMZFK010000104.1, forward strand.
TTATTGCCTGTTGATAATATGAAAGGAGATAGCCGGAAGGCAGATTTAGCCAATATCACCCGTGCGCTTGAAGCCGATCAGGCGGTTATTTTCTTTCCAGCAGGTGAGGTATCGCGGCTATCTGCCCGCGGGATTAATGACAAAGAATGGGATGCTGGCTTTTTGCGTTTTGCAGAACGGCTGAATATGCCGATTTTACCTATCCATATTCAGGCTCGAAATTCCAGCCTGTTTTATGCGGTCTCGCGGTTAAGCTCTGTGCTTTCCATGCTGATGTTGCCAGCTGAAATGGTTACATATTCCGGGCAATTACGATTTCATATCTCTGCGGCTATCACCGCCGATCAGATCGCTAAATTAGCCTTGCCGCGAAAGCAGAAAATCACCTTGCTCCGCAAACAGCTTTATGGGCTACCTAAAGGGGCAAAACCTGTCTTTGCTGCCAGAGCCAGCCTTATCCCCCCGCTAGACAGAGCCTGTCTTAAAGGCGAGTTGGGGGCCGCCGAGGAGCTGGGCTGTACCTCGGATGGCAAGCGCATTATTCTTTTTACGCCGCATGCCGGATCAGCCGTACTGGATGAATTGGGACGTTTGCGAGAACAGGCCTTTCGGGCGGTTGGCGAGGGGACCGGCCATAGCAAAGATACCGATGAATATGATCTGCATTATCGCCATATTATTGTTTGGGATGAGGCGCTGCTTGAAATAGCGGGCGCTTATCGTCTGGGCGAGGTTTGGAAATGGTATGCACAGGATAAACACCCCCGCGCGGCAACTGGCATATATTCAAGTAGCCCGCCTATATCTGCTTCTGATCTCGGCGAAAAGCTGTATTCCGCACAGCTCTTTACCTTTGATGGAGAGGTGGAGGAGATAATGGAAGCCGGGCTGGAGCTGGGCCGCAGTTTTGTGCAGCCGCGTTTCTGGGGCAATCGCAGTCTGGATTATCTATGGCAGGGGATTGGCGCCTATGTGGCCCGCCATCCGCGCGTACGCTATCTTTTTGGGCCAGTATCTTTATCTGCGGCCCTGCCAATGCGCGCGCGCGATATGCTAGTTTGGCATTATCAGAACTATTATCCAGAGACTGGATTTTTTGCCCGACCCAAAGCCCCGTTCAAGCTATCTGTATCTGCCATTAATGATATAGAGGCGGTGATGTGTGGAGAGGGTTTGGAAGCTGATTTTGCGCGGCTACGCGAACAATTAGGGCATATGCAGGTGCGGGTGCCAACCCTGTACAGGCAATATTCAGATTTATGTCATGCAGGCGGCGTTAGCTTTTCCGCCTTTAATGTGGATGCCAACTTTTCAATGTGTCTGGATTCGTTTGTTATGGTTGATTTAGAGACAGTAAAGGCCAGCAAATTTGAGCGCTATGTTCAGCCCTATCTATAGCGCGGTTATCTATCTGATTTCTGTTTTTGTTTTTTTTTAAGATGCACCAGATCGCAGCATGCCTTATACTGCCCGCTCCACAAACCCGCTAATCGCCTTGGCAGGGCGTGCGCCATAATGACAAATTACTTCGCCTGCGCACAGGCTTGCCAGCTCTGCTGCTTGCATCGCAGAGGCGCCAGTGGTGCGGGCGAATAAATAGCCAGCGGCAAATAAATCACCCGCCCCGGTTGTATCAATAACCTGGCCTTCGGGCATGGCTGGCACGGAAAGCTGTTCTTCCTCACACCGCACCATCGCTCCTTCTGCACCAAGGGTTATGATCAGCTCATCCAGATATTCTGCCATCAGCTCGACAGACCCATGCCTGTCTGCGCCAGTTAGGCTGGTTATTTCCTGCTCGTTGCTGAACAGAATAGAGACATGTTCACGAATAAAGGTTGAAAATTGCGCGTGATGGCGCTCTACACACCATGGATCAGACAGGGAAAGCGCCAGCTGTGCGCCGCTTTCATGGGCAATCTCGGCGGCACGTGCAAAAATGGCTGGCCCTTCTGAAGCATCGAACAAATACCCTTCCAGATAAATCACAGCGGCCTCTGTATCGGCTGGAATATGGCTGGCATTTAAATGCAGGGAGGTACCCAGATAGGTATTCATAGAACGCACCGTATCGGGGGTGACAAAAATCATCGACCGCGCGGTGGCAAGCCCGCCTTTTTGCTGTTGCCCTACAAACGATACGCCGCCAGCGACCAAATCCTTGATAAAGGCATCGCCAACCGCATCCGAGCAGACCTGTCCGGCAAAGGCGGCCTGGCCTCCCAGGGCAGCCAGACCATACGCGCTGTTTGCTGCCGAACCCCCTGATTGCTGGGTTTTATCCTGCATCGCATCATAAAGCTGGAGAGCGCGGGCCTCATCAATTAAATTCATGCCCCCTTTTTCAATCTGATTATCGCTCAGAAAGGCGTCATCGCATGGCGCCAAAACATCCATAATCGCATTACCAACAAACAACACATCACAAGGGGAACTAGACATAAATTCTTCATCTCGCTTTTGGAACCATCATAGAGATTTTGCATCACAGCAAACCGGGAAAGGGTAGATAAATCTTCTGGACATGACAAGCGGCGATTTGGATGTTGTGATTTTATCTGCCTGTGTTTGCCCGCTTTCCGGCAGGCCAGATGCGGGTAATGGCCTGTAGCACATCATCTGTTTGTATTTTATTAATCAGGCCAGGCGTGCCATAGGCCGCCTCCGGGAAAAGGCCGAGCTGATGGATAAGCGGGCTATAGGTAAGCGGTTCAGACTGGGAAAACAGACCAAGAGCAGGGGTGTCAACACAGACAGACAAATTCAGCAAGCTGGTATCATTGCCAACATATCCTTTTGCGCGTGCCAAAATGGCACAGGCCACATCCAGCCTGTCTTTCAGGACAAGAGGGGCAGATATATCGGGTAGCGGTGCCAGATGGCCCAATATATCGGCAAGGCAGTCACCATCCTGAGGTCCAGCGACCAGAACTATGCGCAAGTCCGGGCGCATTTTATGCAAGCCGATAATAAGCTGGCTAAATTTTTCAGCGCCCCATTGCCG
>JBMZFK010000105.1:0-5100 GCA_049615365.1 Puniceispirillaceae bacterium (SeqCode)
TAGAGCTTCTTGAACATGTGTTGGAAAAAGGTAGTGAACGCGGCGACAGAACCGGTACCGGCACAAAATCTGTGTTTGGCTGGCAAATGCGATTTGACCTGCAGCAGGGCTTTCCAGTTCTGACCACAAAAAAGCTGCATCTTCGCTCGATTATCCATGAGCTGTTATGGTTTATTCAAGGGGATACAAATATCGCCTATTTGCGCGAAAATGGCGTCTCCATCTGGGATGAATGGGCCGATGAAAAAGGCGATTTAGGGCCTGTTTATGGCCAGCAATGGCGGCGCTGGCAAACCCCGGATGAGGGGCGGGTCATTGATCAGCTAACAGAGGTGATCAAGGCTATCCGCACCACCCCCGAATCGCGGCGGCTGATCGTGTCTGCTTGGAATCCATCTGATATCCCGAATATGGCATTGCCGCCCTGTCACTGTTTGTTTCAATTCTATGTAAGTGATGGCAAATTATCCTGTCAGCTTTATCAACGCTCTGCCGATATTTTTCTTGGCGTTCCGTTTAATATCGCCTCCTATGCGCTTTTGACCCATATGATGGCACATGTTACTGGCCTGAAAGTTGGCGATTTTGTGCATTCGTTGGGGGATGCGCATCTGTATATGAACCATGTGGATCAGGCCCGTCTGCAATTAGGGCGCAAACCGGGCCCGTTGCCACAGCTGGAACTGATTAACCCGCCAGACGAGCTAACCGATTTTCGCTTTGAGCATATTCAGCTTAGCGGCTATGAGGCAGCGCCATCTATTTCTGCGCCAATCGCGGTGTAAGGGGCAGGGATGACAGATTCTGTGAAAAAGCCGCTAGAGATGGTGTGTGTCGTGGCAATGGCGCGAAACCGGGTCATTGGCGATGGGACAGGGCTTATCTGGCATCTGCCAGGCGATTTAAAGCGGGTCAAGGCGCTGACCATGGGCTGTCCGTTGATCATGGGGCGGCGGACATGGGAGTCGATAGGCCGCGCACTTCCCGGACGCCTCAGCATCGTTCTGACCCGCAATAGCAGCTGGTCGGCACCTGATGCGGTGGCGGTGCAAACCATGCTACAGGCAATAGAAGCCGGCAGAAACTGGCTGGCCGCCCAGAGCCAGAATGAAAACCGGTTAATTCTGTTTGGTGGCGGCGAGATTTATACAGCTGGTCTGGATTATTGCTCGCTAATCGAAGCCACCATTATTGATGCCGAGCCTGAAGAGGGGGTGCGTTTCCCGGCCTTTGATAAATCACACTGGCAGGATACGCTTATTGAAAGCATCGCTGCTGGTGAGGACCATCCAGCTTTTCACTATCATCAGCTACATCGGATAGACCCGCCGCTACCCTTGAGTGACTAGACGATTAGACGATTAGATGCCAAACAGGCCATCTATTCCATAATCAGCGTCGGGGCGGCGCGTTTGCCCTTGGCAAGCTGTTCCAGAACATTGCTGGCAATATCATGATAGATTTTTGCATGCGGGCTATTGGGCTGGCTTGCCACAACAGGGGTGCCGGCATCTGATGTTTCGCGGATATCCATATGCAGGGGAATAGCCCCTAAAAAGGGCAGGTTCAGGCGGCGGGCTTCAGTTTCAGCCCCGCCAGTGCCAAAAATATCTGCACGCTCGCCGCATGATGGGCATAGAAAATGGCTCATATTCTCGATAATGCCAAGCACAGGAACATCCACACGCTTGAACATATTTAATCCCTTTCGCGCATCTATCAGCGCTAAATCCTGAGGGGTTGAGACAATGACCGCCCCGGCTAGCTCGGCGCGCTGAGACAGGGTAAGCTGTGTATCCCCTGTGCCGGGCGGCATATCTACCACTAAAATATCCAGCGCGTTCCAGGCAACATCACGCAACATTTGCTGAACCGCCGACATAACCATTGGCCCGCGCCAGATAGTCGGCGATTCTTCCTCTACCAGAAAACCGATAGACATCGCTTGCAGTCCCCAGGCATCCAGAGGAACCAGCTTATTATTTTCGGTCTCCGGTTTTTTGTTCATGCCCAGTAATCGCGGCAATGAAGGGCCGTAAATATCGGCGTCCAGAATGCCGACCTCGCGGCCAGTAGCGGCCAGAGCCAGCGCCAGATTAATCGCAGTAGTGGATTTACCCACGCCCCCCTTGCCAGAAGCCACCGCGATCACCTGGGCGGCCGGGCGGATTACATCCTGTTGTTGCGGGGCTTGCGGGGCGGCTGGCGGCGCGCTGGCCTCTGCTTTTCTATGTGCGGTCATCAATACGGTTACAGAAAGCACGCCTTCAACCGCTTCAACCGCTTTTTTTGCAGATGTTTTCAGCGCCTCAGCTTCGGCAGCCAATTCAGGGGCGATTTCTATGGTAAAGCCAATATTTCCACCTTTTATAATGATTCCAGAGATAGCACCTGATGCGCTAAGGCTTGTATTCTGGCCGGGCATGGCAACGGATTCCAGTGCCTGAAGAATTTTTTGTTCTGTTATTTCGGTTGGCATTCTTGAATTTTTCACATTTCGTTCAAATATAGAGGGCTAACGGTTCAGGTTATCACTTAGGCTTATCATTTCGATTTGGCAAGTCAGATTAAGGCAAGCTATATCCGGTATCTGAAATAAAACGGCGAACGATAAGGGAGCAACATTATCATGCCCTGGAATAATCAAGGCGGCAATCAAGGCGGCAATCAAGGCGGTCCATGGGGTGGCGGCGGTAATCAGGGTGGTCCCTGGGGTGGTGGCCCCGGTCGCCAGCCTAACCGGCAAAACCCACCTGATTTTGACAAAATTTTTAAAGATTTTCGAAATGGCTTTGGTGGCCGTGTGTCTGGCGGGGGAAAGCCTTCTCGTCTGATCTGGCTTATTGTCATTATTGTTCTGGGCCTGTGGGTGGCGACTGGTTTTTACCGGGTGAACCCGCAAGAGCAGGGCGTTGTTTTGCGTTTTGGTGAATGGATTAAAACCACCTCGCCAGGGCTGCATTATCATTTGCCATTTCCTATTGAAAGCGTGCTAACCCCTGATGTGACCAGAGATAACCGTCTGGAAATAGGTTTCCGGGATGTTGGTGGCCGCAGCGTATCGCGTCGTGATATTGCCGATGAAAGCCAGATGATTACGGGCGATGAAAATATCGTTGATATCGATTTTGTTGTATTTTGGCGTATCGCCGATGCCGGACAATATCTGTTTAATCTGGCAGAGCCAGACGAGACCATCAAGGTCGCTGCCGAGGCGGTAATGCGCGAGATTATTGGTCAGACCCGTATTCAAACCGCCCTGACAGAAGGTCGTCAGAATATTCAGGTTTCTGTGCGTCAGAAGCTACAGGAATTGCTGGATGAATATAAAGCGGGTGTTCGGGTGCGTGAAGTGCAATTGCTGGCCGTTGATCCGCCATCAGATGTCATTGATGCGTTTAACGATGTGCAACGTGCCCGTCAGGATAGAGATCGTCTGAAGAACGAAGCCGAAGCGTTTCGTAATGATGTTGTCCCGCGTGCGCGCGGTGAGGCGGCCAGACTGGTTGCCGAAGCCGAAGCCTATCGCGAGGAGGTGGTAAGCCGCGCAGAAGGTGACGCTTCTCGTTTTGATCAGGTCTATAATGCTTATGAGATGGATAAAAATGTTACCCGCGAGCGGATTTACATCGAGACCATCGAGGAAGTTTTTGGCAATATTGAAAAGATCATCATCGATGAAGATGGCCAGTCGGTTGTTCCATATCTGCCGCTGAAAGAACTTGGCCGTAACAGCAACTCAACTCAAGGGAGTAACTAAGAGATGAAAGCGACACGTAATGTGACATTGCTCATTCTGGCTGTTTTGTTGTTTGGCATTTATTCAGCAGCCTTTATGGTAAACCAGACCCAGCAAGCGCTGGTTCTGCAATTTGGTGAACCAAAGCGGACTATCCAGGAACCGGGCCTGAAGTTTAAGCTGCCCTTTATTCAGGAAGCTGTTTATTACGAACGGCGGGTGTTGTCCCTGATACCGCAAGATGCAGAAGAAGTTATTCTGGCAGACCAAAAGCGTTTGCAGGTAGATGCCTATGCCCGTTACCGGATTGAAGATCCCTTGCTGTTCTTCCAGACAGTGCGTAACGAGATTGGTGCGCGTGCCCGTCTGGAATCAATTATTGATTCATCTGTGCGCCGGGTACTTGGACGCGAGACATTAGCGTCCATCCTGACTGGTGAGCGTGAAACGATTAATGGCTCTATACGCGATGAGGTGAACCAGTCTGTTGCCTCTTTGGGTATCGAAATTATTGACGTGCGTTTGCGCCGGGCAGATTATCCAGAAGCGACCAGCCAGAACATCTTTAACCGGATGAAATCCGAGCGGGAGCGGGAAGCCAAAGAATTCCGCGCAACAGGTGAAGAAGAAGCCCAGAAAATCCGGGCCGATGCCGAAAAGACCAGAACCGTGATTGTTGCTGAAGCCAAAAAACAGGCACAGCAGGTTCGAGGTGAGGGGGATTCAAATGCCATTCGTATTTATGCGGAAAGCTTTGGACGGGATCCGGAATTCTTCTCCTTTTACCGGTCTATGGAAGCCTATCGCAAGTCAATTGGCGAGTCCGGAACCTCTATGGTGCTGTCTCCCAATTCTTCATTCTTCCGCTATTTCAAGGATAAGGATGGCAAATAAGCGGCTGGGGCCAGGCTGAAAATATTGCCTCAATCTGGCCTGAATTATGCCGGATTGCGGCCTTGCTAGCCGGATAATTTATAAACTATGGAAAAGACAGCTTTCTTATTCTTCTCGTGGGTTGGTTGTCTTTTCTTTTTTTTTAAAAACCGCAACAGATTAACCTAACAAACAAACAGGATTGCCCTAATGGAAAAAATAATTTCTTCTGTAGCAAAATCCCCTCCTGCGCGCGCTGCCGCCACTGCACAGGAACGTAAAATTACAGCACCCTTTTGGATAATGGCGCTGGTTGGCGGGTTGATGTTTTGTATCACAGTGCTAGCAGGCCCAGCCCGGGCCGCGGACAGGCCGGACAGCTTTGCAGATTTGGCAGAGCGGCTATCCCCGGCAGTGGTAAATATTTCCACCTCTATGGTAATTAAAGGCGGGGATGGCCCGTCCCTGCCACGGTTTCCCGAAGGCTC
>JBMZFK010000106.1:0-5080 GCA_049615365.1 Puniceispirillaceae bacterium (SeqCode)
AGGGTTATGTTCTAGTGTTTGCACCAGATTAGGCTGCATCGCTTCTTTCAACAATACCGTCATCGCCCCATCTGCCTGAATATCTGCACAGGTTACCGCTGTTTTATCCCGCCGATAACCAATAATAATTGCCCCCAAACGGGCCTGCAAATCCTGCATATCATTTGCCAGGCACAAGATCGCCATAATCTCTGATGCCACTGTAATATCAAAGCCGGATTCCCGCGGAAACCCGTTCGCCACCCCACCCATGGACAACATATTATGCCGCAAGGCGCGGTCATTCATATCCAGCACGCGCCGCCATACGACACGCCGCACATCTATTTCTTTTTCATTGCCCCAATAGATATGGTTATCGATCATCGCCGATAGCAAATTATGGGCAGAGGTGATCGCATGAAAATCACCAGTGAAATGCAGATTGATATCTTCCATCGGAATGACCTGGGCATAACCGCCACCTGCGGCCCCGCCCTTCATCCCAAAACAGGGTCCGAGAGATGGCTCACGCAGACACATAACCGCCTGTTTACCAATAGCATTCAGACCGTCACCTAGCCCGACCGTGGTGGTGGTCTTGCCTTCGCCAGCAGGGGTAGGGTTAATGGCAGTGACAAGTACCAGTTTGGCATCGTCGCGCACTGGCTGTTGCTGTAGCCAGTTCAGATCAATTTTTGCCTTGTCGTGGCCATAGGGTTTCAACGCAGATGAGGGAATGGAAAGCCCATCGGCGATCTCCTGAATAGGCTTGGCCTTAGCTGCTCTGGCGATATCAATATCATTCATATTTTTTCCCCTACCTTGTCAGGATTTTGCTGGTCTTGGCTCTTGGTGGTTCATCTTTTCAACCGCAGTAACCTGCAAAGCCCCCGGCCAGCACGCCACAACGCTTTTATTCAGAACCTAAACAACAGCCGGCTCATTTGCATTACACGACAGACTTTAACAAAAAACCGCCTGATTTTTGAATTTTTTGCTTTTCTAGAAAATAAATTACATTAAAGGTGAAGGGAGTTAAAAAATAAGGCGAGGCCCCTATCTATGATCGCGGGTATGAAGGATGAAAAAATCAAAAGCCTGTTAAAGGCCAGCAAGAGTGCTGGGCCGTTAAAGGTTGGGTTTTTGCTGATACCTGATTTCTCGATGCTGGCCTTTGCTTCAGCGATAGAACCGTTGCGTGCGGCCAACCGAATGGCGGGTGAAGAGCTGTTTTCATGGGTCATTTCCAGCCCGACAGGAGAGCCAACACCTGCCTCTAATGGCGTGGTGGTTGGCGCAGATGGCGATCCGGAAACCTTGCAGAATTGCCGCCTTGTTTTTGCGTGTGCTGGCCTGAATATCAAACAATATTGCACCAAAGATTCGCTGAATGTAATTCGCAAGCTGGATCGCAATGGCGCGATTATCGGTGCGATTTGTACCGGCACTTACCTAATGGCGGCAGCCGGGCTGCTGGATGACAAGCGCTGCACTATCCATTGGGAAAATATTGATGGCCTGGCAGAAGAATTCCCGCTTCTTGAAATCACCAACGAGCTGTTTGAAATTGATGATACCCGCATCACCTGCTCTGGGGGCACTGCCTCTCTGGATATGATTTTATATCTTATCTCTCAGGTGCATGGCACTACCCTTGCTGCACAAGTGTCCGAGCAATTTATCCATGACCGCATCCGTGACCCAAGCGACCGCCAGCGCATGGAATTACGCTCACGCCTGGGGGTCTCGCATCCAAAATTACTGGCAGTGGTCAGCTATATGGAAGAAGGTCTGGAAGAGCCTTATTCGCAAACAGAACTGGCACGCAAGGCCAATTTATCCACCCGTCAGCTGGAACGGCTATTCCGCAAATATCTACAGACCACGCCAACGCGCTATTATCTGAATTTGCGGCTGGCACGCGCCCGCTTCCTGTTGCGCCAAACCTCCATGTCTATCTTGTCAATCGCCCTTGCCTGCGGATTTGTATCTGCGTCTCATTTCTCGAAATGCTACCGCGAAATCTATGGCCGCACACCTCGTGCTGAACGCGCACCAGATGTCAAATAGCCAGGGTTTCAGCTTTGCTAGCCAATATTTTGCCAGCCCGTGTTTTTTTAGCCCATATTATTCTGGGCCGCGCCTTTAATCGCCTCAACCATACTGGCCAGACCATTTTTACGGGTTGGGGATAAATGCTTGTCCAGTCCGATTTTTTCCAAAAAGTCCGGAGATAACGCCAGAATTTCTTCTACGGTGCGGGCAGAATATACCCGCAATAACAACGCAATCAGCCCCTGCACAATAGCCGCATCTGATGCCGCACTAAAATGTATCCGCCCGCTATCATCGCAATCAGCGGTAAAATAAACAAGCGACTGACAGCCCTTTAGCTGATTCTCCTCGGTTTGCAAGGCCGCCTCCATAGGCGTCAGGCGGCGTCCCTGATCGATAAGATGCTGATAACGGTCAGCCCAATCATCAAAAAAGGAAAACTCTTCAACAATCTCGTCTGCTTCTTGTTGTGCGGTATTAATGTGCATCCCTTGCACCCCTTTTGTCGGCTTCAGACTGAACAGACTGCCTAACAGGCTGGCCGCCGAACTGGCAATATTTGTTAACTGCCCTAAAGCTAGAGCAGGCATGGAGCGCATTCAAGTTGTAAAAGAGGTGAATTTTATGTCATTACTTCATCTAAAACCCCGCGCAGGCGCATAGCCAAGATGGCGATGCGGTATGTAGATTGTTCTTTTCGCGCCACCGGCGCGGCCATCACATAGAAAGAAACCTATCTGGTGATACAAAATAAATCGGACAAAACAGATAATCCCTCCCCGTTCATGGCGCGTTTTTTAACCGGCCATATGGTGCTGGGACTGGTATTTTTTATTACCGCTATCCGTCTGGCCATCATTGTCATATCCCCGCTGGGGCCAGGCGTGGATGAAGCGCAATATTGGTTATGGGGGCAAAATCTGCAATTTGGCTATTATTCCAAGCCCCCGCTAATCGCCTGGCTATTGGGCATGGTCGATGCGATGTTTGGACAATCTGCATTTACCCTTCGGGCGTCTGGGCCCATCCTGCATCTGATCACCAGCCTTATTTTATGGCAGACAGGCCGGCTTATCGCCGGGGATTGGTGCGGGCGTATCGCAGCGTTATTATGGCTTGGGCTGCCGGCGGTGGGGCTAGGCAGCTTTGTGATGTCCACCGATAGTGTGATGCTACCTTTTTGGGCAGGGGCGCTATATTTTATTTTTGGCAGCCAGCAAACACCCGCTATTTATCTGCGCTATATGGCAGCGGCAGGACTATGTGTAGGTGTTGCCAGCCTGGCGAAATATGCGGGCCTGTATTTTCTGCCCTGCCTGATGTTATTTCTGCTCTTTACTGGGGATAAGGCACTGCCCCGTGCAAAAGGGTTTATGGTCTTTCTGGCCGCTGTATTACTGGCCTCCTCGCCAACATGGCTGTGGAATCTATCCCATGAATTTATCACCTTTTATCATTTAGGTGAAAATGCCAATCTGGAAAAACAAAGCTATTCCTTTGCCTCTCTAGGCGGATTTTTCATGGCACAATTTGGCGTTATTGGACCGGTAAGCTTTGTTCTGCTGCTGGCCTTGCCGTTCTATCGCCAGATGCGGGCTGGCTTTATTGGCGGCTTACATGCCTTTATCTGGCCAATCCTGATATTCATTTGTATTCAGGCATTTTTAAGTGAGGCAAACGCAAACTGGGCGGCGGCAAGCATGCCTGCGGCGGTGCTGTTGCTGGCAGGTTCGCTAAGCTGTCTTTCTGGCAAATGGCCCGCTAGATGTCTATTTCCTGCTCTTATTATTAATCTGTTCATAACCGCCTGCCTTGGGGGGATAATGGCGGCAGGCAGTTTTGGGGCGCTCACCCCGAAATCTGACCCGCTTCGACGCTTGCGCGGCTGGGAAGAATTGGCCCTGAAAACAGACCAGCTAGCACAGGAGGCAGAAGCACAAACGCTGATAGCCTATAGCCGGGCCAGCGCGGCGCTGTTGCATTGGCATTTAGGGCAATCTGGTTATTATATTGCCCTGCCCCTTGGCCCAAACGCCGCCGGCAAAGGCAATCATTATCAGCGCAGCTATCCCCTGGAGGCGGCCAGCCCCCGCCCGTGGCTTGCCTTGCATGAAGGCGATAGCGCTCCTGCTGAACCGGGCGACTGGCAAGGCCCGATAGACCATATCCGCATCCAGATCAGCCAACGCCGCACCCGTGATGTCAGCTATTGGCTGGCAAAGTAAGTGGGCAGGGCTGTCCATATTTTTAATGATATTATTTTTGTAAAAACGCCTTAAAGCATTCAAGGGTCTGGGCGCTAACATGATGTTCCACCCCTTCTGCGTCCTGCTCGGCGGTTTCTTCATCCACGCCGATAGCGACCAGAAAATTACGGACTATCTGATGGCGTTTTTTACAGCTTTTCGCCATTTCCTGACCGGATTCTGTCAGGAAAATAGAACGGTAAGGGCGCGAATTTACCAGCCCGTCTTTTTGCAAGCGCTGGATAGTGGCATTTACGGTTGGTGCGGTCACGCCAAAACGCTGGGCCAGATCAACCGCCCGGGCCTCGCCAGTTGTCTCGATCAGCTCAGCAATCATTTCCACATAATCTTCGGCCACCTCATTTTGATGGGCCCGTCTTATGCGTTCAAATTTTGCCGCACTATCAGCGATTGGATCGCGCATTCTTTGATATCCTAAAGATTTCTAAACATTCCTAACCTACCATTAAAAGTTAGGCGAGGCAAAGTTTTTTCATGATCTATTTTTAGCATTTGAAACGGGTTTTTTAAACAACAATGCTTGCCTTCACATCTTGTCTGTAGGAAAACAGGGACACATACAAGATGCCAACAAATATGCCTGCATATGAGGGATAAAATGTCTGACTTCGACACGATAGATGACAGGACAGAAATAGAGCTGCAAGCCGCAGCCTTTCGGACGTTGCGTGCGCATTTGCAAAACCGAACAGATGTCCAGAATATTGATATGATGAATTTGGCCGGATTCTGCCGGAACTGCCTGTCTGGCTGGATTCAGGATGCGGCCACGGAAA
>JBMZFK010000107.1:0-5034 GCA_049615365.1 Puniceispirillaceae bacterium (SeqCode)
TTTTTACCCCGCCATCTATTTTCATAGAAACCACATCACCCTCTTGTAACCGGATCATTCTGCCTACCGACATTGTTGGCTCTCCCAGCAAGGCAGAGATATGCAATGGAACGCTTAAAATCGCATGTTCCAGCTGTTCACGCCAGCTAATATTATCCTGACCGGAATCCGACTGCACGCGCGAGCGTAATTGCGAGGCAATAGGTTTTAAGGTTTGCAACGGATAGACGATATCAATTGTATCTGAGTCTGTACCGGGCAATTGTATCGCAAAGGAACAGATGATCACCAGTTCCGAGCCATCTACCACCGAGGCAAACTGTGTATTTACCTCGCGCCCCTGTTCGATAAGAGAAATAGGCATTAAATCGCGCCAGGAACTTGTTAGAGCCTCATTCAGGCCGGCTGAAACAATTTCAATGACTCGCTCTTCTGTTGCAGTAAATTCTGCACGATGCAAGCCGCCGCTGTTGAGTGTACCGCCATAATAGGCAGCCGTAATGGTCGAAATAAATTTTGGATGTATAGATAAAAGCATTGGCCCGCGCAACTCCTCTATGCGCGAGATGTTTAGGTTCATAAAATTATCAATGCTATCACAATATTCATCAAAGGTTTTAACCTCTGGCGGAAACGGTGTAATGCGAGGCTGCAAGCGCAACATTGGCAAAAAGACAGCCCGTGCCTGACGGGCGAAACGCTCATTTACTTGACGCAAGGCATAATAATCGCCCATCAAGCTGAGGTCATCCTCGCCAAAAGCAAAGGGGCGAACATCATCTGATTTTGCCAAATCAACGCTGACGGAATAGTCGCTATTTTGCAAACCTTCCATCAGTGCATTGACTTCATCACTTGTCAGTTTTTTAGAGGCCATATAATTTAACCTAAACCAATTTTAAAACCCGCATCTTATAACTAACTTGACCTACTGAAGAACAAAAGACGTAAAGAGAACATTCTCGACACCACCAAAGCCTTCCAGCTTCAGCATCTTCTCGTTGATGCCATCTGCTAACGCTTTTGCAAGAGCTTCACGACCAGCTTTACCTTGAATATCTTCTTCAGTAAATTCGCTCATCACATTCAATATCTCAGAACGCAGGGCGAGCTGGTGAGTTTCAATATTTGCCATGACCGTGTCATCATATTGTGTCGATACGCCTAGACCCAGCTGTAAGAATCTTCGCGAAGAGCGTAAATTGGTCGTAAAAGTGCCTGGAAATTCAAAATATGTTGTAACAAAGGTTTCTACCTCTGGCTTTTCCTTGGCAACCTTTTCGGCTGCACTTTGTGCCTCTTCAAGAGCGGCCTGCTTGTCAGCCTCGGCCTCTTCCTTGGTTTTTTCAATAATAGCGTCAATCTCTTCGGATGGATCGGGCTGTTTATTGCCAAAGATGAAATAGCCAACGCCCAAACCTACAGCTATCAGAAGGATACCTGCAAAGGCAAAGAGCAGGATTTTTACAAGTCCTGATTTCTTTTTTGGTTCTTCATTTTCTTCATCAGCCATCTTTAACGCTCCTTAAACGATTTTTTTGGCTATTTAAAACATTTTGTTACCGACCAAATAAATGTGCTTGTTTCTATCATATATCAGGCGGTGATGTTAATCATCGTCTCGTGATTTTTTTCATTTGATACAGCGCGGTCATGACCATCTTCCCCAGCTGTTCCAGCTACCCCGTTTTTTGCACTGGAGTTCTTGCTTTGCTGACCGGCCTGCCCACCACGCCCGTCTGAGAAACTGTTAAACATTCCCAGTTTCAAACCGGAGTTTTCCAGCATCTGAGCTAGTCGAGCCTCGGCGTCGACCAGCATTTGTGCGGCAGCTGAGTTTTCTGTTCGCATATGGATATGGGTTGTTTCCTGTTGCTGGGCGAGTGTGATATGCAACCTGCCCAGATGCCGCGGTGACATCTCTATTTGCAGCCCCTTGCCGCCACCGCGAAACTCTTTATCGATGCGGCGTACCAGCATTTCAGACCAGTTATCCTCCTGCATATCAAGCATATCTGCCCATTGTTCTATTGAACTATCCATACCTGTCCCTGCTGCCGACCCATTACCACCTTGCTGGCCGCCGCCTGTCTGGGCATTATTTCCACTCATCTGGCTCTGGCTACCGGCGATTTGGACGGCATCAACAGGGCTGGCAGAATTTGTCTGGGTTGGGGCGCGCTCGCCATTGGCATTTGCCGGCATTGGCATTTCTGCGCGTTGCGGCGCATTACCTATTCCCTTATCAGCCTTTAGCTGGCTCGCGTTAAGGATTTGTGCCTCTTCACCTGACTTCTGGGCAGGCGTGTCTGTTTTTGTCTGTTTTGCGTCTGTTGTTGTGGCTGTTCTGGCATGTATAACAGCTTTTTTCAAAAGCGGGTTCAGCAGGCCTTCTGCGGTTTTTGTAGCCATTTCACCAGATGGTTTCCTGCCTGCTATGGGCTGAATATCGGTGCTTTCTTCTGTCTCCGCCTCAAGCAGATTTAACCCATCCAGCTTTTTATGAAGGGGCATGGCCGGATGCAGAACAGGCTTAACGCCCTGTTTTGCCTGGCCTGATTTCAAATCCTCGGCTATCGCAATATCTAAATCTTTGCGCAATATATCCTTGTCAATTTGGGCTGCTGTGCCTCGTGCTGTCTTAATTTCCTGCATCGGCTCTATCATGGCTGCCATAATCGCTGCGGTTTCTTCTGCGGCGCGTTCCTTGCCAGACTGCTCATCTTCTGGGTTATTGGATGCCATAATATCGGCCATGGCTGGGAAACCGTGGCCGGCTGTTTCTGCGCCTTCACCTGCTTTTGTGTTCAGCAACATAAAAATACCGGCAAACAGGCCGGCATCTGCCCCTGCCTCGCCTGATTTCGATGGCACAAGAGAGCTGGACTGAGCCGCCAAGAGCGGTGTTGTGGAACCAATTTTTGACATATCCGCGCTTTATACTTCCCTGTAATTCACAAACGCTTATCCGGGCTGCACACAGCCCAGAGACGCATTACTCCACCCAAAGGGATGCAAAAGTAATGCCAAACAAGTTTGTTGCGGGAATACCCTTATAAAAGGCAAGAGAACAGATTAACGCGGGGAAAGCCGCCTGCCCCGTTCGGATAAGGCGGCATCCTGTGCATCCTGGCGCGCCTGACGGGCTTGTTTATATAAGGCGTCTGCCTTTTCTGTTTTGCGGGAACGTCGACGCTCTGCATGGGCCAGTTTTTTCCGCATCTCATCTATTTCAATTTCCAGATGCTGGCATCGGTTTTGAACCAATTCCAGCTGGTCGCGCACTTTTGTGCTGAACCAGGAGGCAGATTGCAAGGCCATGCCGGACTGCGCTTTCACCTCTTTCAGATTTTCTTCGATCAACCGGGCAAGCTGGGCTTTTATCTGTTCGTTTTTATCCAACTCTTCTGTCAGCAATAACAGGGACTGTCGCTGTTTATTGCTTTCCAGCTTGTCTTTTAGTGCCAGTTTTTCATAAATGCCTGCCCGCTTGCTGCTTTGTTCCGGCGACATCAGCCAACCCCTTCAAATAATTTTTGCAAGGCATTTACCGAATCTTCAAAGCTGGCTTTTTGATCATAGCTTTGACGAATATGGTCAATCAGGCTTGGCCATAATTGCACCGCCAAATCCAGATCCGGATCCTGGCCAGCCACATAGCCGCCCATTAAAATCAGATCCCGGTTTTCCAGATACATGGAAATCAGCTTGCGAAAAACAACCGCGGCATCTGTTTGTTGCGGGCTGGCAATATCATTCATCACACGGCTAACCGAAGATGGCACATCCACCGCCGGATAAATACCAAGCTGGGTTTGCTGGCGCGAGAGCAAAATATGCCCATCCAAAATCGCCCGCGCTGTATCAACAACCGGGTCATTAGTATCATCGCCATCTGCCAGCACGGTATAAAAAGAGGTGATAGAGCCCTGCCCTGCTAGCCCGGTACCCGAGCGTTCAATCAGCGACGGGATCAAGGAGACTACAGAAGGCGGATATCCTTTTGAGGTGGGCTGTTCGCCAAGTGCCAGACCAATTTCGCGCCGTGCATGGGCAACCCGCGTCAAGCTATCCATAATCAGCAGAACATTCCTGCCCTTATCGCGAAAATATTCCGCGATAGCGGTTGCACGGTTAGCTGCCCTTATCCGCAACAGGGGCGAGCGGTCAGCCGGTTCAGCCACGACAACAGTTCGGGATCTGGTTTCTGCACTAAAGACATTTTTGACAAATTCGCCAACTTCGCGGCCGCGCTCGCCTATCAGGCCAACCACCACCACATCGGCTTCGGTAAAGCGTGTCATCATGCTCAGCAGCACCGATTTACCCACGCCAGAGCCAGCGATAATACCCAGACGCTGCCCCTGTCCGACGGTCAGCAAGCTGTTGATCACCCGCACCCCTACATCTAGCTTTTGATCCACCGGCTTGCGCATTAACGGGTTCAGCTTTACCCCTTCTAAAGGCCAGCTTTCGGGCAAATCAAGCGGGCCGCTGCCATCCAGGCAATTGCCCAGACTATCAAAGACGCGGCCCAACACCCCGTCCCCTATGGCCATCATATAGCCATCATCCTTGACACGCACTTCCGCACCAACACTGATACGTGCGCCGGTTTCATGCACACATAACAGATTATTATTATTCTGAAAGCCGATAATCTCGGCAATGATTGTCCCGCCTTCCTGTGTGGCCACCGTACATAACGTGCCAATGGTGGCTGGAAAACCGTCACATTCGATCATATGCCCGTCAAAGCGATGCACCCGCCCGGAATAGACAGGCGATGAGGCGCTGGTATTAGCGATAACGTCTGTCAATCTATCGGTGAGCGCGCTCATGGGATTTGCTCATCTTCTTGTGATGCAGACCCTGTTTCCTCTATGGCCATATCTTCGCCAATGGCATCTTCTGCCTTATCGTGCAATGATGCCTCTTCTGGCTGAACGTCTTCTGCTTCTTCTACTTCTGCTGATGCTTCCGCTGCTACTTCCGCAACTTCTGCTTCTTCAGTTACAGTGGCTTGTGTTTCAG
>JBMZFK010000108.1:0-4931 GCA_049615365.1 Puniceispirillaceae bacterium (SeqCode)
TTACCCATCAGGGGGCGCAATCAGATACAGAAAATCAGGCGAGTGAAAATCAGGCAATTGACTGGCGCGCCAGCTTGATAAGAACAGAAGGGTTTGAGGGTCTCAGTGGCCGGTTTAATTTATTGCCAGATGGCCAGAATCAGCGTTTTTACGAAGTCCGAACCCTGCTTAATAACAAGCTGGTACCTTTTTAATCGAGCAAATGGCCAAGAATAGTATCCAGACGCAAGCGCCCCTCTAGCGTGGTGGCAAGGCGGCTATCTGTTGTAACCAGCCATTCTTCTTTTTTGAACACATCCAGCCATTGTGAATTAAGCGTCAGGCGGCTATCGCCAAACTGTTCTGGCGAAGGCCATTTAACGCCATCTGCCAGCCGCAGCCCCATCATCCAATATTCATTAAAATAATCTTGCGGGGTTTCTATCGCTTCTGTATCCAGCCCGCCTTCTGCTGTGTCTACTGCATCCAGCCAGCCGGATGGGCTTCGCCTATTAATCCGGTTATAGCGCCCCTGTTTGGTGGTGAGCCGGCCATGTGCGCCAGGGCCTATTCCCAGCCAATTGCCAGTCTGCCAGTAATTCAGATTATGTGCTGAGGCATGCCCTTCTTTGGCATAATTTGATACCTCATAGGCATACAGGCCCTTTTCCTGTAGCTGTTGCTCTGTAAGCAGATACAGATCGGCAACCCTATCTGCATCTGCGGTCAGCAACGCGCCTTTTTTATGTAAGTTATGAAAGATAGTGCCTGGCTCTATCGTCAATTGATAACAGGATAAATGGGCAGGCTCATATACGCTAATTTCTTCTAGCTGGGCGTGCCAATCCTGCAGGCTTTGTTCTGGTAGCCCATAGATCAGATCAGCAGACCAGCGCGGAAAAATATCTGTGGCCTGCTCCAGGGCATCAAGTGCCTCTTTTGCGCTATGCTCGCGCCCTAAAAAACCCAACCCCTCAGCTCGCAAGCTTTGTATGCCAAGCGATAGACGGTTAATACCTGCTGCGCGAAACCCTTTCAGCTTGGCGGTTTCAGCAGAGGTCGGGTTGGCTTCGGCGGTAATTTCAATATCTGCTACCACTTGAAATAAGCTAGCGGCTTTATCCAGCAGGGCCGCGATAATCGAAGGGGGCATCAAGCTTGGGGTGCCGCCGCCAAAAAAGATGCTGGAAAGGGCGAGCTGGCCTTGCGGAATATCCAGCTGTTGATAGGCTTTTTCTGCCTGTCGTGCCAAATCGGTTATCAATGCCCGTTGCCAATGTTCAGTGTCAATATCCCTGGCCACATGCGAGTTAAAATCACAATAGGGGCATTTTGCTAGGCAAAAAGGCCAATGCACATACAGGCTGATGGCTGGCACGGGTAGGGTCACGATATAAAACAGGCCTCTAATAACTGGTTAAAGGCAATGGCGCGGTGGCTCATTGCGTGTTTCTCGGCAGGATCCATTTCCCCAAAGGTCTGGCCAAAGCCGGTTGGCGTGAAAATCGGATCATATCCAAATCCCTTATCGCCGCGCGGTGGCCAGGCAAGCTCACCAGATATCCGGCCCTCAAAGCTTTCGCAATGGCCATCTGGCCATGCAAGGCTCAGCGCACAGACAAATTCACAAATACGGTTTGCCGAACCAGAGGCAAGTAGGGCGGTGCTAACACGTTCCATAGCGTGCCCGAAATCCTTGTCTGGCCCTGCCCAGCGGGCAGAATAGATACCAGGTGCCCCGCCTAGCGCCTGAACACAAAATCCAGAATCATCTGACAGGGCTGGCAATTTTGCCGCGGCGGCGGCCAGTTTTGCCTTTAATTCAGCATTTTCAATAAAGGTAGTGCCAGTTTCTTCTGGCTCTATCAGATCAAGCTCGCCAGCGCCGATTGCCTCTATGTGAAGTGGTTCTAGCAAGGCTCTTATTTCTCTGACCTTGCCCTGATTATGACTGGCGATCACCAGCTTGTCTGAACGGTTAAATTTACGGATCATGGCTCGTGACCTGATTTAAGATTTTGCGGTTTGGGCTGCCTGCATCTGTTGTGCGAACAAATGCTGACAGCCGGTTTTGGCAAGGCCCATCATCTGCATCAGCTGATCCTTGGAAAAAGGATGTTGCTCTGCGGTGCCCTGAATTTCCACAATACCGCCGCTTGCGGTGAGAACAAAATTTGCATCTGTTTCTGCAGTGCTGTCCTCGGTATAATCCAAATCGGCTATTGCCGCGCCGCCAACGATACCACAGGAAATGGCCGCCACCTGATCGCGCAAAGGCATAGCGGTAACCAGCCCTTTTTGCATTAAATCTTCTATCGCCAGAGACAGCGCCACCCACGCGCCAGTGATAGAGGCGGTACGGGTACCCCCATCGGCGCGAATCACATCACAATCTACTTTAATCTGACGCTCTCCGAGCTTTTCCAGATCAATAATAGCTCGCAAGGAGCGCCCGATCAGGCGCTGAATTTCCTGAGTGCGCCCGGATTGTTTGCCGCGCGCAGCTTCTCTGTCCATTCGGCTATGGGTGGCTCTGGGTAGCATGCCATATTCAGCTGTAACCCAGCCCTTTCCAGTACCCCGAAGGAAATGTGGCACTTTTTCATCCACCGAAGCGGTACAAACTACATGCGTATTGCCAATACAAATGAGACAAGAGCCTTCTGCATAGGGAGAAAAATGGGGCTGGATGGTTACGGTGCGGATATCTTCTGCTGCGCGGCCAGATGAACGGGAAAGTGCCATGAATAAGTGAACTCCTCTAGCAGGGTTAGGCTACCGTTTTTACATAATTTCCAGAATAATATAAGAGGTAATCTTCTCAAAAATTTTGCAATCTTTTAAGATCATGTGATTATCATAACAGATATGCTCTGATGAAGGTATTCCTAATGGTCTCACCACCTGTCTCTGAAATGACCAGGCGCTCGACACAAATATTTAACGAGATCGTCAAAAATTATCTGCAAACCGGGTCGCCGGTAGGCTCTGGTCTGATTGCCGCGTCCAGCGATGTTAATTTATCCTCAGCTTCGGTGCGCGCTATCATGGCAGAGCTGGAGGCTAGCGGGTTATTATTTTCACCACACACCTCTGCCGGGCGGGTGCCAACACGTGCTGGACTTCGGCTGTTTGTAGATGGGCTGATGGAGGTGCGTGAAAGGCTGGCTCTGGATGAGCATAGCTCTATTGATGCGCTAGAGCGATCTGACGGGCTGTCTGTTAATCAGATGCTGGATAAGGCAAGCCTGGCTTTATCTGGCTTGTCTAAATGTGCGTCACTGGTCATGACCCCGACCGAAGATCTCAGCGTTAATCATATTGAATTTGTGCCAATACAGGATAATCGAATTCTTGTGATTCTGGTATTTTCAAATGGTCATGTGGAAAACCGGATGATTGCCTTTCCAGCCGGCTTGCCAGCGCATGTGATGACAGAAGCGTCAAATTATATGAACAGCCAATATAAGGGTAAATCGGTAAGTGAGATTATCGCCCTGGTTGAACAGGACAAACAAATCTGTCGTGCTGAACTGGATAATCTGACCAGTGACCTGATTGAAAGAGGGGTAGCGATTTGGTCGGATCATGCAGATGCACAGGATGCGGCGCTGATTCTGAATGGCCAGTCTAATTTGCTGGAAGATGTACGGGCAGTTGAAGATCTGGCGCGGGTGCGGGTGTTGTTTGACAAGCTGGAAATGCGCGGCCATACCGGCCAGTTGATGGATTCAGTATTAACTGCCGGCGGGTTGCAAATTTTTATTGGCTCGGAAAATCAGCTTTTTTCAGAAACAGGATGTTCTATGGTACTGGCCCCCTATCATAATAGCGAGCGCAAGATTATCGGCGCGGTTGGGGTTATTGGGCCTCGCCATATGAATTATGCCCGCATTATTCCGATGGTGGATTATACCAGCAAAACCATTGCCAAAGTGTTGGGCTAGCTACATGGCGATACAGAACTCTAGCCTAGTATGGCATTAAAGGTTGCGGTTAGAGCTTGCTTGTCTGGAAGCTCCAGCAACAATCTATCCAGCCATACCCGGTCTATCAGCCCTTCCTGGGCGGCCATCATCGCCAATCCGGTTAACACAAAGCCAGCAAAAATCAAAAACAGGGCACTGCGCCAGCCAGGCAGGATTTGCTGACGCGCTCTGGATGGCGGTGAGGTGGCTTCTGTTTCATCTGTAACCGGGGTTTCCAGAAGCCTGGCAGATGATTTTTTGCGGGCGGTCTTTTTTGGCAGGGGCAGCAGATCATGACAGGCCGGACAATAAAGCGCTGCTTCACAGGCAACAACTGCTGCATATTTATCAATATCTATTTCCGCTTTTGCTTTGCACCCGGAACAGGTGATTTTCTTTTGCCGTGCCAGCTTTTCAGGCCCGCTTACCACAGGGGCAAAATAATGCTGGTGGCAATGATGACAGGCAATTGGCCAGTTGCTGTTTTGCAAGACAATAGTAGGTATTTCACCTAGCACCTGACAATGCGGGCAGGCGATTTTCATCATTGTCTCTGCTTCACTTGTCTTTTTCTCGCGCATCATGCCTGTCGCTCCCATCATGATTTTTTCTTAGCTGGCGCATTTTTTTTAAGGGACGCTATTTTTTTATTGGCGCGGGTTTTTTTGCTGGTGACAGCTTTACTTGCAGTGGTCTTTTTTAAAGGTGCTTTTTTCGCTCCTTTAGCGGCGGGAGCGGCGGCGCCTTTCAGGCTCTTTTTCTGTGTTTTAATTGTCTTTGCTTTAGTCGCCTGTTTTTTTGGCGCCTGTGTTTTGGTTGCTTGTGTTTTTTTATTTGCAGATGTGCGCTTTGCGGCTGTTTTCTTGGGTTCCCTGATTTTTTTGGCTATTGGGGTTCTTTTGGCTGGTGAGGTTTTTTTGCTTTTCTCTTCCCCGAGCGTGGCAGCTTTTGCCGGATGGTCAGCAAGGGCAAAAATAGAAAGTT
>JBMZFK010000109.1:0-4931 GCA_049615365.1 Puniceispirillaceae bacterium (SeqCode)
GCAGATAAGGGCATAGTCACGGCGAGGCTCTGCCGAGCGAATATGGGCAATGCCCTCTGGCAGAGATAGGCTGGCCCGGTCACTTAAAATTGCAGTGGCGCCGGCCTTTAGCGCATCTTCAATAAAATTATGGCCATCCTGTTTGCTGCCAGCCAATGCCGCAAACACCGCGCCAGCAGTGACGGACGCAGAATTTGCGCTGACCGAATTTATGATTTGATCCGGGGTGCCTGTAACCAGTTCTGCAGATGGCAGATATGTCAGTAAATCAGAAAGATGCAAAAATAGCTCCCTTGCCGCCAATATTCAAATTTGGCTCAAGATTCTGGCGGATTTCTGGCGCCTTTATGTCAACAGGAAGAACACCAAGCACAGGCGCTGCCTTTTTCACAATTTCAGCAATAACCGGTGCGGCAACCCACCCGGCAGTAGCATAGCCATGCGAGAATTTTTGCGGCTTTGGCTCATCCACCATCACAAAGACCAGATAGCGGGGGTCATGAATAGGAAAGGCGGCAACAACCGAGGTCAGATTGGCCTTTTTATTATAGCCGCGCTCGCCTTTTTTCAGCTTTTCTGCTGATCCGGTTTTAGCGCCGACCAGATAGCCTGGTGCATCGGAAAAATTGGCGGTTCCATCTTTATGCGAGACCACAAGACGCATCATGGAGCGCACTTTGCGTGTCGTTTCACTTGAGAAAATACGGGTGCGCTCAAACACCTCATCCGGGGCGCGGCGCAGTAATGTCGGGGCTATAAATTCCCCATTTCCGGCCGCCGCCGCCATAGCCCCTGCGGCATGAACAGGCGATACCGATAACCCGTACCCATAAGAGACGGTAATTGTCGTCAGGCGTCCCCATTTGCGCGGGATTAGCGGCTGTGAGGTTTCTGGTAATTCCAGCGATGGACGATTTAACAGCCCCAGCTTTTCCATATAGCTGCGTTGCAGAATGGGGCCAATAGCCTCGGCGATTTTTGCAGATCCGATATTGGAGGAATAGACCAGTACCTCAGATAAGTTCAGCGAGCGATTGCGCGGGCGATAATCGCGGATAGAAAAGCCGGAAACATACATTGGCTTTGATACATCATAAGAAGAGCCAAGCGAGGCCATATCGCTTTCAAGGGCAATGGCGGTATTCAGGACTTTGAAAATACTGCCCATTTCAAACACGCCTTTGGTCGCGCGATTAAACAGCGCATCCTCGCTGGCACGAGCATATTGATTGGGGTCATAATCTGGCAGAGATACGAGGCTGATAATCTCGCCATTTTTCATATCCATGACCAGGCCCGCCCCGCCAACCCCTTCAAAGCGTTCAATCTGATGGGCAATAGATTGGCGGACAATCGCCTGAACACCCAAATCAATAGATAGATGCACATCCTCGCCGCTCGCCAGCACCTCGTTCAGGCTCTTTTCTATGCCTGCGATGCCATGGCCATCTCGGTCTACCTGACCGACCAGATGCGCAGCTTCTGCGGCATGGGGATAGCTGCGCAGGGAGGTGGCGGTGATATTCACCCCCGGCAGGCCAAGCCGCATAATCGCTGCATGGCGGGCCGGGGTAATTTTTCTATCCAGCTCTACATAGCGGCTTTTGCGGCGCAAGGCGTGCAAAATATCTTCTTCTGACTTGCCCGGTACAAGCGGAGCCAGCTTTTCGGCAACTTCAAACGGGTTTAGGACCATTTCCGGGTCTAGATACAGGCGCATAACCGGCAAGGTGCTGGCCAAAAGCCGCCCTTTTCGATCATAGATAGCCCCGCGTGCGGCATTGGTTTGCGCCTGGAACTGGGCTGATTTAAAGGCCTCATGCCCGCTTGCCAGCCACACCGCCTTGGCGCTGATACCCATAAAACAGCTGGTCGCTACAGCCCCTGCTACCAACAGGCGCGCCCGGGCCACCCGGCGCGATTTATCCGGATCCGGGCGCGATGGCCAGACCCGGCGCCAGAGGGCGGGCATGATACCTGTTTTCGAGGTTTTCAGGGGCAGGTTATTTCGCATCATCCCCCCTAGTGCCGGTGCCATCCTCTGGTTGACGCAACGGGATAGATTCCAGCGGCAACACACGATCGCGCGTAATCGGGCGCATAGATAACAATGATGAGGATAAATTTAGCAATCTGTCTGGACGGCTAAGAAAGGCCCATTCCGCCTCGAGGATAATGGCCCGGTTTTCCGCAGCTTTAATTTCTGCCTGAAGCTGGCTTAACCTGTCATAGCGTCCATCAACCGATAATTTGGTCATATATAGCGCACTGCCACTAACCGCCAGAACAAAAGATAAAATCAGAATAACGCGAAGCATCTAGGCGCTCTCCCTGCCATGGGCTGTATCGGCAAGCCGCCGCGCAACACGCAATTTTGCCGAACGCGAACGGGCATTCAGGTCTATTTCCCTCTCTGAGGGCAGGACAGGTTTGCGCGGTGACAATTCATAAATAGCGGGCGTGCCTTCGCGTATATCCGGGCGATGGCGCGAGGGGGCAGGGATGTTTCCGCTTTTTATGTTTAAAAAACTTTTGACGATGCGATCTTCGAGCGAATGAAAGCTGACAATCGCCAGCACGCCGTTTGGTGCCAGCAAATCTTCGCAAGCGGCCAGCGCCATTTCCAATTCATCCAGCTCGCCATTCACAACGATACGCAATGCCTGAAAAGTGCGGGTAGCGCTATCGGCCTGGCCAGGCTTTGGACGCGGCATGACCGAGCGCACAATATCTGCCAGCTGGCCGGTGCGCTCAATTCTGGCATCCAGACGGGCGCGGACAATCGCTTTGGCAATCCGGCGTGAGGCACGTTCCTCACCAAACCGCCAGATAATATTGGCCAACTCTGCCTCGTCCAGCTCATTGACAATATCGCTGGCATCCCGCCCTTGCCGCGACATCCGCATATCCAGCGGACCATCGCTGCGAAACGAAAAGCCGCGCTCGGCTTCATCCAGCTGGGTTGAACACACGCCAAGGTCAAAGACAATGCCATCAACTTTTTGGATATTGGCATCTGCACACAGGCTGGCGATTTGCGAGAACGGACCTTCCAGCAAGCGAAAGCGCCCGCGATAGGCCTCTATCATAGGCTGGCCACGTTTAATGGCATCGGGGTCGCGGTCTATTGCGGCAACCTGACAATCTGCGGCATCCAGCAAGGCTTTGGAATAGCCGCCATTGCCAAAGGTAGCGTCAATGAAATATTTTCCAGCCGAAGGGGTGAGGGCGGTGATGACCTCGTCCAGCATGACCGGTATATGCAAGCTGGACTCTGCCATTACTGCTCTCCGGGTGACTGGCGCCGACCAAGGGTAAGGCGAGGCACCCCTTGCTTGGCCGCACGGTCACGGAAATCTGTTTCGCGTTTTTGATGACGATCCGGGCGCCAGATTTGGAAAGACCGCCCAATACCGGAAAAAAGCGCAGTGCCATCCAGACCCGCAAACTCTATAAATTCAGCAGGCAGCAACATCCGGCCATCTGAATCGATTTTCATTTCCTGTGCGCTAAACAGCATGGTCTGCAGGATTTCAGCATCTTCAGACAGGCTGTCCATCTGGTCAATCGCATCGACAATCTGGCCAATGCGCTCAGGCCCGCACCCTTCGAGGCAGGAATGGGTCAGCGATTTATAGATAAAAAGCGGGCTGCGATTACGCTCTAAAACCGCACGAAAAGACGCAGGGACAGAAACCCGCCCCTTGCCATCTATCCGGTTTTCATAGGTGGATAAAAATAAATCCACGTCGCGCCTCACCTAATTTTTTTTGCCCTGTCTACCCCGTTTCGCGAACGCGCCTTGGGCTGTCATGGCATTTTGTCTGTTTAGAATTTTCAGTAATTACAGATAATTAGCTGAAATTCACTGTTTTCCAGAAAAATCCGGGTCATTATGGGATATCATGGGAATTCATGGTAGTCAATGGGAAAGCCCCCCAATTTATGGAAAAATTAAGCTTTTTCAATCATTTATCAGATTTGACTTAAAGAAAAACAGATAACTATCTATTTTATCTGAATTTTACCGTAATGCAGTGTAGATTGTTCCTGTTATGTTCTATTTTTGCGGGGTTTTTGGGTGATTTCGCAGGTACAGAATCGGGTCAGAATTGCGGTTGAAACAAGGTTCGGGAAGGAAGTTTTGGAATAGGGATCAGGAAGGGGTGGCCAAACAGCACTTATGCGGCGCGATAGACAGATGAAAACATCCCGGCATGTGCGGCAGAACGGTTCAAAGGGAGGGGCGGTTTGCCCCTCTATTCATAATGACTCCACATTCGCAGAACTTTGACGGTTCTTTCGGCCTCCAAAACCTGATAAACCAGTCGATGCTGAATATTAATACGGCGTGAATAGGTGCCGTTCAGATTGCCCACTAGCCTTTCATAGCGCGGTGGGGTGGCAAATGGATCTTTGGCCAAAAGCGCCAGCAGTTCTTCAGTTTTCTTTTGCAAATTTGCAGCTTTGATATTTTTGGCGTCTTTATTGGCCTTTCTTGTATAGATCAGCCGCCAGCGCATTTATATCAGTCCCAATCAAGGGTATCGGTGCAATCTGCACTATCTGTCTGCATCCCTTTGCGGATGCTGTCTGCCATGCCGGGAATAGCGTTTAGATAGAGCGTTTCTTCGATGGCGCGCCAATCCTCTTCGGCAATCAGGACAGCATTGCCGCGCTTGCCTGTGATAAGGGCAGGCTCATGGCTCTGATTAACTGTATCAATCAGGGAAAAAAACTCTGCCCGCGCTTTGGATGATGAAATCGGGTTCATATCAACTGTCCATATTTATCTGATGAAAATAATTGTACATAATAATGTACAATTTGTCAATGATAAGTGGGTAGGGCCTCAAATCACAACTGCCCAATCAAGAACTGGAGATATCAGCAGAGCCGAGATGTCAGCAGGGAAGGGGAGAATATGTGCA
>JBMZFK010000110.1:0-4833 GCA_049615365.1 Puniceispirillaceae bacterium (SeqCode)
TGGATTTTTTTACTGACCGTCACAATGCCCAAATCGCGCCCATCTGCGATTTTACGACTATCAAGGGTGCTGGCTCTACCGGGCATCCATTCCAGCACTAGCTCGTCTTTTTCTATACGGCCTTTTTCGCGCAGGCTATCAAGGGCCCATGCGCTGTTGCCCAAAATAACAACATATTCCAATGGCTGGATACCGTCCGGGACTTCGCCATCAAATAAAAACGGAAAAATGCTGCTGTCATAGCCGACATAAGGGTTCGCCCCATAGGGACGCAAAAACCCTTTTGGTGTCCCACCCGACCGAACTTTTGTAATTGGCACTGTACATTGCTCGAAATCAGTAAGCGGCCATGCTCGTAAAATGGATAGGGGGACCCTCCCGCATTGCTCAGGTGAAAGCAGCGTTGCCATGCTGCCAGCCTGTACAGAAGATGGGGTGGAAATAACAAAAACACTAAAGAAACTCATCAACAAACCAGTCAATAAGATCTACATCAAGCTTGTCCTTTGATTGTGATGTCAGAAGTTTTTATAAAGTACTGATGATTGAAATATCTAATCAGGCAATCAGGGCAAAATTGTGGTCAGGACGATATTCTTGAAAGATGAAAGAAAACAGAGCTTTTTTTTGCATGGCAAGAGGTTTTCTCTATAATCTGTTGCGGAATTTGGTCTATACTGCAGCCCAGATTAAAGAATTCTTATTTTCTATAGAGCGAGATAATTTTATGAAAAGCATAAAAGCGACGTTAGCGGTTGTTGTAGCGGTCTTTCTGGCCTCTGGTGTGGCACAGGCCGGCGATGCGGAAAAAGGCAAAAAAGTATTTAAAAAATGCGCGGCCTGTCATTTGGTAGATAAAGAAAAGCATAAAACAGGCCCGCATCTGGTAAATCTGTTTGGCCGTGAGGCTGGCTCTCTGGAAAGCTATAAAAAATATTCGAAAGCGATCAAGGCCAGCGGCATTATCTGGGATGATGAAACAATAGACGGGTTTATAGCCAAGCCCAGATCCTATCTCAAAGGTACCAAAATGGCCTATGCTGGTCTGAAAAAAGAAGCGGATAGAGCCAATGTCATTGCCTATCTGAAAACCTTCTCTCAATGAAAGCTGTAATATAGCCCATCACAGAAATCTGTTTGGGCTGGTTTTTTCCTGTAAACCTCGACAAACTGTTTCAGGTCTGTTTGTTATATGGTTGTTTTTAAGGGGTGATTTTAATGGATATGATGCAAAAATATCCGCGTATTAGCGATATGACAGAGCCGGCACAGCGCCGCTTGCCGAAATTTGTCCATGCCTATCTGGCGGCAGGTACAGGCACCGGTCAGGCGATGTGCAGAAATGAACAGGCCTTTTCAGAAATAGAGCTGACACCGCGTTTTTTGCGGGGACGTGTTGCCCCGGATACCAGTTGCGAGCTATTTGGCCAGCGCTATGCAGCGCCCTTTGGTATCGCCCCTGTGGGGTTGCAATCTCTTATCTGGCCAAAGGGTGAGGCGTTGCTGGCAAAGGCCGCTAATACCCATCAAATTCCCTATGCCCTCAGCACCGTGGCGGGTGAGGATTTGGAAACGATCGGGCCGATTGCAGGGGATATGGCCTGGTACCAGCTTTATGCCCCTAGCGATAAAGCGGTCATGCGGGATTTGCTGGCCAGGGCAAAGGCATCCGGCTTTAAAAATCTGATTGTGACCGTAGATGTACCCGGCCCCAGCCGACGCGAGGAAATGCGCCTCGCCGGTGCGCCAATTGGCTCGCGCAATCCGATGGGGCTGACCCCGCGTGTGTTCTGGCAATGTATGACCCATCCACAATGGTCCATGGCCGCGCTGGCAAATGGCGGTAAATTCAGCTTTAAAAATCTGGTGCGCTATAACAAGGCTGGCGACCGCGATGATATTACCACCTTTATTGGTCAGCAATTGAACGGCTCGCTTACCTGGGATTATCTGGCAGAGATCAGACAGGAATGGGACGGCCCGATGGTGGTCAAGGGTATCTTGCATCTCGAAGATGCGCGTCAGGCTCTCAAGGCTGGTGCGGATGCGCTGGTTATCTCCAATCATGGTGGACGCCAGCTAGATGCCGCCCCGCCCTCTATCACGATGTTGCCGCAAATCCGCGACGCGCTTGGCGATGATGTAAAGCTGTTTCTGGATAGCGGGGTGCGCTCTGGGCTGGATATTGCACGCGCACTTGCTAGTGGTGCCGATTTTGTATTTTTGGGCCGCGCCTTTATGTTTGGTCTGGCCTGTCTTGGCGCGCAGGGCGGCAAGCATGTTGGTGATATTCTAAAAGATGAGCTTGAAAATACAATGGTTCAGCTTGGCATCACCACGCTTGATGAGCTGAAATCTACGCGAAAATAGGGTTTGTTCACAAAAGGTTAAGGGGCGTTTGTGTTATCCGGGGCAGGCGGTATTCTGCCGCGCAGGGTAATCGGCAGCTGGGCCAGCATAAACAGGCCGGTCAGCGGGGCTGCAAAAAATACCTTAAACCACACCCAGCCATCATCATCCAGCAGTCGCCATGCCCCTTCATTGGCGAGGGCCAGAAACCCGAAAAACAGCCCCCAGCGCAGCGATAGGGATCGCCATGTCTGCAGGGTTAGCGAGAATTGCGCACCGAAAAAGAGTTTCATCACCGCCTGTCCGCGCACCCAGCCGCCTAGCAAAATCAAACAGAACAGCCCATTAAACAAGCTTGGCTGTATCTTGATAAACAGGCTGTCTCCGAATAGCAGGGCCGTGGCGGTAAAGACAGCTGAAACCAGCACCGAAAATAGTGCAAAGGCTGCCCATCTGCGTTCTGCTACGCGGTTATAGACGATAATGACCGCCGCACAACCAACCGCAGCCTGAGCGCCGACAAAGATATCTGCTACTGCATTGCCGATAAATAACGCCGCAAGCGGGGCAATCTCTGCAGCCATTGAAATCAGTCTCATCTTTGAGTTGTATCTTTCTAGAAAATGCCCGCTTCCAGACCCGCAGCAAATCCGCCACCAAGCTCTGCGGCCTGTGTTTCAAAATCCTTGATATAGTCCCCTTTCAGGATAAGGGGAGGGCGCACCATACGCCATCTAAGCGCATGTGCAAATCGGCTGAGCGTTGTTGCAGTTGCCGTACCATCCAGACCAGCGCGAATATAAAAAGCTACCGGCAGCCCATCTGTAAGATACAGCCAGTCATTATAGCATCGATCAAACATATCTTTGGTCAGGCCAGCCATATAGCCGATATTCTCGGTCGTGGCGATCACCAGCCCGTCACAATTCAGCCCGTCTGCGCTGACAGTTTCCAGCGGCGCTTTGTGTATCAGGGTGACATTATCGCTACAGCTTTGCATTTCCGCTGCACAGATTGTGGCCAATTTTTCAGTATTTTCAGAAGGGGTATGTGCGGTAAAAAGCAATGTCTTCATCAAAAACACCTCCCTTAAAACCACCCCATCACGCCCGTCTCGGGGTGCATTGCATACAGTCAGGGATAAGCGTATCATGACACAGCTTAAAAGTCGATCTGACGAGATGGGGATGTCTGTTATGCGTGCAGACACGGGTGTTTCTCTGGAAATCGCCTATCCCCTGCCAAGCCCTTGTCAGGCTGGTATGTAACTAACAAGCGGAGATCAAAAATAATGGCGCACCTTACCCCAGCAGAAACCACTGCCCTGTGTACAGCCCTGCCAGACTGGCAATTGCGCGAAGATGGCGCCGCTATTCAGATTGCCTACAAATTTCCAAATTTTCCTGCGGCGATGGGCTTTATAACGCAAGTGGCGATCGCTGCAGAAACGCAAAACCATCACCCCGAATGGTCAAATGTTTATAACCGGGTAGAAATCACCCTGACTACCCATGATGTAGGGGGGCTTTCTGAAAAGGATGAAACGCTGGCAAAAGCGATTGACAAGATTGCCCAGCAAACAGGTGCAAGTCTGCTTTCATGATAATGATTAGCGATCCGGCAACATTATGGATGGTTGCTGGTGTTTATGTGCTGGCCGGCTTTATCAAGGGGGTTATTGGTATTGGTTTGCCAACAACCGCACTGGCGCTGCTGACCCTTGTTGTTACCCCGCTTCAGGCCATGGCGATAAATATTCTGCCGATGCTGGTGGTCAATCTCTATCAATTTCTTCAAGCGGACAGCTATCGCCAGCTGGTGCGTGATTACTGGCAATTTGCGGTTTCCATGATCCTGTTTTTGGGTCTGGCCTCTGTTTTTGCGGCGGGGCTGGGCAATGATATCATTCGCCTGCTGATCGCCGTTACAATCATGTTCTTTACGTTGAACAACCTGTTTGGGGCGCATTGGCGGCTTAATCCGCGCTATGATCGGCACTGGCAATTTTCGATGGGTACGATATCTGGTATTTTGGGCGGTTTAACCTCTATCTGGGGGGTGCCGATGACGATTTATCTGGTGATGAAGCAGCTCAGCCCGAAACAGTTTGTAGATGCGACCGGATTTTTGATTTTAATCGGGTGTTTCCCGCTGGCGGCTGGCTATATCAAAACAGGTATTCTGACCTCTGCTGCGCTGATGCCAGCCTGTGCAGGTGTCGGCGGCGCATTTATCGGGTTTTATTTTGGCACTCTGGCTCGCAAGGCGGTATCGCCAGTCCTGTTTCACAAGCTGGTTCTGGTGATGTTTCTTGTGATGGGTCTGAAGATGAGCTATGATACGCTCTTGGCTTACAACCTGCTGTAATCGCGCTGATGTCCTTTCTTTCCTGGTTATATCTCCTGCTGCTGTCATTTATCTGGGGCGCCTCGTTCTATTTTATCGAGGTGGGGTTGGTTTATCTTAGCCCTGCATGGCTGGTAT
>JBMZFK010000111.1:0-4736 GCA_049615365.1 Puniceispirillaceae bacterium (SeqCode)
TTGCCTGAACGGGCGGAGCAGGGGGCATCTCTGCCTTTTGATGATTCCTGGCCAAAAGAGCGTTTGCCACCCCCAGACCCCCTGCCAAAAATAACGCAAGATAATGGAAAAACTTATAAATAACGATACTGCTCATACTTCTCCCCCCAAATAACATCTGATCTTTCGGCCTTGCTGTCAGAGCCTCGTTATTAGCTATATTCGACCACCCATCTTTCCAAAGGTCAATGCCGGGAAAGGTTTAAACAGGCTAAACAGCACTTCCGTGGCGTGATATGTTAATGGAAACTATGCTTAAAATCTTTGTGAGCGAAGCATGAAAACACATTCTTATACTGCAATTATCATAGGCATATTTATATTTATTTTCAATCCATTGCAGGCTGAATCTGACTATAAAATTGAACGAATTGGTCCGCCTATTTCCCATCCCTGGGGGATGAGTCAGCTTTCAGATTCCAGCTGGCTGGTAACGGCACGATCCGGGGCTTTGTATCTGATTGACACACGCACCCATACCCATCAGCAGATACAGAATATCCCGCAGGTATTTGATAAAAAACAGGGTGGCTTGCTGGATGTTGCGGTGCGGGGTAGCGATATCTATTTATGCTATAGCCGGCCTCTGGAAAATGGGGCCGCCGCCACCGCGTTTTATACCGCCCGGTTGCACGGGACACAGTTACAAGGCGGCAGAAATCTTTTTACCTCTAATCAGATATCGCGTTCCGGGCGGCATTTTGGCTGCCGGATAGTGCTGGCGGATAATTTTATTTATCTCAGCCTTGGCGATCGTGGGGCACGGGATGCTGCTCAGGATAGCTCTGTTTATGCTGGCGCGGTACTACGCCTTAATGCAGATGGCACGCTCACCCCTGCGGCGGTTACAGGCGGGCTAGCGGGTAGCTTTACCAAAGGTCACCGCAACCCGCAGGGGATGGCTGTAAATCCGCAAACTGGCAAGATTTGGGTACATGAGCATGGCCCGAAAGGCGGGGATGAGATTAATATTCTGAAAGAGGGGGCAAATTATGGCTGGCCTATTTTAAGTTATGGCAGGGAATATTTTGGCGGGAAAATTGGCGATGGCCGGACCCGGGCGCCGGGCTATGCAGACCCTGTCTGGGTGTGGGTGCCCTCCATTGCCCCTTCTGGCATGGCGTTTTATACAGCCGATATGTTCCCCGAATTTAAAGGCGATCTGTTGGTTGGCTCGTTAAAATTCCGCAGCTTGTACCATATTCGTCTCGAAGCCGGGCGTCCGGTCTCTGAACAGGCCTTGCTGAAACGCAAAATAGGCCGGGTTCGTGATGTAGCTGTAGCCGCAGATGGCAGCATCCTGTTGCTAAGTGATGAGGCAGATGGCGGTCTCTACCGCCTGTCCCGCTAACCGTTTTGTATATCTAGGCCAGCTGGTGCAAGCGGGCGATATCAGTCAGAATGTCGTTCTGCAGCTGGTTAAAGCGGTCGCCGGGTTGCTGGCCTGTGATACGCGCGCCTAGCGGGTCTTCTGCGGTGATAGCGGCGGCGCTCATCTCTTGTAATACCGCATGACCACAAAAGGGGCTATGCGCATCTGAATAGCCGCCTTCATGGGCCATTACCAGCTTGCCGCCTGTCTGCTCCATCAACATTTTCGTTAGCATGGCAAAATCAGCCGCCCCTAGCAGCATGCGCGATAACGGATCGACGCCAGAGGCATCAAAGCCGCATGCCACAATAACCATATCTGGCTTAAATGCCTGTAATTTTGGCAGGACAAGGCGTTCAAACGCATCTTTATAGGCAATTCTGCCGCCGCCCGGCATTAGCGGGATATTCATATTTGAAAGCGGGGCCGT
This sequence comes from Puniceispirillaceae bacterium (SeqCode), assembly GCA_049615365.1. GTDB lineage: Bacteria > Pseudomonadota > Alphaproteobacteria > Puniceispirillales > Puniceispirillaceae > JADHLI01. The sequence goes on from JBMZFK010000111.1 coordinate 1,842, forward strand.
ATCAGCCCCTGTATCGCCAGCATCCCCGCTATCCAGCGGATAATTGCGTTCCTGATGAATGGAAATGGTCAGCACATCTTTGTCTGCATAAAAAATATGCTCGGTTCCATTGCCGTGATGCACATCCCAGTCAACAATGGCAAAGCGTTCAGCCTTGCCAGCCTGACGCGCGGCCTGTACCGCAACCGCGATATTATTTAAAAGACAGAAACCATTTGGATAGTCTGGCAGGCAATGATGGCCAGGCGGGCGTGACAGCGCATAGGCATTTTTATGCTGGCCATCCAGAACCGAAAACAGCGCAGAGATAACCAGCCCGCATGACAGGCTGGCAATTTCAAATCCGCCTGGCCCAAATGGCGTGCGCAGACCCAGATTGCCGCCCGCGCCATCTGACAGGGATTTGAACGCATCCAGATATTGTTTGGGGTGGACAAGGCGCAATTGTGCTTCTGTGGCCAGCGCATGGGGGGTCTGGCTGTCCAGCACCTCCAGCAATCCGGTAACTTCCAGCAAATTTTTCATCCGCCGTTTGGCTTCCGGGGCTTCGGGCAGGAATCCGCTGCTGGTCGGCTCTACCAGACCGCCAACCGGCAGCAGAAAAGCATAATTTCCAGCGCCATGCCAGAAACATTTCTCATGCCAGAAAAAGCCGGTTTTTTGCGTTGACATGATAAAGATACCTCTTGACCAATCTGTTGAAATGCGGGTCTGTATAACAGAATAGTGAAGTTAAACCCCCTCGTCATTAAGAGATGCGTGAAAAATGTTAACCTTTACCAAACCCTTTACCCAGCAGGAACCTATTCCAGATGCAGGAATTGAAAAGGCGATAGAAATCTTAAAGCATGGCCGCCTGCATCGATATAATGTTGCCGGTGCGGAAATCTCTGAAGTCAGCTTGCTGGAACAGGAATATGCCAGCTGGCAGGGTAGCAAATATTGCGTGGCGACCGCCTCTGGCGGGCAGGCTATTCAGCTTGGCTTGCGCGTGTGCGGGGTGCGGCCAGGCGATAAGGTGCTGGCAAATGCCTATACGCTGGCTCCGGTGCCGGGGGCTATTCATGCGGTTGGCGCAGAAGCTGTGCTGGTGGAAATTGACTCAGATTATCATATTGATCTGGCGCATCTGGACGAGATGGCGCGGCAAAGCGGGGCGAAAACATTATTGCTGTCTCATATGCGCGGGCATATCGCGGATATGGAAGCGCTGATGGCGATTATGCGTGCCCATGATATCAAGGTGGTGGAAGATTGCGCGCATACGATGGGGGCTAAATGGCAGGGCAAGCGTTCTGGTAATTTTGGCGATGTTGCCGCATTTTCTACCCAAACCTACAAGCATATGAACTCAGGTGAGGGCGGCTTTCTTACCACAGATGATGAGGAGATGGCCGCACGTGCTATCCTTCATTCCGGCTCTTATATGTTGTATGAGCGTCACGGTACCTTGCCCCCTGAAGAGATGTTTGAGAAGGTCAAGCTGGAGTGCGCTAATTTTTCCTGCCGCATGGATAATTTGCGGGCCACGATCATTCGCAGTCAGATGCCAAATCTGGAACGGAATATTGATCGCTGGAATCATTTATATGACACCCTGTTTGCCGGGCTGGAGGCGATTGAGGGGATTGATATCCCAAAGCGCAAGCAGGCAGAATTCTATGTTGGCTCATCCATACAATTCCGGCTGAGTGCGATTTCTGTTACAGATATCCCTGATTTTCTGGCGCGCTGTGCGGGGCGGGGGGTAGAGCTGAAATGGTTTGGCGCTGAAAAGCCGGCTGCCTTTACCAGCCGCTATGATAGCTGGCACTACATCAAAGATTTGCCAGACTTGCCAGCGACAAAGTCGGCATTGGAAAAAACCGTAGATATGCGAATTCCATTAACCTTTGAAAGCCGGGATTGTCAGGTCATCACGCAAATTATCGCTGATGAAATCGCCGATTACCGCACCCGCACCCAATAAAATCGCCTGAAAATCGCTCTAACCCAGCCGATAGCGAACGCGGCATTTGTGGCGCAGTTGGCGGACTGTCTTGCCAGCCGGGCTGTCGACTCTGACCTGTCCACATTCAAAACAGACCAGTTGCCAGTCCTTGCCCGTATCATCAAAAATTGTCTTATAGGCAGCATTTCTGGAATGGCAATTTGGACAATCTGTCCGGGCAAAAGGCGGCGGGATTGCCTGTTCAGCCCCATTTCCCTCTTTTGTTTTGTCATTTTTCATAAGCTGCGGCGTGTGTCGATAGTTTTATCCAGCAAGCTGGCCTATTTTTTTACCTCTTATCCTTTCATATAGATGACAAGGCTGTCCAGCTTGATAAAACCATATAAAACAGGGGGTGACGTGCTCTTGCAACAAGTTAAGATATGAACAGCCTGTCACCGGTGCGCGTTTATCAATAATGGAGAATGATTTTGCGTAAAAAAAAGCAGTATATCATGGGGAGTGCCGCGCTTATCGGTGCTGTGGGATGGGCGATGCTGGTACTGCCAGAGCTGCATTTTTTATATAAACAGCTGATACCTGCGCTTGGCGGGGGTAAATATATTGCCTTTTTGCTGATGGGGGCGGCGATGTTTTTCAGCTTGCCTGTGGTGCTGGTGCGTAAAATTTTTACCCTCATGCTACCAGCCTATCGCAAGAGCTGGCTGGAAAAAGCCGGGATGGGGCTTGCGTGTGTCGCATCTGTGCTCCTCTCACGAACTTTTATGTAAGGCCATACGTAATCACAGACAAAAAGACGCCTATAATGTCCCCTTATCCAGATATCCCGCATCGCGCTCAGTTGAACTGGTATCTTTTTGAGCAAACAGCCCCTGTCTTCGGCTCTTTTTGGGAGTATATTCGCCAGCATCTGGCAAAATACGGTATCGAGGCAGCCGCTGACC
>JBMZFK010000112.1:0-4664 GCA_049615365.1 Puniceispirillaceae bacterium (SeqCode)
GACAAGAAACTTGTCGTTTTTTGTTCCGGGACCAAAAAACGACAAGTTTCTTGTCGTTTTTTCATTTTGCTTGTTAATTTTGCTTGTTATTTTTTTAGCTTTGATCCTTTTGTGTTATCAATTTATTCAAAAACGTACTACCAAAATATTCCACATACAAATGTTATTTCGTACTAAATTATTAATTTTTTTTCATTTTTTTCATTTTGGGTTTTTAAATCATTTAATTCTAATTCCACCATTTTTTTTAATTCATCATCTGTTTTTTTATCTTCTCTGGAACGGCCAGAATCGCTATCTGCATCTCCTGCGGAAATAACCGCTTGGCGAATGGCCAGAAATGGATTTTCTGATTCCGGATTTTCGGCTGGCGTTTCTGTTGCGGGCGGCGATTCATCTTCTATTTGTGGTTCTACCGAAAAAAGAGGCTCAGCCTGATCAGATAAGGGGCGTTTCTGCCCAGCTAGAACCAGTATGCTTTCTGTGACAGGCATATCTTTTTCAAGGTTTACGGGCCGGGCGCCAATAATTGGCATATTTTTTTTCTGTTCGCGTTCCAAATGCGGTGTCACATTCCCTTTTGTTATAGAAACAGAATCAGCCTGATTGAATAAATCCTCGATTGATTCCATCACCAGATTATCATTTTCGGGCATTTTGGCCATTGTTTTGCCTTGTTATTGCATACCAGATGCATCTGGCGAGTTCATATCCTGCATAACGGATATCTAACCCTTTATAAACCAGAACTAAAATTTGGATAAAGCCTAAAAACCGATAAATCTGCCAGTACGGGTCTGGAAACGGGTTTTTAGCAAAAAATAAGGGTTTCTTTTACATTGCATCTTGGCAATTCACTTATCGATACTTACATACCGTTCGGTTAGTTGAATTTCCTTTTTTCGAAAAAGAGCAAAAAATGACCTCAGAAACACAAGACAAGGATGCCAAGCCGGCTACAGAAACTGAAGAGCAAACCGCTTCAACAGAAAAGCCTGATGCACCGAGCTCTGAAAATTTGAATCCGGAACAGCGCAAAGCCTATTTGGATAATGAATTTGACGATAGCGAAGAAGCAGAAGATAGCCCGCAAGCCCTGAAAGACCAGCTGTTGCGGGTGATGGCGGATAATGAAAATCTGCGCAAACGCACTGAACGGGATATTTCGGCAGCCAAAAAATATGGCGCACTGGGCCTGGCACGTGACCTGCTTGGCTCTATTGATAATCTGGAAACCGCGATTTCCCATATGCCTGAAAATCGGGGTGATATGGATGAAACGCTAAAAAATATCCTTATCGGTGTTGAAATGTCTGCGCGCGAGCTTGCCAGTGTTCTGGAGCGACATCATATCAAAAAGGTGACGCCCGAGATGGAAAAATTTGACTATAATTTGCATCAAGCCATGTTTGAAGTGCCAACAGATGATGTTGAGCCGGGCATGGTGGTACAGGTTGTCCAACCCGGCTATGTGTTGCATGACCGGCTGTTGCGCCCGGCGATGGTGGGCGTATCAAAAGCGGCTGTATCAGGCACGCCAGATACCCCTGATACCCCTGATACAGAAACAGAGAAATAGGGCAGGGCAGCCACAGCCAGCCAATATAATGGCCGCATGGAAAGATCATATAGAAAGACAGGGGAATAAGCGCTGCCTCTTGTATGGATAAAAACAGCACTTATATATGCTTCAGTTAGGAAATATGCCTGCTGTGGTGCAGGACATTGACGATAATAAAGGATCAGTAAAATGGGCAAAGTCATTGGGATTGATTTAGGAACCACAAACTCTTGCGTTGCTGTTATGGACGGCAAGGCGGCAAAAGTTATCGAGAATGCTGAAGGGACGCGCACAACACCTTCCATGATCGCCTTTACCGATGATGGCGAGCGCCTGGTAGGTCAGTCAGCCAAGCGTCAGGCGGTGACTAATCCTGAAAAAACCATTTTTGCGGTAAAGCGCCTGATTGGCCGTCGTGCCGATGATGCGGTGATTAAGGATTTTGCCGGTCTTGTCCCCTTTGAAGTAAAGCCGGCGAAAAATGGTGATGCCTGGATTGCTGTGGATGGCGAGGATTACTCACCTAGCCAGATGTCCAGCTTTACCTTGCGCAAGCTGAAAGAAGATGCAGAAGCCTATTTAGGGGAAAGCGTGGATCAAGCGGTGATTACCGTCCCGGCCTATTTTAATGATGCCCAGCGTCAGGCAACCAAAGATGCCGGTAAAATTGCCGGTCTGGAAGTATTGCGGATCATTAACGAGCCAACCGCCGCTGCCCTTGCTTACGGGCTGGATAAAAAAGAATCTGGTATTATCGCTGTCTTTGATCTGGGTGGCGGGACCTTTGATGTGTCTATTCTGGAAGTTGGTGACGGGGTGTTTGAGGTAAAATCCACCAATGGCGATACCTTCCTTGGTGGTGAGGATTTTGATCAGCAGATCATTGATTTCCTGGCAGACCAGTTCAAAACAGAACAGGGCATTGATTTGCGTTCTGACAAGATGGCGCTACAGCGTTTGAAAGAAGCGGCTGAAAAAGCCAAAATCGAACTATCCTCTGCTACCCAGACAGAAGTTAACCTGCCCTTTATTACCGCAGACCAGTCCGGGCCAAAACATCTGAATATCAAGCTGACCAGAGCAAAGCTCGAACAGCTGGTAGAAAATCTGGTGCAGCGCTCTCTGGAGCCATGCAAAAAAGCCCTGAAAGATGCAGGTGTATCGGCAAGTGAAATCGATGAAGTGATTCTGGTTGGCGGCATGACAAGAATGCCAAAGATTATCGAAACCGTTGAAAAATTCTTTGGTAAAGAGCCACATCGCGGGGTTAATCCGGATGAGGTGGTGGCCTCAGGTGCGGCGATTCAGGCTGGCGTGTTAACGGGTGATGTAAAAGATGTTCTGTTGCTGGATGTAACGCCGCTATCGCTTGGTATCGAAACGCTTGGCGGTGTCTTTACCCGTCTGATTGAACGCAATACCACCATTCCAACGAAAAAGAGCCAGGTATTCTCAACCGCTGAGGATAATCAATCGGCAGTGACCATTTCGGTCTATCAGGGCGAGCGGGAGATGGCGACGCATAATAAAATGCTTGGTCAGTTTAATCTGGAAGGAATTCCAGCAGCTGCCAGAGGCGTGCCACAAATTGAAGTCTCCTTTGATATTGATGCCAATGGTATTGTAAAGGTCAGCGCCAAGGATAAGGCCACTGGCACCGAACAGGCGATCAGCATCAAAGCATCTGGCGGTCTCGATGATAGTGAAATCGAGGATATGATCAAAGATGCTGAAACCTATGCTGAAGAAGACAAGGCACGCCGCGAAGAGGTAGAGGCCCGCAATCGTGCAGAAGCATTGGTGCATACAGCAGAAAAGACCATGTCTGATCTTGGCGATAAGGCCGATGCAGCGGTAAAGGCTGAGGTGGAAAGCGGTGTTGCTGATCTTAAAGCGGCGCTGGAAGGCGATGATGCAGCGGATATTGCGGCTAAAGCAGAAACCCTGTCTGCGGCGATGATGAAGATGGGCGAGGCTGCCTATCAGTCAGAACCGGAAGCTGGTGATGCAGATACCGATAATAATGCAGGCGATGATGGTGTTGTTGATGCCGAGTTTGAAGAAGTCGAGGATGATCAGGACGCAAAAAAAGCGTAAGGTCGGGATAAAACTTCTTTTGAAGAAAGAGGTTTTAGGTGTTTAAAAGTTGAAATGAAACGTAGCCAGATATGCCGAAACGCGATTTTTACGAGGTGCTGGGTGTCAGCAAGGATGCGGATGAAAAGGCAATAAAATCTGCCTACCGCAAATTGGCTATGGCCAATCATCCGGATCGCAATGCCGGCGACGAGGCCGCGGCGGAACGCTTTAAAGAAGCCAGCGAAGCCTATGAAGTGTTAAAAGACAGCCAAAAGCGCGCTGCCTATGACCAGATGGGCCATGCCGCTTTTGAACAATCTGGCGGTGGCGGCGGTTTCGGCGGCGCAGGTTTTGGCGGTGGCGGTTTTTCTGATATTTTTGAGCAGATGTTCTCGGAATTTTCAGGCGGGCGCGGGCGTTCTGATCAGGCGCGGCACGGGGCAGATCTACGTTATGATCTGACGATTGATTTAGATGAAGCCTATATGGGCTGCCAGAAAGATATAGTCGCAAACATATCGTCCAGCTGTGATGATTGTGGAGGTAGCGGGGCAGCCAAAGGCAGCCAGCCGGTAAAATGTTCAGCATGCGGGGGTATGGGCAAGGTTCGGGCCCAGCAAGGGTTTTTCACTGTCGAGCGCACCTGCCCATCTTGTCAGGGTGCTGGCGAGATGATTTCAAACCCTTGTGGTTCCTGTCGTGGTCAGGGCCGCGTGGAAAAATCTGAAAACCTGTCTGTTAATATTCCTGCTGGTGTGGATACCGGCACGCGTATTCGGTTATCTGGCAAAGGGGAAGCTGGCTTGCGCGGTGCGCCGGCAGGCGATCTGTATATTTTTGTAGAGGTAGCCGGACACCCAATTTTTGAACGCGATGGCAGCAATCTATATATTGATGTGCCGGTGCCGATGGTGACAGCAACGCTAGGCGGGGCAATAGAGGTGCCAACGCTGGGCGGCAAGATGACCCGCCTGCAAATTGAAAAAGGCACGCAATCGGGGCGCAAGTTCAGAATGCGTGGCAA
>JBMZFK010000113.1:0-4646 GCA_049615365.1 Puniceispirillaceae bacterium (SeqCode)
CATATAGCTGCTCTTTTAATTGCGATAATTTTTCAAGGCCAGTTTTTATGCCTGCCGCATCGCGCATCACCCCAACATCATCCCACATGGTCTGGCGCAATTCCTGACGCAGCATGTTCAAATCCCCCCCCGCGTGGGCAAAGGGACGACACGCCCTGTCAATCTCGTCTTGCAAGATACCTTCATCTGGATCCCGCAAGGCGCCCATAGCGAGCGCATCCCTGCCCATAACATCACCGGCAACCCCGCCATATACCGTGGAATTTGCCACACCATTTCCGCCTAGCCGGTTAGAGCCATGCGCCCCGCCTGCATCCTCGCCAGCGACATACAGGCCGGGCATCCGGGTTTTGGTATCTATATCCACAACCACTCCACCCATAAAATAATGGGCTGTTGGCACCACCTCTACCTTGCCAGCGGCCAGATCAAATCCGCTATCTGCACAGCGTTTGACCATGCCGGGGAATAGCTGGCGAACCTTGTCCGGGCCCAAATGCGACATAGAGATATAAACACCGCCATTCGGGCTGGAATTGGATTTTCGCATCTCGGCATAGATGCCGCGGCTGACCACATCACGGGTCGCACGCTCGCCTCTGGCATCATAGTCAAACATAAAGCGATCCTCAAAGCTGTTCAGCAAATGCCCCCCTGCCCCGCGCAAACCCTCTTCCAGAACGGTACCGGTCATGCGGGTATGATCCCCTGCCAACAAGCCGGTTGGATGAAATTGCACCATCTCCATATCGCGCAAGGGCAAGCCGCGCCGCAGGGCAATTGCCAGACCATCCATTGTTTTATCCCCGGACGGCGTGTGATAGCGATACATAGTTGGCCCGCCACCTGTGGACATTAATACCGTTTTGGCGCGTACAAACCGGAATTTTCCGGTACGCATATCAATAAATAACACCCCTGCCAGCCCTTCGCCGCCGATAGCCGGAATAAAGGCAACCGCGCGATGTTCCTGCAGCTTTTCAACCGGGCGGCGCAACACCTGCTCCATCAGGCGGCTGATAATTTCAATGCCGGTTAAATCGCCCTTATGGACGGTTCTATCTGCGGTTTGTCCGGCAAAGGCTTTTTGATGCAGGCTGCCATCGGCATTGCGATCAAAAAAGCACCCCACCTCATTTTCGAGCTCGGTAATGCGTTCAACCGCCAGCTTGCATAGCCGCCAGGCCATATCCTGATCAGGCAACCATTTACCGCCAATGATGGTATCCATGAAATGGCGTTCAACCGTATCCCCGCCGCTCAGCGCTACATTATACCCGCCCTGAACCATGCGCGTGCAACCGCATTTGCCGATCAGGCCTTTGACCGCCAGCGTGACTTTTTGATCAGAGGCTGTTTTCTGGGCATGCAAGGCTGCAAACAGTCCTGCCCCGCCAGAACCCAGAATCAGAATATCCGTATCATGCCGTTCAATTTTGGTCATTTTGTCTCAGCCATAAAAAGTTGCACTCAGGAAAAAGCTTGTAGAAACAGCAAAGCCAGCGGCCAGCGCGGTTGCTGCATAGGTTTTCTGGGCAGGTGACCAGGGCAGCCATTCCAGCGCCATCAGCCGCAAACCGCCAAAAAAATGAACAGACAGTAAAAAGACAAGCCCATATTCCGCCAGCTTTACATACCAGAAATCTGTCCAGGATAAAAATCCATCAAGGGCGGCGCGGTCATTTAGGGCCAGCGATAATACCCAGAAATGCAAGGGCAGGAACAGCGCCAGTATCAGACCGGATATGCGATGCACTATAAAGGCAAACCAAAGCGGTTGTTTTCGATGTCCAGATATCTTCATCCAGCTATCCTGTCACACTATAGACAGCCTGCAAGCCAAGCCCGCCCAGCCCGAGCGCGATTAGCCAGCAAAACACATTCAAAATCACCCCATCCAGACGCGCCCATTCATGCAAAATCGCCCGCAGACCGATAGCGGCATGAATAGCCACCGCCAGCGCAAACAGACCATAAAAAACAGCCCAGAAAATACTGCCTTGCGTTCGGGCCAATATCTCTGCCGCGCTAAGCCCATTTTGCACCGCATAAATCATCACCGCAATATGGCCGATAACCAATGGGGCCATAATCAGCGCTGTCAGCCGTTGCAAAATATATAATCTAGCGGTGATCATACTGGCTCTTCTGGTTGATGGCGCGGCGAGGAAGGCAGCAACCCTCGAAGCGCATGTTTAGCGGTTTCCCGCTTCAGCCCGGCGATAGCGGCGGTTGGATTCAGCTCGTTTGGGCAATATTTCTGGCAAGATTGCTGAGAGTGGCAATTATGACATCCCCCTGTACCGCTTACCGCCTCTAAAATCGCCTCTCGGCCCCCATCGCGGACATCATTTACCAGTGACCATGCTCGGTTCAGCGCCGCTGGCCCCAGATAATCCGGATTGCTGGCCACCACATCACAGGCGGCATAACAGACCGCGCAATTAATACATTCAATAGCCGCATTTGCCGCCTGTCTCTCATCCGAGGTTTCATCTACCTTTTGCACCCCATGCTCAAAAGACCGGGTGGGATGATGCACAGCTTCGGCGCGAATCCATTTATCGAAAAAAATATCCATATCGACAACCAGATCCTTGATTACTGGCAAATTTCTAAGCGGACTTATGGTCAGCCCTTCTGCCCGGTTTGATGTATCTGTGATTTTTTTGACATGCGTGCGGCAGGTCCAGCGTGGCACCCCATTTACCATCATTGCACAAGACCCGCACATCCCGACGCGGCACGCAAAACGATAGGTAAGGGTAGGATCAATATAGTGTTGTATATAGCTGACCACATCCAAAATGGTCTGGCTTTCTTCCAAGGGTACCTGAAAGGTCTGATAATCGCCCGCATCACCGCACCCGCGCCAGATATGCACATCCAGAAGCTTTTCTTCTTCTAATTGCCGGGATGGGTGAGACATGAAAACTTCCTGTTTGGTAATCGCCGGGATGTGAAATCCCCATATTAGAGTGACCCTACCAGGATAATAAGGTAAAGATTTTTTTGAAATTTTTCCGCCCTATGCCTTTAGAATCTGCAGGCATTTCACATTATGCAACAGGATCAGCTAACAGGTGGCGGGCAATTTCATATAATCCGGCACAGCTGGCTTCTTCTGCATCAATAAGCTGATGGGGGACATCAAAATGGGTCAGGGCAGACTGATACAGGTTGGCCATCACCCCTGCCGCATTCAGATAAACTGGCCGTTTTTGGGCGCGTGCTATCTCTGCGATATGTTTTATCTCGCTACCGATAGACAGGCCGGACAGGATAGAAGAGGCAGAGCCAGCAGCAAATTTCCCTGTCAGGATACCCGCACGCACCGCAAATAAATGATGCAACATACCAAGCTCGCCAGCCGCCAGTTTCAGGCCCTGTGTAAATCCTTGAGGGTCCGGCTCTGCGTTATCTGTTGCAGGGTCAATCAGCGGGCATAGAATTGAATGCCTGCTCATCAGATCAAATATCTCGCCCGTCATAAAGGTAGACAGGCTGGTAATCTGGGCTGCCTCTATCGTCACCCATTTTGAATGGGTGCCAGGCAGGCAAAACAGGCCATCTGTGATATTTCGGGTCGCAATGATGCCCGCCAGCGCGGTTTCCTCGCCGCGCATAACATCGGCTAGCCCATCTGCGGAGGCAGATTGCACCCCGGATATAATCCAGATATCTGTCTCGCCTTCTACAGCAATTGCCGCTGCCGCCAACTCTTGAATGCCAGCTGTTTTTTGCAAATAACCAGCATCCTGCCAGCCTTGTGCCGAGCCTATCATGCCGCACATAATTACTGGCAAGCCTGCCGCTTCTGGCCCAAGGGCCTGACGGGCCTCAACCAGAATTTCAGCAAAGGGCCTGTCGCCAGTCTGGCGAATGCCATAGGGACCGGAAAAATGACCTAGAACCTGGCCAGAGCGGCTGAAGACCCAGCTTCGAAAAGAAGATGTACCCCAGTCTACAGCAATGCAAAAAGGCACATCCTCTAGCATATTAAATATCCTGTATCTATTTTACTAACTGGGGCGCTGGCGAATATTTTCAGGCAGCCAGGTTGCCAATTCCGGCCAGATGACCAATATCACTACCATCAAAATCATCAGCCCCACCATCGGAATTGCGGTACGCGCGATATAGGATATCTCGTGATTTGTCATCCCTTGCAGGACAAACAGATTAAACCCAATTGGCGGCGTAACCTGGGCCATTTCCACCACAACCACAATGAAAATACCAAACCAGATAACATCAATTCCGGCCTGTCTGATCATTGGCTCTACAATGGCCATGGTCAAAACAACCGAAGAAATGCCATCCAGAAACATGCCCAGAATAATATAAAAAATTGTCAGGGCAGCTATCAGAACAATCGGGGATAAATCCAGATGGTCAATCCATGCTGCCAGAGCGCGTGGCAAGCCGGTAAAGCCCATCGCCAGAGAAAGAAAAGACGCGCCCATCAAAATCAGCGCAATCATGGCCGAGGTGCGGGTTGCGCCCATCAGGCTGGCTGAAAAGGTCTGCCAGTTCAGCGAGCGTTGCATTATCGCCAGGCACAGCGCGCCTATTACCCCAACAGCCGCCGCTTCGGTGGCGGTTGCCCAGCCAAAATACATAGAGCCGATCACCACCGCAACCAA
>JBMZFK010000114.1:0-4592 GCA_049615365.1 Puniceispirillaceae bacterium (SeqCode)
TGGCGTGAAAACACGGGTTATGCCGCAATCGGTAATGGGGTCTGTATTGCGGGAATTTGATATGCATCGCGGGCGCTTGCTGCTCTCAGAAAATCTGAGCGAGCCGCAACGTATCTTCCAGATAGCCACCCAAATTGCCCAGCTGGGATATCGCGAGGTCATCGATGCGGTAATTGAAAAGGTGGCTCTGCCAGAAGATGAAGATACGCAAACCTTATTGCGGATGGCGCTGTCCAGCTATTTTGCAGGGGCGGTAATGATGCCCTATCAGAATTTTGCCGCCGCGGCGCGCGAATTGCGCCATGATATAGATGCGCTTGGCAGCCGGTTTACCGCAACCTTTGAGCAGGTATGTCACCGCCTGACCAGCCTGAACAGGCCATCTGACAGGGGCATTCCTTTTTTCTTTTTGCGGGTAGATGAAGCTGGCTATATTTCGAAACGCTTATCTGCTGGCGGGATAGAATTTGCCCGTCAGGGCGGGGCATGCGGGCGCTGGGTTCCGCATAAAGCATTTCGCACACCTGGTCATATTTTAACGCAAGCCTCTACCCTGGAACAGGGACAAAAGCTGTTGACCATTGCCCGTACCCATAGGGTACAGCGAACACAGCCCGCGCATTATGGAACCCCTATTTATGCTATCGCGCTGGGATGTGATTTAAAATATGTCAAGGATATCTGCTATGCCGATAATATTGGCAATGTAAAGGGGCCAGCGCTTACCCCTATCGGGCTGGGATGCCGGGTATGTGAGCGCGCAAACTGCCAGCATCGCGGGGCATTGCCTGGAGGCCAGCATATGCGCTTTGATCTCAGCAAACGCTATTCCGGTCTGTTTGATTCCATGAGATCCTAAATTTCTGGGTGAGCTTATTTTTTGGAGCCACCTGACCTGTGTCCCGGGGCGGGGACTAGCCGCATTACCGATATCGGGGATGAAATAGCGGGCGATAATTTTCAGGGGCGAGGTGTATATATGTGGGCTGCGGGCACAAGATTGCATATAGCTATTGCGGGCGCGATAGCGTATCACTTAGCAAACATGTGTGAAGTGCCTGTTAATCTGGGGTATCAGCCGCATAAAACGATGTAACCTGCGCGATAAGTTTGATGGATGGCGCGCTTGAAATCAGCTGAGAGTTCTGCAATGCGGCCTCAACCTTATTATGATGTGGCGATTATTGGTGCCGGGGCGGCAGGCCTGTTTTGTGCGGGTATCGCTGCATCACGTGGACAGCGGGTTATCCTGATAGATCACCGCCAAAAAGTTGCTGAGAAAATTCGTATATCTGGTGGCGGCAGATGTAATTTTACCAATATTCACAGCCAGGCTGATAATTTTTTGTGTGGTAATCCGCATTTTGTAAAATCTGCGCTGGCTGGCTATGGCCCGCAAGATTTCATCGCCCTGGTAGAACGCTATAACATTCCCTATCATGAAAAAAAGCTGGGACAGCTTTTCTGTGACAATCGCGCACAGGACATTATTGACATGTTGCTGGAAGAGTGCCGCACCAATCAGGTGGTCACTGCCTTTGGCACAAATGTTGCGGTGGTTAGCCGTCATGAACAGGGGTTTACCATTACAACAGATAATGCCCCTATTCAGGCAAAAAAGCTGGTGGTCGCAACAGGCGGGCTGTCTATCCCAAAAATCGGGGCCACCGGTTTTGGATATGAGCTTGCCAAACAGTTTAAGCTGCCAGTGATACCGCCGCGCGCTGGTCTTGTCCCGCTTACTTTTACAGATCAGATGAAGGCGCTGTGTTCCAGCCTGTCCGGCCTGTCTGTAGAGGCAGATGTGCGCTATGGCAAAACCCATTTTGCAGAAGGGCTGTTATTCACCCATCGCGGGTTAAGCGGGCCATCTATTTTGCAGATTTCCTCTTACTGGCAAGATAACCGGGATATTGCTGTAAATCTGGCCCCGCAATGTGATGTGGCAGATTTTCTGCTGGCACAGAAAAAACAGGCCCCGCGCCGCGATGTAGCTGGCGTGCTTGGCCAGCTGCTGCCAAAGAGGCTGGCAAGCCAGATAGTTGACAGGCTAGGCGATAATGGCCGGCTGGCAGATAAGGCAGATAAAAAGCTGGCGGCCATTGCCGCGGCGGTAAATAACTGGCAGATACGCCCTGCCGGTACCGAAGGCTATCGCACCGCAGAGGTAACTTTGGGCGGGGTAGATACCGCCGCGCTTTCCTCTAGGGATATGCAGGTAAAATCCTGTCCCGGCCTGTATTTTATTGGCGAGGTTGTCGATGTTTCAGGCCATCTGGGCGGTCATAATTTTCAATGGGCATGGGCATCTGCCTATGCTGCGGCTACCCATTTCTGATCGCCCGACAAAAGCCGTCAGCCAGAATCTAGAGATAGAGTTTTTTTCCCTGTTCAGCGCTGTTATATACCTGTTCTTCCAGCGCCAGCAGGGACAGATATTCAGCAGCGGTATTTACCGGTTTCTGGCCAGCCCCCAGCTGGCGGGTAATATGGGTAATCAGGGCGAATACACAGTCCCCGCCAAAGCCTGGCCAGTCGCGGCGTTTCAGCAAACAATGCTCGTAGATCTGGCCATTTTTGCGTAAAAATACTTCCCCAAACCCGGTTAGCCGCAGGCTGCCACCACTGCCTTCAATAAGCGCCTCTCCCATCGTAAGGCGGTGATTTTCTGCTGTATGATCGGCCAGCCTGTTGCCATCAAACAAGGCGCGTTTGCCATCTGCATAGCCCAGCAGAATATGCCCTGAATCCTCTCCTGCAATCACCGGGTTGCGCTGTTGCAAATCGGCATAAACAGTTTCTGGCGCGCCAAAGAAATAGGTAAACACATCCAGAAAATGGATGGCAGTTTCATGTACCAGGAAACGTGGCATTTTCTGAAAATAGGGTTGGCGCGAGAGATAGGCTTCTGGTCCTCGCCCGTCATTGGGGCGCAGGGTAAAGCGCATCTGATACACCTCGCCTATGGCGCTGCCTTGCAGCTGGGTTTTCAAAATTTGGAACCAGGGCTGAAAGCGAAAATTCTCATGGACGATAAGTAGAGTGCCAGCAGTATGTGCGCGGGCAGTCATTTCTCTGGCCTCTGCCAATGTCTTGCAAAAGGGTTTTTGGCAAATCACATATCGTATATTATTGTCGATAGCAGTCTGAATCGCGCCTGCATGCTCGGCAGGTGGGACAATGATATCCAGAATATCTATCTCGCAACTGCCCAGCATGTCCCCTAAATCAGTGAAGGCAGGCACACCATGTTGGCCAGCTTTATTAGGGTCATGGTCGGCAACTGCTACCAGCTTGGCATCCGCACAACGCTGCCATGCGGATAGATGAAATTGTGCAAAATATCCTGCGCCAAGACAGGCAGTTTTTAACAATGTCATAAAGAATAGGCCCCAAATTTTGCAACATAGAGCCAGTTTAAACCAGATGCACCACAAAGATAAAGCTAGTGAGATAGTGCCATCATTCCATCAGGCAGACCCGTAAAACAGAACCATGAAATAGGCAATTCGGCAGGTGTAAAAAGCAGGAAATTCTGTCGGGCTATTTTTTAAATTTAGAATTAAAGTGGATAAGGCCTTCTGCAGGATGCGACATATTAAGCAGAGAGAAACTATTTTGGCTAAGTTTTTGCTCTCAGTGAAGGGAAGTTTAGTTACTGGATGTTATTTTTATAACTTTGCTTTCTGCGCATACCAATTGAATGGGCTTGCCGCCAAGTGATAAGCCCTGTGCAATCAAGTTGTTTAGCATTGTATTTAATTGCTGAATTTGCATCATACAGTCATTGTTATTCGTGAATGATAGTCCAACATTATAGGTATTAGTTACCCCACTTACTACTTCGACTACCGCGATTGCCTCTACAAAGGAGTCTGTGCTGGCATCAACTGATTTGACGACGTAGCTACTGGTAGGTGTCAACAAGACCGTAAAAGCTAACAATAATGGTGCGCTTTTCGCTGTTCTTCTGGAAAGTCTAAACATCGTTAAGGCCTGTTTGTACGGGTGCTATCAACTGCTCTGTCTTTTGATGATATCGAATCGTCTGAACCGCGTTGCAACAAAATGCAATTCGAAGTTTAACTGTAAGGCAAATCAGCAAATTGTAAATATCAGAAAAACTCAAAATAAGTGAATTGTGAAATTTTTTGATATAGTGCATGCTTTATGAGCAGAAATTTTTGGCAACACCTATTTTTAAAACTGCCCAAGACAAATTGGGTTGGTTATGCGCAAGCATTCTAGCCCTAGTCTCAACATACATTATAGTGATTCGAGCATGTCCTTAACCCTTTATCTTTCTGGCGAAATTCATACAGATTGGCGCGATCAAATTATTTCTGGCTGTGCCGATATGGATGTTACCTTTACCATGCCAGTTACCGACCATGCCGCCAGCGATGATTGTGGTGTAGAAATCCTGGGCCCCGAGCCAGACAAATTCTGGCATGATCATAAAGGGGCCAGTATAAACGCGATACGCACACGCAAAGCGATCGCAGATGCCGATATTGTGGTGGTGCGATTCGGCGAGAAATACAAGCAATGGAACGCAGCCTTTGATGCGGGATACGCAGCTGCATTAGATA
>JBMZFK010000115.1:0-4312 GCA_049615365.1 Puniceispirillaceae bacterium (SeqCode)
TGGCTCTATTGCAGCATTTAGGGGTGGAATGCCGCCAGGATGGCGCAGAGCTTGTCCTTAGCGGGGCGGCTACCAGCCTTGTTGCGCCGTATGATTTGGTCAGTCAGATGCGGGCATCTATTCTGGTAATGGGGCCGCTTCTGGCACGATATGGCGAGGCACAGGTATCTTTACCAGGCGGATGTGCTATTGGAACGCGCCCGGTTGATTTACATATTCGAGCGATGCAAAAAATGGGCGCGATTGTCGAGCTGGCAGATGGCTATGTGCGTGCGCGCGCGTCAAAGGGGCTGACAGGAGCAAAAATAGAATTTCCTATTGTTTCGGTTGGCGCTACAGAAAATGCGATGATGGCGGCCTGTCTTGCCAAAGGACAGACCCAGCTTGTAAACGCGGCTAGAGAGCCGGAAATACTTGATCTGGCAGAATGCCTTGTCAGCATGGGTGCAAAGATAGAGGGCGCTGGCAGTGAGGTGATTACCATAGAAGGGGTGGAGAGCCTGCATAGCGGGGCGCATGCGGTTATCCCTGATCGGGTAGAGGCAGGCTCCTATGCCATTGCGGCGGCGATGACAGGCGGCAAGTTGCACTTAACACATATGCGTCCAGCGCATTTGCACAGCTTGTTTACAGCGATGCGTCAGGCTGGCATATCTGTTGATATCGATGGGGATACTGCCCAGATCAGCAGCGATGGCCGCTATCAGGCAGTAGATGTTGAAACCCAGCCGCATCCCGGATTTCCGACTGATTTACAGGCGCAATTCATGGCGATGATGTGTTTGGCCAAGGGGCGTTCCAAAATTTCAGAAACGATTTTTGAAAACCGTTTTATGCATGTGCCAGAATTAATGCGAATGGGCGCAGATATCGCTGTGGAAGGACGCAGTGCAGTTGTTACTGGCAAAAATTCGCTGTTATCTGCCCCTGTCATGGCTACAGATTTGCGAGCATCGGTTTGTTTGGTGCTTGCCGGGCTGGCTACCAAAGGCGAGACCATTGTTAGCCGCATTTATCATCTGGATAGAGGCTATGCAGATCTGGAAGCCAAATTAGGCGGATGCGGGGCGCGTTTGGCAAGGGTCGCCGGCAGCTAGGCTAGCCCCCGGGGATACAAAGAAGATGACAGAACCACAGCCTCTGAAATTAATGGCGCGCTCGAAAGAGGATATACAAGCGATGTCTGCCTTGCTTCAGGATGCATTGCTGGCCAGCGGCGATATGCAATTTATCCCTGCAGACAACAGCTTTGTGCTGCTGGTAAACCGCTTTTGTTGGGAGGGTAGTGCAGAAGCCCCGCAACGGCGTTTATGCGGGTTGAAAATAGGTCAGGTTGAAAAGGTGCAAACAAAGGGCATGCAACGCGCAGCCCAGCAGTTTTACAATTTGCTCTCAATAGCGTATGAAGAGGCAGGAAATGGTTTGATTCTTACCTTTTCTGGCGGGGCGGCAATATGGGTACAAATTGCAGGTATTTCCGCAACCTTGCAAGATGTAGCCGAGGCACATCCAAGTTTTGCCCGTCCAGAACATGAATAAACTAAAATGCAGGCACTTAAATGACCGCATCAACAGATAAGCTGATAATGGCCGTGCCGAAGGGCCGTATTCTTGAACAGGTTATACCAGTGTTTGAGCAAGCTGGTTTAATCCCAGAACCTGCCTTTTTTGAAAAAGGGGAGCGGCGTCTGCGCTTTACCACCAATCATGAAAATCTGGATATTGTTCGGGTGCGCAGTTTTGATGTTGCGACGTTTCTGGCCTATGGGGCGGCGCATATGGGCGTCGCTGGCTCAGATGTTATCGCTGAATTCAGCCATCCAGAGATTTATGCGCCAGTAGATTTGAATATCGGGAATTGCCGGATGGTGGTTGCCTGTTCTGCTGAAGTTGCGGATGCCGAAGACCCGAAAAGCTGGTCGCATGTTCGTGTGGCTACCAAATACCCCTCTATGACAAAGGCCTATTTTGCCAAGCGCGGGGTACAGGCAGAATGTATCAAATTGAATGGGGCTATGGAATTGGCCCCGCAAATGGGGCTGTGTCGGCGGATTGTTGATCTGGTTGAAACAGGCTCGACCCTCAAGGCGAATGGGCTGGTTGAATTGGAAACCATTGCCCAGGTCAGCTCGCGGCTGGTGGTCAATAGAACCGCATGGAAGCAACATCCGCACATGATAGATAGCTGGATTTCACGAATGCGCGCGGCTGTTCGTCAGGCCGCTGAATAGCTGCTATGACACATCCATCCGGACAGAATGACAATGCAGGGGATGGTAGGGCAGATAGCAGTGATGCTGGGCGTCTGGTGCAAATCCATATTGAACAGGATCCCCTGAAGCGGGTAAGCCCGGAGCGTCAGCATGAGCAGAATGTCGCCATTTATGATCTGCTGGATGAAAACAGCTTTGAAGTGAAAAGCCAGAGCGGCCCCTATCATCTCTATCTAAAAACAGATTTGCGGCATGTCTATTTTGATGTACGCGACAGCCAGGAGGTGGCGTTAAGCGGCTTTGTTATGGCGCTTGGCCCCTTTCGGCGCATTATGCGTGACTATCACATGGTCTGTACCAGCTATTATGAGGCTATCCGCACGAAATCTCCGTCGCAAATTCAAGCAATCGATATGGGGCGGCGCGGCCTGCATAATGAAGGGTCTGAGTTGTTGATGCAAAGGTTAGAAAATTATGTGCAGGTGGATAATGCTACCTCACGTCGGCTGTTTACGCTGATTTATGTGATGACGTCGAGAGGGGAGAGATAACATTGTCTGAGAGGTTACTATTTACCTGCACACAAAATGCGGTGCGCTCGGTGATTGCAGAGGCGCTTTTCCAGCAGCTTGTTTGTGCATCAGATTATCAGGTCAGCTCCTGCGGGGTCATTGAAGGCGCATCAGATGGCTATGCAATAGCGGTGATGATGGAGCAGGGGGTGGATGTCAGCACCCATGAGGCGCGTTCGTTTGACAGCCTTTCTGCACAGGAATTTGACCGGATTATTTCATTTTCTGCTGAAGCCCATGATAAGGCAGAACACTGGGCACAACCTGGCTGCAAGACAGAATTATGGGAAGTGCGCCCACCGCATCTGGATGAACGCGCAAGAGAAACAACATTGGAAAGTTACCGCAGCTTGCGAGATGAAATTGCAACAAAGCTAGAGGCTAATTTTGGGCCATTTGCGCAAAAAACTTGACCTTTCTGGTTAAAGCAACAATAAACAAATCAATGTCAAAACCACGGAGGATATGACTGGATGGCCAAAGAAGGCGTCATTGAATTTTCTGGAACGGTTGCAGAATTGCTGCCGAATGCCATGTTTCGGGTTAAGCTGGATAATGATCATGAAGTGCTGGCCCATACCAGCGGTAAAATGCGCAAGAACAGAATTCGCGTACTTGCCGGTGACCGGGTCAATGTTGAGATGACCCCATATGATCTGACAAAAGGGCGGATCACTTTCCGCTTTAAATGATCTGGCCGTTTTAAATGATTTGGTCAGCCCTTGCACCTTTTGTGCGCCAGTCTCAGACTGTCTTGTGATGACCTGTTATCTGAACGCGCCACATGATGCCTCTTTAATTCTGGCTTCTGCCTCGCCGCGCCGATGTGAATTGTTGGCACAGGTCGGCCTTGTGCAGAATGAAATCCTGCCAGCAGATATAGATGAAACCCCGCTAAAATCTGAACGCCCGGATATCTATGCCCGGCGTATGGCGATTGCCAAAGCCCAAAAAATTGCCCAGCAGCGGCCAGATGGATTTATTCTGGGGGCAGATACAGTTGTGGCCTGCGGTCAGCGTATTCTGCCAAAGGCCGAGACAGCTGATGAGCTGCGCGCCTGTTTAACCCTGCTATCTGGTCGTCAGCATCGTGTCTATGGCGGTATTGCCCTTGTTGCCCCCAATGGCGAGATTACCAGTCGCCTTAGCCTGAGCAAGGTTGCCTTTCGCCGCCTATCACATAGCGATGTAGAAGCGCTAATCCGTCAGGGGGACGGGATTGGCAAGGCAGGTGGTTACGCTATTCAGGGACAGGCGGGGCTTTATATCCGGAAAATTTCCGGCTCCTATTCAAATATTGTTGGGCTGGATTTGCATCAGCTCGGCGGCTTGCTATTGGCTGCAGGATTTACCTATGGCTGAGGAAAATAGCTATTTAATGATAGATGATGCGGAGGCGGCGCACAAAATAGCCTTTTTTCAGGACGGGCGATTAGCCGAACTCTGGAGCGCGCAACAGGGGCCAGAGCTGGGAGAGGTGCATCTGGCGCGTGTGGTGCATCTGCATAAAGCCCAGCGCCGCGCTAC
>JBMZFK010000116.1:0-4312 GCA_049615365.1 Puniceispirillaceae bacterium (SeqCode)
GCCTCTATGGGCGCGCATATTGGGCGGCCATTAGTTAAGACGGTTAATCTGATGGGGGATGGCTCTTTTGGGTTTTGTTGCGGCGAGTTTGAGACCATGACGCGCTATAAGATGCCAATCACCTGTATTGTTTTTTCAAATGCCACCTATGGCTGGATCAAGGCTGGCCAGAAAGCAGGCTTTGATAAACGGTTTTATAATGTTGATTTTGGCCGCACTGATCATGCGGCGGTGGCCAGTGCCTTTGGGGTAAAAAGCTGGCGGGTGGAAGACCCAGCGGCTCTGGAGGGCGTGCTGAAACAGGCAATCGCCCATGATGGGCCAAGCCTGGTGGATATTATCGCCCAGCCTTTGCATCTGGCAGCCGCGCCTGTATCAGAATGGGTGGCATAGTCAGACAGTAATCAGGGGAACAGGAATGGCCAGGGCAAGCACTAAAAAGCCAGACGAAAAAAAGCTGGATATCATCATTATCGGGGCGGGGATTGTCGGTGTATCAACCGCGCTGGAGCTGCAACGCAAAGGCTTTTCGGTTACACTGATAGATAAAACAGGTCCTGCCGAGGGGGCCAGCTATGGCAATGGCGGGGTGCTGGCTTCCTGTTCTGTGGTGCCGGTAACCACGCCTGGATTGATAGGCAAAGCGCCGCGCATGCTGCTGGATCCGGGTCAGCCCCTATTTTTGAAATGGTCTTATTTGCCCCGATTGATGCCGTGGCTATGGAAATATCTAAAACATGCAAATGCAGCAGATACCAAAAGAATTGCCAGGGCATTGCTGCCCATTATTGGCGAGTCGCTAGGCGAACATCAGGCGCTAGCCAAAGGCACAGGCGCTGAGAAATGGATAACCCCCTGTGATTATCTATATGTCTATAATGACCGTTCCCATTATGAAAAAGACAGCTTTGGCTGGCAGGTGCGCCGTGAAAATGGCTTTAGCTGGACAGAGTTGGAAGGCGAGGCATTTTATAATTATGACCCTGCTTTTGATAAATCATTGGGATTTGCGGCCTGTCTTGGTCAGCATGGCCGGATCACCAGCCCCGGGGATTATGTCAAGGCATTGGCGGCATATTTTGTAAAACAGGGCGGGCGCCTGTTGATCGCAGAAGTTGAAGCGATAGAGCGCGAGGCAGGACAGGTTACCGGTGTGCGCGCTGGCGGGGAAACCCTGAAAACTGATAAAGTTGCCATCACAACTGGCATCTGGTCAGGGCCACTTGTCAAACAGCTTGGCCTGTCTATCCCCATGGAAGCAGAGCGCGGGTATCATCTGGAATTATGGGGGCCGAATGTGATGCCAAAGGCGCCAGTAATGGTGGCCTCTGGTAAATTTGTGGCGACTCCGATGGAAGGGCGTATTCGTCTGGCGGGTGTGGTGGAATTTGGTGGTACCGCGCTTGGGCCGTCTCAGCCACCTTTTGATTTGCTAAAGAAAAATATCCGCAAAGCCATGCCACAATTAACCTGGCAGGAAATGACCAGCTGGCTGGGGTTTCGGCCAGCCCCGTCTGATTCCATCCCGCTGATTGGCGAACTGGACGAAAAAAGCGGTATTTTCCTTGGGTTTGGACATCATCATATAGGGCTAACAGGCGGGCCAAAGACCGGCCGTTTGCTGGCGCAAATAATTGCTGGTCAGATCCCTAATCTGGATATGACTGCCTATAGCCCATCCAGGTTCAGATAAGTAAGTCGGCGCTTTGGTTTTGCCTCAGAGCCTTGACAAGCTTTGCTAAACCATGTGGGGTAGTTGGTGATCACATCACATTTGAATGTGGGGTGAGGGCTGAAGTTATTGCTGACCCCCGCATACTAAATAAAAAATGGAGAAAAAGATGAAAGCCTTTAAAACCACAATGTTCGCTACAGCCGCTGCGGTATTGGTAACGGGTACAGCTTCTGCTGAAAAATGGGATATGCCAATGGCCTATGCCGCTTCGAACTTTCATTCCGAAATGGGTGTTGTGTTCGCGGAAAAGGTAAAATCCTATACAAATGGGGATATTGAAATAACTGTTCATTCAGGCGGCTCTTTGTTTAAGGGCGGCGAGATCAAGCGGGCAGTGCAAACAGGTCAGGCTCCTATAGGTGAGCGTCTGTTATCTTCTCATGCGAATGAATTACCAATACTGGGCTGGGACAATCTGCCCTTTCTGGCCTCTACCTATGATGCCAATGAAAAGCTGTGGCAGGCTGCCAAAGATACAGTAAATGCCCAGTTGGCTGATCAGAATCTGGTGGTGCTTTATACCTGCCCATGGCCGGGTCAGGGCTTTTATTTCAAAAAGGCAGTGACATCCAGTGCCGACACACAAGGGATTAAGTTCCGCTCCTATAACACTGCAACAGCGCAAATAGCCAAAGAGTTGGGCATGTTGCCGGTTCAGGTGGAGGCTGCTGAATTATCACAAGCCCTTGCCACCGGTGTTGCCGAAGCGTTCATTTCTTCAGGTGCGACCGGTTATGACCGTAAAGTTTGGGAACATCTCTCTCACTATTACAAGGTGAATGCGTGGTTGCCACGGAATTATGTGATCATCAACAAAGGGGTTTGGGATGGTCTGAGCAGCGGCACACAGGCAGATATTCAGCGTGCTGCTGATGAGACAGGCGCGGCCTGCCTTGCAAAGTCTGAAGGGCTGGCAAATTGGTATTTTGAGCAGCTAGAGGCTAACGGTATGCAAGTTATCGATGCGGGTCCAGAATTCCTGAAAGAGCTGAAAGCTATTGGCGCGAAGATGCAGGGTGACTGGGTCGCGGCTTCTGGCAGTGATGGCAAGGCTGTTATCAACGCCTATAAAAAGATGTAAATCTTGAAAACAATATTTTGCCTGCTCCCCTTATTGGGGGGCAGGTTTCTTTCCTTTTTTTGAAACGTATTTTTATGTCTGACTGGCCTCTTTTTATTGGGATCCCGCTTTGGTTCTGGCTGTTCATCCTGCCGGCGTTACTGGCCGTTTGTGCACGTATTTTCCAACAGCAAGCGCGGCGGATATTTTCTCCTTTATGGGGGGTTCTTGACGGTGTCTATATGGCCTCTGGCATCGTTGCTGCTGGCTTTATGATACTAATTTTATTGATAATTATTGGCCAGATGATCGCGCGTTGGCTTGGGTTTACCTTTGAGGGGTCAACAGAATTTGCGGGCTATGCGATGGCGGCAACCTCCTTTTTTGCGATGGCGCATGCGCTGGGTCGGGGCGCGCATATACGGGTGTCTATTTTTCTAAATATTAATGCCTTTACCCGGCTATGGCTGAATGCGTTTGCGATGTGGATGGCGGCATTGGTTGCCACCTATTTTGCCCGCTTCGCGCTAAAGACAAATTATATGTCTGAAATGCTGAATGACCGCACACAAGGGCAGGATCAGGTGCCGGACAATTTGCTGGCTATTCTGCAGATGTTTGTAACCTCACCCACCGAATGGGGGCGTATCTGGGCAGGGGCAGAAGGCAGTCTTGTCTATACCCCTATCTGGTTGCCGCAGCTTTCCATGTCCTTTGGTACGATATTGCTGGCTATTGCCTTATGGGATCATTTGATTCGGTTGCTGGTACTGAATGAAAGTGCAATCCAGAGCGAGGTAGTTCGGTGACAGAGCTCTACGCAACCGCAATATTTCTATTTGTTCTGTTTGCCATGCTGGGCAGCTCGGTCTGGGTCGGGCTGGCGCTGATGGGGGTTGCCTGGGTGGGGATGGAGCTATTTACCTCGCGCCCGGCAGGCGATGCGATGATCACGACCATCTGGACAGGGGCTTCTAGCTGGACGCTCACCGCCTTGCCCCTGTTTATATGGATGGGCGAGATTTTATATCGAACCCGCCTGTCAGAGGATATGTTTCGCGGGTTGGCGCCATGGATGCGCCGATTGCCAGGCGGCCTGTTACATACCAATATTGCAGGCTGTACCCTGTTTGCGGCGGTCTCAGGTTCATCTGCGGCAACTCTGACCACAGTTGGCAAGATGTCTATTCCAGAGTTGCGCCAGCGCGGCTATCCAGAATATATGATTGTTGGCACGCTGGCAGGGGCGGCAACGCTGGGGCTGATGATTCCGCCATCCCTGACCTTGATCGTCTATGGCGTAACCATCAATGAATCAATCACCTGAGGAGGAAAAGATGGAAACGATGATTTCCCATTATCATCATATCAGCATCGTCGACGTGTCATCATCGTCATCATCCTCATCATCATCATCATACGTTCAAACATGCACAGCCCAAAGATTACATGCATGATGGTACAACAATATCTGCCAGCTGTTCGAGATGGCGATAAGCGGGTTATTCTGATTAATG
>JBMZFK010000117.1:0-4270 GCA_049615365.1 Puniceispirillaceae bacterium (SeqCode)
CGATCCAGCGCGATACAGCCTGCCTGTGCAAAGAACCAGCCAAGAATGGGTATCCGCATCAGCTCTTTTTTCAAGACCACCACTGGCGCGTCAAGCTGCCAATAAAGGATTAATGTCTCCCAGGCAGATTGATGTTTTACAGCATAAATAACCCGATGGTCGCCCTGCATATCCCCTTCATTTTGATGAGAGAGACCAGTGATAAACAGCAATTTATGCGTAATCCATCCCCAAAATCGCCCGGCAGCCTGTGCACTGCGCGAGGTTACAAGGCATGGCAACAGCAAACAGACCAGAACAACAGTCAGCCCGTAAAAGGCCAGATTAAAAATAAGCGAACGTAGAAAGGTCATGGTATAAAGGCTTACAATAGAAACGCCTCTTACCTCAAGCAAAAGGTGCGTGAAAAAATGCACCTGAAAAGAGCCGGATATGAATGATGCCGAAACAAGCTGGCAGGCACGTGCCGAAATCGCCTTGCTGGCGGCACTAAAGACAGCACAGCCGATAAGCTATGATGCGCTGGCAAAAGCAGCAGATGTGCCCTCGCCGCACAGAATACATAAATTAACCCTCTGGCTGGAGCATACCATGGCAGAGGATGTCGCCGCTGACCGGCCCATGCGTGCCACGATTGTTGTCTCGCGTCTGCATAACCGGCCGGCACGCGGCTTTTTTGAAACTGCCCAGCGTCTGGGGGTACTGGCAGCAGAATTGCCAGCAGAACAGCAAATTGACTGGTTTCACACCCAGCAGATAGCCGCCTGTACCGCTTTTGGCTGAACCACAGACAAAGACTGTTACGCGTCGCCCTTGATCAGGACAAATCGAAAATAGTTATCCACCTGTTCAGACAGGGCAAGCTGATGCCCTTCTGTATCACAAAAATGGGCCATATCCAGAGGGGCGGCAGGATCATCTGCCAGAATTTCCAGCTTACTCCCGCTGGACAGCTCAGACAGGGCGCGCCGGGCTTTCAGTACAGGTAGCGGGCATTTCAGGCCGCGATAATCGTGCATAATGGCCGTATCACCAGCTGTTTTTCTTGATGTTTGTTTCATCACCCTAAACTCTGTATAAATTGGTGGATAACAGCACGGCTATCTAATCGTCAGGCATCTGATTTTTGCTAGCCAGAGTATAAATCTGCACAGCCATATATGGCAAATTCTATTTCAGCAGCAACGGATCTGGAGGATTCAGGTCGTATGAATATCTGGGGATTAATCATAGGGGGTACAGCTGGCCTGGCGGTTGGCGGACCGATTGGCGCGTTGCTGGGCGCCGCGGCAGGTCTGGTTGCTGAAAAGCAGATACGCCGCAGAACCGACCCCGATCAGGCTCGCAAAGTCGCCTTTACCGTTGCCGTTATCGCCTTGTCTGCAAAAATGGCCAAAGCCGATGGTATGGTCACCAGAGCCGAGATAGACGCCTTTCGATCCCGGGTGGATATTCCACAAAAAGATATAGAACGGGTGGGTGAATTTTGGGATTTGGCCCGCCAAACCCCGGAAGGCTTTACCGCCTATGCCCGGCAAACAGTTGACCTGTTTGGCCCTCGTTCCGCGATTTTGGAACAATTGCTGGATTTGCTGTTTACCATTGCCCGTGCAGATGGCGATGTCACCGCCCGGGAATGGGCCTATTTATCAGAAGTTGCGGCCATCTTTGGATATGATGAAACAGCCTTTAAACGGTTATCTGATATTTATAGTGGTGCGCATCCACCGCCGCATCTGTTGCTGGGCATTGCCCCTGATGCCAGCCTTGATGAGGCGAAAGCCGCATGGAAGGCACTGGCACGAACCCATCATCCCGATCAGTTAATCGCCGCTGGCATGCCAGAAGAATTTATATCTGCCGCTACCGAGAGGCTGGCAGAAATCAATAACGCCTATCAGACACTGGCTAGACAAATCCAGAGCCGCACGGCATAACTGCCTCATAAAAATGGGCTATAATACACGCAAAATGCGCTCAAAAAAATGGAATAGGGACAGGATATGGCACCGCCACTGATGAGCATATCGGATATGGGTGTCAATCTGGGTGACAGATGGTTGCTACGCGGCGTGGATTTATCTGTATCGGCTGGCGATCGCCTTGCGCTGGTGGGCCGTAACGGGGCGGGTAAATCCACCTTGATGAAGCTTATTGCTGGCCAGCTGGAACCTGATGAAGGCAGCCGATGGACCGCCCCTGCTGCCGAAATTGCCTATCTGCCCCAATCCCCGCAATTCAAAGGCAGCATGAGCCTTTCTTCCTATGTCCTGCAAGGGCTGGAAGAGAAGATGGATTTGACCCCTTCTGACCGGATAAAACAAACCCACCGTGCAGAGGCGATGCTGGACCGGATGGGCATGAATGGCGATCAAATGACCGATAGCCTGTCTGGCGGCGAACGCAGACGTGCCTCGCTGGCACGGGCATTAATCACCGAGCCGCAAGTTCTGCTTCTGGATGAGCCAACCAATCATCTGGATCTGCCAACCATTGAATGGCTCGAAGATATGTTGCGGGCGCGATCAGGGGCGCTGATTCTGATCAGCCATGACCGCGCTTTTTTACGTGCGCTTGGCACCGGCATCATCTGGATACAGCAAGGCACGCTGCGCCGCCGCGAAGGCAGCTTTGAACAATTTGAGGACTGGTCTGAGGATATTTTGGCCGAAGAAGCGGTGCGCTTGCATAAATTGGACAGAAAAATAGCCGAAGAAACCAGATGGTCGCATCAGGGGATCAGCGCGCGCCGTAAACGCAATCAGGGACGCCTGCGCGAGCTACAGGAATTGCGCCAGCACCGCGCCCGTCAGGGAGGACAGGTGATAGCCCAAATGTCGATGAGCACAGGCAAGGCAGAAGGCGGGGGGCAAATTGTGCTGGAAGCGCGCGATCTGAGTGTGGATATCCCGGCCCAGCCAGAGCCGCGCAGTCTGGTAAAACATTTTAATACGATTATCCGGCGGGGCGACCGGTTAGGTATCGTAGGGCCAAATGGTATTGGTAAATCCACCCTTATTCGCACGCTTTTGGGGGAACGCGCCCCGGATAAGGGGCATGTAAAAACAGGATATGGGCTGTTATCTGCCTATTTTGATCAGAACCGTGAACGGCTGAACCCGGAATCCACCCCCTGGACAACCTTGTGTCCAGATGGCGGGGACAGCGTGATAATTGACGGCAAGCCGCGCCATGTGACCAGCTATCTTCGCGATTTTTTATTTGATGATTTCAAAATGACCCAGCGCACCGGCACCCTTTCCGGTGGCGAGCAGAACCGTCTGCTGTTGGCCCGGATATTTTCCCAGCCGCATAATTTTCTGGTACTGGATGAGCCTACCAATGATCTGGATATGGAAACCATTGACCTGTTGCAAGAGGTGATAGCCGATTATGATGGCACGGTGTTAATTGTTAGCCATGACCGCGATTTTCTGGATCGCACAGTAACCGGCCTGCTGGCCTTTGAAGAGGATGGCAAAATCATCCCCCATGCCGGGGGCTATAGCGACTATCTGGCGCGTCGCCTCCAAACCAGTGACAAGCAAACCGCCAAAGACGGCAAGGGTAAATCTGGCAAGCCCAAACAGGATAAAACAGATAAAAGCAGGTATAGGGCGGTAAAAGACAGGCTAAGCTATAAACAGGTTTATTTGCTGGAACAGCTGCCAAAGGAAATTGACGCCCTGCGCGGGCGCATTGAAACAGGCGAGGCCCGGCTGGCAGATATGGATTTTTTCCAGAGCGACCCGGCCGGATATGAAAAGCTGGCAAAACAGGTAGCCGCGGATAAAAAGGCTATGGATAGCAAGGAAGAAAGCTGGCTGGAGCTGGAAATCCTGCGCGAGAATATCACAGCAGACTAATTTGCGCTGCCAGCGCGCCAGAATTTGACAATAGCCCGAAAAGCGCGCTATCTGCTGAGAGGTGAGCAGATAGCCGGATAGCTGCTGGCAGGGATATCCTTGCCAGAGGAAAGTCCGGGCTTCACAGGATCAGGATGCTGGATAACGTCCAGCGAGGGCGACCTCAGGGAAAGTGCCACAGAAAACAAACCGCCTGACGATTCATGGTCAGGTAAGGGTGAAAAGGTGCGGTAAGAGCGCACCGCAGAACTGGTGACAGGGCTGGCAGGGTAAACCCCATCCGAAGCAAGACCATGTAGGGGCATGGCTGCATTGCAGCACTGGTGATCCTGCCAGAGATGTCCGGGTAGGTTGCTAGAGGCGACTGGTAACAGGCGTCCCAGACGAATAGCTATCATAAATGG
>JBMZFK010000118.1:0-4234 GCA_049615365.1 Puniceispirillaceae bacterium (SeqCode)
GTGATACTTAACACCGCCCCCTCTTTCCATTTTGTTTTACCCGCACTATCTTGAGTGGCATGGACAGCAGCACCGATATTATCCAACGCGAGAACATCCTGACCGACCGGCAGCCGCAGCCAGCTGATTATCAGCTGACCTCTGATTACGCGCCGAACGGCGATCAGCCAAATGCGATTACCGAGCTGACTTCCGGCATTACCGAGGCAGAGCGCGATCAGGTTTTGCTGGGCGTGACTGGCTCGGGCAAGACCTTTACCATCGCCCATGTGATAGAGCAGACCAAGCGCCCTGCCCTTATTCTGGCGCCAAACAAAACACTGGCTGCCCAGCTCTATGGCGAGATGAAAGCCCTGTTTCCGGAAAATGCAGTTGAATATTTTGTCTCTTACTATGATTATTATCAGCCCGAAGCCTATGTGCCGCGCTCTGATCTCTATATCGAAAAAGAAAGCTCTATCAATGAGCAGATAGACAGGATGCGCCATTCTGCCACCCGCGCGCTGCTGGAACGCGATGATGTCATTATTGTGGCGTCTGTATCGTGTATTTATGGCATTGGCTCGGTGGAAACCTATTCGACCATGACCTTGCGTCTGGGCGAAGGCGAGGAGATAGAGCGGCAAGCCCTGTTGCGTAGCCTGACCGAATTGCAATATCGGCGAAATGATTTGAATTTTGTGCGCGGAACCTTTCGGGTGCGCGGCGATAATGTAGAGCTGTTCCCTGCCCATTTGGAAGATCGGGCCTGGCGGATCAGCCTGTTTGGTGATGATATTGAAGAGATTTGGGAATTTGACCCGCTGACAGGCGAGAAAATCAGACAGCTGGAAAAAATCACCGTCTTTGCCAATTCGCATTATGTGACCCCGCGCCCCACCTTGCAACAGGCGGTAAAGCTGATTGGCACCGAACTGACACAAAGGCTGGCCGAATTTGAGGCGGCAGGAAAACTGCTTGAGGCGCAACGCCTACAGCAACGCACGCAATTTGATTTGGAAATGATCGAGGCGACAGGTAGCTGCAATGGTATCGAGAATTATTCGCGCTATCTGTCTGGCCGCGGCGCCGGTGAGCCGCCACCAACCCTGTTCGAATATCTGCCGGAAAATGCCTTGCTTATCGTCGATGAAAGCCATGTTACCGTACCGCAAATCGGCGCCATGTATAAAGGTGACTTTGCCCGTAAAACCACGCTTTCGGAATATGGGTTTCGCCTGCCATCCTGTCTGGATAACCGGCCCCTGAAATTCGAGGAGTGGGAGCAATTTCGCCCGCAGACAATTTATGTCTCTGCCACCCCCGGCAATTGGGAGCTGGAGCGCACAGGCGGGGTATTTACCGAACAGATTGTCCGTCCAACCGGGCTGATAGACCCTGTATGTATCGTCCGGCCAACCGAAACACAGGTGGATGATATTATCGCAGAATGCCGCGAGGCAGCAGAAAACGGCACCCGCGTGCTGGTCACTACCCTGACCAAAAAAATGGCCGAAGCCCTGACCGAATATATGCATGAGGCTGGCGTTAAAGTGCGCTATGTGCATTCGGATGTAGATACGCTGGAACGCATTGAAATTATCCGTGATTTGCGGCTTGGCGTATTTGATGTGCTGATCGGGATTAATCTGCTACGAGAGGGGCTGGATATTCCGGAATGCGCCCTTGTCGGGATTTTGGATGCGGATAAAGAAGGCTATCTGCGCTCGCGCACCTCGCTTATCCAGACCATAGGCCGGGCCGCCCGAAATGCCGAGGGCCGGGTTGTTCTCTATGCCGATAAAATTACTGATTCTATGCGCTATGCGCTAGATGAGACAGAACGCCGCCGTGCCAAACAGGAAGAATGGAACAAAGCCCATGGCATCACCCCGCAAACCATTAAAAAGGATATCGCTGATATTCTGGATTCTGTGTATGAGCGGGCCGATCATGTAAATGTCAAAGCCGGGGCGGGCGAAACGCTGGTCGGCAAGGATATCAAAACCATCATTGCCGAATTTGAAGGCAAAATGCGAGAGGCGGCCGCCAATCTGGAATTTGAAGAAGCGGCACGTTTGCGCGATGAGATAAAAAGACTGGAAGCCAAAGAGCTGGGACTGGATGCGCCGGGCATGCCACCTTCGGTTGCCAGAGCCCATCAAACAGGCAAGGCAGAAATAGACGCGCCTATTCAGCCGCCTTCAGGGCGACGGCCACGCCGCTAGGGCTGAAACTTTTTTTCTCGGGCCTCTGAAAATAAGAGCGTTTGGTCAAAAACGTTCTGGACAAGCGTCAAACCATGGAATGCAGGCCAACACTATTGCCTTCACTATCGCCAACAATAGCGATAAAGCCATACTCGCCAATATCCATTTTAGGTACATAAACTGGCATGCCCTCAGCACTTGCCCAGTCTTGCCGCTCGCCACAATCCGGTACCGAAAAATAGACCAGCGTGCCATGTACATTTGGGGGCCGCATTTCATGCTTAATCAGCGCCCCGGCCGCACCGGTTTTGCTGATATCATGCGGGAAAATCCACATCTCCACCCCTTCCATCTTCGCTTCTTCCAACGCCACATCCAACAACCCCTCATAAAATGTTTTGGCGCGCTTCATGTCCTCTACATAAATTTCAAACCAAACTACGGGATTATATTCCATTGCATCACTCCTTTGTGCTTGCATTTGCACATGTCCTTGCAGGTGATCTTACAAAATGTGCATTGAACCTTCAGGGTAAAGCCGTTAATATTTGTCGGCAATTTTACCAGCCCTTTTTTATCGCGCCCTTTGCACTGCGCCTCTTTTATGTAAAGGCAGCCTTTGATGCTGATCAGCCTGTTCATTATTTTTTGTGGATTAGCCTTGCTCTTGGGTGGCGGCGTTATTTTGATTCCCGGAACAATAGGGCTGGCAGAACGGTTTAATATTCCGGCCCGCATCGTGGCCTTTGTAATTGTCGCCGGCGGTACGTCTGCACCAGAATTGCTGGTTTCGGTAAATGCGGTATTGCAACAAAGCCCCGGCATCGCCTGGGGGAATGTGCTCGGCTCAAATTTGGCGAACAGCCTTCTGGTTCTGGGATTGGGCGCGCTGGCAGCCCCTGTTATCACCCATGATGCCCTGACCAGATGGGATCTGAAATTTTTGCTGGTGATAACTGTCTTTATCATCTCCATCGTATATCTGGGTATTTATTCCGGCATCACCGGGATCGGGATCAGCCTGCTGCTGATTGCCGGATATGTGACCTATTTAACGCATATGATCCGGGGACAAAGAACCGATCCCGAACTGGATGCAACCACAGAAAAACGATCCTGGAAAACCGCCCTGTTCTATAGCTTTGGCGGAATCGCCGCGCTTATTTTTGGTGCAGAACTATTTGTGAAAGGCGGTATTGAACTTGCCCGCCTATCTGGCTGGAGCGAGGCGTTTATCGGCCTGTCTATCATTGCCCTTGGCACGTCGCTTCCGGAAATTATTTCTGTAGGTGCCAGCATCGCGCATCGGCGCGCAGATATCGCGATTGGCAATGTTATGGGCTCCAATATGTTCAATTTGCTGATCGCTCTGGGCGGGGCCGGGCTGTTTGGCAATCTGGTGATCGATAGTCATCAGGTTCTTTTACCTGTTGTTCTGCTGCTGGCCATATCGATAATATTATTGGTGTTCAGCTATAGACATAAAGCGATTACCGCGAGGTGGGGTTTTGTTTTTATTGGTTTTTATCTCTGCTGTCTAAGTCTTGAAAGTCTGTTAAACACAGTATAGTTGTGCACATCTGTCACAAACTGGACACATTATCTGCGAGATTGACACAAAATTAATAAAAAAAACCGTAATTTTCTCATTGATTTTATATAAAATATTGTTTTTATTATATTTTTTAAAAATGCCTAAGAATTAGGCATAATTGTAAAAGTGACGGGTTTCTGCGCCTCACACCCATGTCTTGCAAATTAGTACACAAGCTTATCCACAGGCTAAGGGGATAAAAATTCTGTCTTTACGCCTGCCTTTTTCCCCGATTCACCAGCCTGATTCTTCCCTCAAAGGGCGCTCTGTGTTTTCTTGCCTGCACCTTCCCTCTTGCCTCGCGCGGATAAACACACCACATTATCGACTATGACCACGCCAGACCTACATAATGCCAAACCAGACGGCATCGCTGGGGCAGAAAATGCGCCGTCAGCTGAGCCTGATTTTGCTGCAGGTCTTGCGTTTTTGAAATCAAAAATCAAATCAT
>JBMZFK010000119.1:0-4030 GCA_049615365.1 Puniceispirillaceae bacterium (SeqCode)
AGCTGTCCTGCTGGCTATTACCGGTATTTTACTGCTGGGAAATGTAGCGAGTGCCGAAGATAATCTAGCCGGTCTAGTTGGGGGCATGCCTGCATTAACAAGTATTAATAATCAGGATGGTTCTACCTCTTATAGCCTGTCGCTGCAGGTATTGGCGCTGATGACAGCGCTGACAATATTGCCATCTCTGGTATTGGGAATGACGTCATTCACGCGAATTATCATTGTTTTATCTATTTTGCGTCAGGCGATGGGCACCCAGCAGACACCTCCAAATCAGGTCTTGATCGCTATCGCCCTGTTTTTGTCGATGTTTATCATGGGGCCAACACTGACACAGGTATATGAAAAGGCTGCTGACCCATATCTAAACGGGGATATTTCTGCGGAAATCGCCCTTGAGGATGCCAGCGATATTATGAAGGGTTTTCTGGTAAAAAATACTCGCAAAGATGATCTGAAAATGTTTGCAGATATGGCCGAAGAAGACGCTTTTGAATCGCCAAGTGATGTGCCAATGACAATTTTACTACCTGCCTTTATTACTTCCGAGCTGAAAACCGCGTTTCAGATTGGGTTCCTATTATTCCTGCCCTTTCTGGTTATCGACATGGTGATCGCCTCTGTTTTGATGTCTCTGGGTATGATGATGCTTAGCCCGATGCTGGTCTCGCTGCCGTTCAAGCTGTTGTTGTTTGTTCTGGTTGATGGCTGGGCCATGACGGTAGGATCGCTGGTGGCCACCTACTCTGCCTAGCCAGGGTTTCACAGGATGCGAGCGGGCATTCAAAGGAGATTTAGATGTTTGATTTTGACATGAACG
Organism: Puniceispirillaceae bacterium (SeqCode); assembly: GCA_049615365.1. Lineage (GTDB taxonomy): Bacteria > Pseudomonadota > Alphaproteobacteria > Puniceispirillales > Puniceispirillaceae > JADHLI01. Next base: position 824 of record JBMZFK010000119.1, read on the forward strand.
TAGAATTTCTGCGGATGGCCTTTTGGAATATTGTGATCATTGCAGGGCCGGTATTGGGAGTGGCGCTGGCTATTGGTCTGGTCATTGGTATCATTCAGGCGGCCACCTCGATTAACGAGATGACGCTAAGCTTTGTGCCAAAGCTCGTTGTGGTGCTGATTACCTTTGGATTGTTCGCTAATCTGATGCTGGTGCAGTTAACTGATTATTTCGCCTTTGTTTTTGATCAGGTCGCACAAGTAGGCTAGAGGGCAGGGGTTAGCTGATGTTACTTCCGTTAACAGAATTACAAGCAATGGGCGGGTTGCCGGGCCTTGATCTGAACGAGGTGATGTCTGTGCTGGCACAATTTATGCTGGCCAGTGTTCGCATTGGGGCGTTTCTTGTGGTCTCGCCAATTTTTGGCAGTACCGCTATTCCTGTACAGGTTCGGGTTGTTGCGGCGTCCTTTCTGGCGGTTACAGTAATGGCCTATTCCGAGGTGCCAGATATCGAGAATTTCAGCGAGTTGCGAATTATCGGCGTGTTGATAACTGAGTTGCTGATCGGAATTTTAGCGGGTTTGATTTTAACTATCTGGTTTTCTGCAGCGGTGTTGGCTGGCGAGAAAATCGCCACCGCAGCTGGCCTTGGCTATGCTGCGCAAATTGATCCGAATTCAGGTGGGCAAACCCCGGTTGTCTCGCAGATGCTATCACTTTTCATGATTGTTCTGTTCCTTAGCGTGAATGGCCATTTGGTCGTTTTGCGTACGATGCTGGAGAGCTATAACCATCTGCCAATAGGGGTGATGCCGGCCTGGGGAGCCTTTATCAAGGGCGGGATCAGCGCCGCCAGTGCGATGTTCCTGGCAGCTTCTATCATAATGTTGCCAATCGTTATCATTATGCTGTTAATCAATCTGGCAGTTGGGGTGATTACCCGTTCATCCCCGCAATTGAACCTGTTTTCTTTTGCTTTTCCTATTTCATTATTAGCGATTTTTATCCTGTTTTACATAACTGTGGATTCGATGTCTCATGCCCTGAAAGACCTTGGGATCTCGGCGATGGAAAATCTGCATCTGGTGATGGAGGCGGTAACTTATGGCTGAGGAAAGTCAAGACGGTCAGGAAAAAACTGAAGAACCCTCCCAACGGAAACTCGAGAAAGCTGCCGAGGACGGGAAGGTTCTTAGTTCCAAAGAAGCCTTTGTATTCACCTCAATGTTTGCTGGCTTCATGTTGATGTTCATCACGCCGATGTTCATTGCCCCGGTCCTGAGTGGCTGGGGTGAAATGTTTCATTTTGAACGTCCAGATGACCTGCCAACACTTATTGCTGAACGGTTTGCAGATGTTATCTGGATGATTGTAGCGTCCGGTTTGGTTATTGGTATCCCGTTAATGGTGGTTGTTCTGGCAACACAGACAGCGGTAGGCGGGATTAATTTTGCACCAAAAGCCCTGAATTTCAAAGGCAATAGAATTAACCCATTATCCGGGCTCAAGCGGATTTTTTCAACTAAGGGCCTGATGGAATTGGTCAAAGCTGTTCTTAAAGTGGTTTTGCTGATGGGGATCGCGGTGGTGATTATCTATATTCGTCTCCCATCGCTGGTTCAATTGCCATCACGGGATTTGAATAACGCCTTTATGACTGCCCTTGTTGAGTTTCCAGTGTTGCTGGGCGCGTTATTAATTGTTCTGGCAATTATTTTTGCCATTGATTATTTCTGGCAGCGTCATGTGCATATTCAATCCTTGCGGATGACCAAGCAGGAACAAAAAGACGAATTCAAGCAGACCGAAGGATCGCCAGAAGTGAAGGCAAAAATTCGCCGTATGCAGATGGAAACCGCCAATAATGCGGGCAAACAGCAAAAGGCACTGGATGATGTGCCAAATGCAACTGCGGTGATTACCAACCCAACCCATTTTGCCGTAGCCCTGAAATATGAGGTTGGCACTGCAGATGCGCCAATTATTCTGGCGATGGGCAGGGGGCATATGGCGGCGCAAATTATTGAACGGGCCAAGGGCGCGCAGGTAACTGTGTTCCGCTCGCCCCTGCTGGCGCGTGCGCTGTATTTTACTGGCGATATAGGAGCGCATATTACCGAACAATTATATCAGGCGGTTGCGATTGTTTTGGCCTATCTTTATCGTTTAGATAAAGGTGAAATAGTCGAAGAGCCAGAAGTGGTGGTTCCAGACGAGCTGCAATTTAACGAGACAGGTCAGAAGCTGGATGGCTCTGCACCACCAAATGGAGGTGGGTATGCGTAAATCACAGGAAAGAAGCGCAGGCACCATGATCAGTACCGTATGCTTTTTTGGGCTGGCGCTGGTGTTCTTTTTGCATGCATCAGAGCTGTATGATGCTGGCTATTATGCCAAGGCAGCCGGGCTTGGGTTATGTGCGCTAGCATGTTTTGCCGGCGGCCTGAGGTTTGTTATTCAAAAGGCGATTTTATCGGCACAGAGGCACTGGCAATGAAAGCAACAGATGGTCGCACATCTTGTCAGGGATGCAGGCATTTTTTTGTAACCCATGACCGCAAGCGCCCCTGGGGATGCCGCAAATTTGGCTTTAAAGGGAAAAGCCTGCCTGCGCTGGTCGTGTTTCAGTCAACTGGCATGCATTGTGCATATTATCAGCAAAATCCGTCATTTGACCAGAAAACGCCAAAAAAGAACCGTAAAGGGTCTAGCAATCTGGATATCAAAGGATAAGGCCAAAGAGGATAAATACCCAATAGAAAAAATAGATATTGGGGGGCAGGAAATAAAAAATTTGCCCGAAATTATTCTCAAGAATTGAGGAAGATATAAATGTCTAGTGAATTGAATTCGGTTCAGGAAAGTATCAAGCTGGCGCTGGATGCCGCTGATGCCGCGACAGATGTGACTTCCGAATATAGTCAGGTTAAACGCGAACATAAAAAGCTGGAGCAAAAAGTGTCACAGATTCACCGCTATACAACCATGACCTTTGTTACCGCTATGGTGACAGCTGTTGTTTGTCTGGTCTTTTCCGCAACGCTATATTTTCAGACGATCAGCCAGCTAAAGTCGATGAGCGATACCAATCTTGAAGGGGTGGTTGTTTTCTCAGAAAATATTCAGGAACTAAACCTGGTTCTGGAAGAATTGAACAGCGCGCTTTCCCAGCAGTCCGAGCTGGTCGCGCTTAACCGTGAATCCTCAGAAAAAATGACAGAAATGA
>JBMZFK010000120.1:0-3908 GCA_049615365.1 Puniceispirillaceae bacterium (SeqCode)
ACATTCGCTGCCCGTTTCTGCAGCTTTGAAGCGCGAACCATGGCTGGCAATGTCACCGCAATCCCCGCCAGCACGCCGCTATCCTTGCCATTTTCCTGTTGTCGTTCTTCTGCTTTTATCTGCTCCCAGTTTGCGCGCACATCACCATCTGTTTTTGCTGCTCCATTGCCAAATACATGCGGATGGCGTCGAACCATTTTCTCAGAGATGCCAGCGGCGACATCGACAAAGGTAAAGCTGCCTTCCTCTTCGGCGATTTGGGCATGGAAAACCACTTGAAGCAGCAAATCGCCCAGCTCATCACAGATTTTGTCTCGCTCGCCACTCATAATCGCATCATTTACCTCATAGGCTTCCTCGATTGTGTAGGGGGCGATGGTCGAAAAATCCTGTTTGATATCCCATGGACATCCGGTTTGCGGGTCGCGCAACGCTTTCATGATAGAAAGAAGGCGGTCGATTGAAGATGGCGGCGTTGTCATAGGAACCTGTTTTTCATGTTATCGAATAGGGGATATATATCTGTCTTCTTCTGCTTGCATTATTATCTAAAGATGGTCAATATCATGAGCCTGTCAATCAGAGATAAATGGACGCTGTTAATGGATAAAATGCCCGGCATGGATGCGAACACAAAACTGGCAAGGGTAAGTATTATGGCCCGGATTAGAAGCTGGTTTTTCACTGGTCTGCTGGTAACAGCCCCTGTATTGCTGACGATTTATATCACCTGGCTGTTTATTGATATTATTGACACACAGGTGGTAAGCCTGATCCCGGCGGGTCTGCGCGACTATATCACGCTAAAAGCCCCTATTGTTGGTAAATTACCCGGGGTTGGCCTGTTGGTTGGGGCGGTAACCATTACGCTGATAGGCGCCATCGCTGCCGGGTTTCTAGGGCGTTGGCTTATCCGTATTGGCGAAAATTTACTTAACCGGATGCCAGTTGTGCGCTCTATCTATGGGGCGTCCAAACAAATTCTGGAAACCGTATTATCGGCGCAATCTGATGCGTTTCGCGAAGTTGTTCTGGTTGAATATCCGCGCAAGGATTTATGGGTTATCGGCTTTTTAACCGGCACAACCAAAGGCGAGGTACAAAACAGTATCCGCCCACAAACTGTGAATGTGTTTATTCCAACCACACCGAACCCAACTTCCGGCTTTCTGCTGTTCTGTCCGGAAGATGATGTTGTCTATCTAGAGATGAGTGTTGAAGAAGCGGTTAAGCTGGTTGTGTCTGGCGGCATTGTCACCCCGCCAGCCCCGCTTAAGACAGGGGCAATATCTGCAAAATCTGGCAAGGCAGTTGCGAAAAAAACCGCAAAGAAAAAATCTGCCCAGAAAGCAGTTCAGAAAACGGTAAAGAAAACAGTTCAGAAAGCCGCTAAGAAAGCCGCTAAGAAAGCGGTAAAGAAAACGGCTAAGAAAAAAGCTTCAAATTAGGGTTTTGCTGGCCAGAATATCGGCAAACATCTCAACCCGACGCCAGAAAGCGCACCGCGTTATCGCGCTCAAACAGGCTGAGAAGCGTGGCATAAGCCTGCATTTCCGGGGCATCAAGGCTTAATCCCTTTTCCAATACAGCTTCTGCTTGCTGGCGGGCCAGAGGCAGTAAATCTGCGTGCAAGGCCAGATCTGCCAGACAAAATTCCGGCAGGCCGGATTGACGCTGGCCCAATACCTCGCCTGGTCCGCGCAAGCGCAAATCTTCCTCGGCAATGATAAAGCCGTCATTTGTGGCCCGCATAATTTTAAGGCGGGCTTGTGCGGCCTCGCTTAGCGGGCCCTGATACATCAGGATACAGGCAGATTTGGCAGCGCCTCTGCCGACCCGTCCCCGCAGCTGGTGCAGCTGGGCAAGGCCAAAGCGTTCCGCATGTTCAATAATGATGATGCTGGCTTCAGGGACATCAACGCCAACTTCAATTACCGTTGTTGCCACCAATATTTGCGATCGCCCCTCTTTAAAGGCGGCCATTTCAGCTTCGCGTTCATCGGTTTTCATGCGCCCATGTACCAGACCAATTTGAATATCTGGCAAAATGGCCTGTAGCTGGCGATGCCTATCCTCGGCGGCGGCAACATCCAGCTTGTCTGTCTCTTCCACAAGCGGACAAATCCAGTAGGCGCGTTGCTGGCTGGCAATAGCCTGACGCAACCGTTCTACAATTTCAGCTATGCGCTCCCCAGAGATTACAGCGGTGCTGATTTCCTGTCGTCCTTTCGGCTTTTCATCCAGCCGCGAGACCTGTAAATCGCCATAGGCTGTCATTGCAAGGGTGCGCGGGATAGGGGTTGCGGTCATCACCAGCACATCACAGCCATCACCTTTCTGGCCCAGAACCAGGCGCTGGCGCACGCCAAAGCGATGCTGTTCATCCACTACCGCCAGACCAAGCTTGGCAAATTGAATATCATCTGTCAGCAAGGCATGGGTGCCAATAACCATTTGACAGGTTCCGTTAGCCAGCTTTTCAACAATATCTTTGCGGGCTTTGCTTTTTGTCGCGCCCAGCAGCAATTCCGGCTCTATCTGCATATGTTCTAGCAAGGCGGTCAGGCTGGCATGATGCTGACGGGCCAGAATTTCGGTTGGCGCCAGAAGCGCGGCCTGATACCCGGATTCAAGGGCATGCAGCATCGCCATTAACGCGACAAAGGTCTTGCCGCTACCAACATCACCCTGTAACAGACGCAACATGCGCATATCTGCTATTTGATCGGCTTTAATCTCGTCAATTACGCGGGTTTGGGCTGTGGTTGGCTCAAAGGGCAGGGTGGAAAGCAACGCGCTGGTTAGCGCGCCTGTCCCTTTTAGCCCGGTGCCATCTTCGCTTTTATGTGTTTGGCGGCGTAACAGGCCAAGGGCAAATTGATTGGCCAGCAGCTCATCATAAGCCAGCCGGGAGCGTGCCGGGGTAGAGGTAAGCAAATCGGGAACTTCTTTTGGGTGATGTACTGTTTCAAAAGCCTGTTTATGTGAGGGCCACTTATGCTGGTGCAGGGTTTGTGTATCTATCCATTCCTCCAAATCTGGCAGGGCTTTCAGGCTGGCAAGGATAGCTTTGCGAAGTATTCGTCCGCTTAATCCGGCGGTTAGCGGGTAAATTGGCTCAATCTCCGGAATTTCAGAGGCTTTTTCAATGGTGGTAATGAAATCCGGATGCGCCATTTGCAGGCGGCCCTGAAAACGCTCTACCCGGCCGCTTACCACGCGGCGTTCTCCTATCGGCAAGCTTTGTCGCAGCCAGTCTGCCCGGGCCCGAAAAAATACCAGCTCCAGGCGCCCGCCCTTAGTCTCGGCGGTAATGCGTGCCGGGCGGCTTGTTTTTGCTGGCGGGATATCTGCAGTCAGGACAAGTATCTCGAATGTGGCGAGCTGGCCATCTTCTGCCTGATCAACGCCGGGACGCGCCCGCCTGTCATTCAGGCTAACTGGCAAATGGCGCAGAATATCTATTAAATGCCCACCAATGCGTTTTTCGATAATCCCCGCCAATTTTGGGCCGATACCAGGCAGGCTGGAGGTGCTGGCGAACAGACGATATAGGCTGGTAGGGCGCGGGATATGCATCTGGGCTCTTCAAAGTCGGTATGGCTGGCATGATGGCCAGCATGAATTGTTAAAACAGCACAGGCACGCTGGCGCGTGCTGTTATGTAATAATGCCATAAAAATGGCATTTCTGCCACTGTTGGACAAAAGGGGCTGGACAGAGCATCCGCCGCTGTCCATAAAGTCGGTGTAAAGAGTGGGGCTGGCGTAAAAAAATCGGCTTTAAAGGTTAAAAAGGTGCGTAAGATGACCGCAGATGATTCCGCTGCACAAATAGAGCGTAACCACCGTATCAAACGGCTTATTTACCGCGCCAGCTATACCGGCATGAAAGAGACAGATCTGCTG
>JBMZFK010000121.1:0-3878 GCA_049615365.1 Puniceispirillaceae bacterium (SeqCode)
TTTCAGCGAGTTTTAAAACAACCCCTCAATAGGCGCGTTTGGCGGCAAAGCGGGCGGCACTGCTCATTGCCGCACTTATCTGTGTTGTGCCAAGCGGGGCAAGGGCAGCAATCGCGGCTTCAGCCTCGGTTTTGGCATAGGCAAGGGCGCGTTCAACCGCCTGATGATCGGCCAGATAGGACCGGGCAATCTGTAAATCGCCCTCGCGGTACTCTTGCTGGCTCAGCGTGCGCATCCAGAAATCACGCTCTGTTGCGTTGCCATCCTGCCAGGCCAGAATAACCGGCATAGTGATCTTGCCATCATAGAAATCATCGCCGCACTTTTTGCCCATCACATCGCTGTCGGTGCCGTAATCCAGCGCATCATCACAAATCTGAAAGGCTCGCCCAAGAGCTAGCCCATATTCATGCATAGCCCGGCATATTGCATCGGAAGCGTTACCAACCCGGGCGCCAGATTCCGCTGCGGCGGCAAATAAAATGGCGGTTTTATTGGTGATCACGCTGAAATAATCTTCCAGCTTGCTGTCGGGCATGCCCACCATGCTCATCTGCATCACCTCACCCTCGGTAATGCGTGCCGATGCCGAGGACAGCATCCGCAAAATTTCGATATCGCCTGTGCTGACCATCAGCTCAAACGCCCGGGCAAACAGAAAATCGCCTACCAGAACAGAAGCTTCATTTCCCCACATCGCATTGGCGGTTTCGCGCCCGCGCCGTTTTTCCGACTGGTCAATAACATCATCATGCAGCAGCGTGGCGTTATGGATAAATTCCACCGCCGCCGCCAGATGCAAGGCAGCAATAGGCATTTTGTTTTCCAATGGTTCCGGCCCATTAGTTTCGTTCAGGCCAGATAGGGTCCCCATCAGAGTCAGCATTGGGCGCATACGCTTGCCGCCTGCCGCTATCAGATGCCCTGCCAGATCCGGTATCAGCGGTACCTCTGATCCCATCTTCTCCAGAATAACGCTATTTACATCTGCCATCGCGGCTTCGCACAGGCGCACCATCCCATCCAGAGAGGGCGCCGCTTCGGCTACAGGCAGGCTGTTTGTTGCATGTGTGGTTTCCATGAAATGTTACTTAAGGCGGATAGCTATATGGGGCAAGTGAAAAAACCGGCATCTTTTTTGGATAAAAGACTATTGCAGGCTTCTCTGGCGATTTCCGATGGCTAATTTCTGCTATAAATGGGCTTGTAAAAAGGGCTGCTGATCCCTGATAATCGAGATATGGAATGTTTAGTTAAAACCTGTTGTGCGATACGGCTGACGCGTCTGCAATCTCTATTGGCAGATGCCGATATTCCCTTTGTGGTTTTTGACCAGCATATTTCTGCCCTTGAGGCTGGCATAGGGGCGTTTCCGCGCCGCATCATGGTAACACAAGGTTATTTATTTTCCGCGCGTGCCTGTCTGGATGCGGAAGGCCAGCTTTATAATGACTAAGCCTGTGCCGCCAGCGATGCCATCTCGCCCTGCCACCAGTGATGACAGCTTTTTATCCGGGGCGATATCTGTGCGCCAGCCAGCAGATGGATACCGTGTCGGCACCGATGCGGTTATGCTGGCTGCCAGCATTAATCCGGCAAAAAAACAGGCACGTGTGCTGGATATGGGGGCAGGGGTTGGCGCGGTAAGTCTGGCCGTGCGTCAGCGCCTTGGTTGCGGGCATATCACCGCTATTGAAAAAGATCCCTTTTGTGCAGAATTGCTGGCGCATAATATCGCTCAAAATAATCTCGCCGAGGCTATTCGCCCGGTTCAGGGAAATATTACCCAAATGCCGGTGATGCTGCGGGCCAGTTTTGATGCGGTTATCGCAAACCCGCCTTTTCATCATGCCAGTGATAAAAATCCGCGCTCGCGCCGTCGTAGCCTGGCGCATAATGGAGATGGCGAGAGCAGCTTTTGTGATTGGGTAAAATCCGGTTTATGGGCGTTGCGCGATAAGGGGCGGCTGACCTTTATTATTCGCGCGGATCGCACAGATGAGGTTATGGCGGCCCTGCATTCTGGCGGGGCCGGCGAGATTTTGCTATATCCGTTATGGTCTTATGCGACCAGCCCGGCGGTGCGGATGATTATTACCGCCCGAAAGGGGGTTAAGGGCGCTATGGCGCTGTTGCCTGGGCTGGTCTTGCATCGGCCTTCCGGGGCTTTGACGCCGAAAGCGCAAAAAGTTATGAAAGGCGAGGGACTGATGCTCACCCATCCAGCGACAAGTCATTTATAAGCTGGATTTTTAGGTGTTAATGGGTAGGATATAAGCAAGTTTTTCCATTCTGCCTCTTCACAAATGCACCGCCCATAACGAGATATAAAACATGTCTATTTTTAGAAAATTGCTTTTTTGGAAAAAGGCGCATCCACGCGTTGCTGTTGTGCGCCTTGCCGGGGTTATTGGCGGACAGGGCGGCGGGTTACGGCGCGGCCTTACATTGGATAGCGTTGCCCCTGTACTGAAAAAAGCGTTTGCGATTTCAGGGATAAAGGCGGTGGCGATAATTATTAACTCGCCGGGCGGGTCGCCTGTGCAGTCCGAGCTTATCGCGGCGCGTATCCGCCAGCTTGCCGACAAGCATGAAGTGCCGGTGCTCGGCTTTTGCGAGGATGTGGCGGCTTCTGGCGGTTATTGGCTGGCTGCCAGCGCAGATGAAATCTACGCCAGTAATGCTTCGGTGATCGGCTCTATAGGGGTGATTTCAGCGGGCTTTGGCTTTCCCGATGTGCTGGAAAAGCTGGGGATTGAACGCCGGGTCTATACCAGTGGTAAATCAAAATCCATGCTAGATCCCTTTCGGCCCGAAAATGCCGAGGATGTGGTCTACCTTAAAAGCCTGCAATCAGATATTCACGAACAATTTATCGATTATGTCCGCCATCGCCGCGGTACCCGCCTGAATGGAGATGAAGAAGACCTTTTCTCTGGCCGTTTCTGGACCGGCAGACAGGCACAAAAATTGGGGCTGATCGATCAGATTGGTTTATTGCATAATGTTCTTGAAGCGCGTTTTGGCAAGGAAGTGAAGCTGATGACAGTTGCCCAAAAGCGCGGCTTGCTGCCTTTTGGTGCCGGCATGGCAGAATCAGCAACCAATCAGGTGCTGGACAGGCTGGAATCTCGCAGCCTGTGGCAACGTTTCGGTCTGTAGGGATAGGCAATTAATCCATGTTTTCGCCGATAAAAATTTTTGCCCTGCTTGCCATTTTATGGATTGTCTGGATGCTGTTTAAATTTCTGGAACGGCGGCAAACACTGGCAAAAGATAGCGAAAATTCGCCAAATGACAAACACACCTCTTCGCAAGCAGACCATGTGGTAGAGATTCAGGAATGTTCGCGCTGCCGACAATTTGTATCGGCAAGCGGGTGCGGGCAAGAAAACTGTCCTCTTCGTAGTTGATTTTTTGTTGCTGGCTAGCTAGTCTGCCGACATCTTTTTGCGATGTGACACCAGCGGTGTTTTTAAGTGCTGGTCAGCGCATCATCATTGTTTGGCACTGATTTTCCATGCGCACAGATTTTCAATCTATCATTCTTAATCTGCAACGTTACTGGGCAGAACAGGGATGCGTTATCCTGCAACCCTATGACATGGAAGTGGGGGCTGGCACCTTTCATCCGGCAACGACCTTGCGCGCGCTTGGCCCGGATGCAGTGTGGAATGCAGCCTATGTTCAGCCATCACGCCGTCCAACCGATGGTCGTTATGGCGAAAACCCCAATCGGTTGCAGCATTATTATCAGTTTCAAACCATTATGAAACCCTCGCCAGCCAATAGCCAGGAGCTGTATCTCGGCTCGCTGGAGGCTATTGGTCTGGATGTACATGCCCATGATATCCGGTTTGTGGAAGATGATTGGGAAA
>JBMZFK010000122.1:0-3846 GCA_049615365.1 Puniceispirillaceae bacterium (SeqCode)
TTTGCAACTATAATTGGTGGGCGGAGAATATACAAGCAAGGGCAAAAGATCAAGCCTTTAGTTTGCACAGCTTTACTATCCCGCCAAATACATTCGATACCCGCGCCGCGCCCTTGCGCCTAGTAGCGCACATTACACCCTGCCAGCCCGCAATAGCCATTTGGGACTTTATGCAAATATTGCTGGTGATAGTCTTCAGCATAATAAAAGTGCTGATCGGTTTTAATCTCTGTGGTGATACCGCCAAATCCCTTTGCCGCCAGCCGCTGGCCATAATGTTTGGCGCTGCGGCGTGCTACTGCCAGCATCTCGTCATTATCAACATAAATAGCTGAACGATATTGGGTGCCGATATCATTGCCCTGCCGGTTGCCCTGTGTTGGGTCATGGGCTTCCCAGAATCGCACCAACAGCGCGTCAAAAGACAGGATAGCAGGCTGAAAGGCCACCAGAACAACCTCGCTATGGCCAGTTTGCCCGGAACATACCTCATCATAGGTGGGATTTGGCGTTTGCCCGCCTGCATAGCCTACCGCGGTGCTATATACCCCGTCTTGCGTCCAGAACAGGCGTTCTGCACCCCAGAAACAGCCCAAGCCCAGCTGAACCAGCTCTACATCATCTGGAAAAGGCGGGGCAATCGGCCGGCCATGCACCGCATGTGTGCCGGGCGTCAGGATAGCCGATGCGCGCCCGGCCAGCGCTTCATCTGCGTTTGGTAGTCGTGATTTAAACGGATTGGTAAAAAACATCTCACCCCCATTTCGTTGATCGCAAGGATTTTGCTAGCCGCAAGAGGACTTATTCCCTTTTCAATTTATTTAGGTCTGGCGATCCAATATAGCAATGCCCGGCAGCGCTCGCCCTTCAATCCATTCTAGAAAGGCGCCGCCCGCCAGCGATACATAACTAAACGCATCCCCGCAGCCAGCATGGTTTAGCGCCGCCACCGTATCGCCGCCGCCAGCAACAGACACCAGCGCACCGTTTTGTGTACAACGCGCAACATGTTGCACCAGCGCGCTCGTTCCCGCATCAAAAGGCAGCACCTCAAATGCGCCCATTGGGCCATTCCAAAGCACGGTTTTTGCCTCATTTATTACCGCGCTATAATCGGCAACCGCCTGTGGCCCGATATCCAGCATCATCTCATTTGCCGCCAGCTGAGCATTGGGGATAATGCGCGATGCTGCCCCTTCTTCAAAGTGCTGTGCTGCCTGCCCGTCCGCGGGCAGATGCAGTGTACATCCCCTGGCTTCAGTGCTATTTAGAATTTCTTTTGCTGTATCGACTAAATCTGCCTCCATCAGCGAGCGCGCCATATCATAGCCTTTGGCTGCCAAAAAAGTATTGGCCATACCACCGCCCAAAATAAGATGGTCAACCCGGCTAATAAGATGGGTTAGCACATCCAGCTTGGTAGATATTTTTGCCCCGCCAACCACCGCAACAACCGGCCGCTTTGGCGTATCCAGCGCTGTTTTCAAAGCCGTGACTTCGCGCATCAGAGCTGGGCCTGCATAGGCAGGTAGCTGCTGTGCCAGCGCATGGGTTGAGGCATGGGCGCGGTGGGCACAGGAAAAAGCATCATTAACATACAGATCGCCAGCTTGTGCCACCCTCGCAGCAAAATCAGCATCATTTGCTTCTTCTTCTGGCCAAAAACGCAGATTCTCCAGCATGACCATCTCGCCAGCTGGCAGTTTTGCCAGCTTGTCCAGATCAGCTATCAGAGGGACATGGCGCTGATAGGCTGTTTCGATATAGCTGCAAATCGGGGCAAGGCTCATTTCCGGAACAATCTTGCCCTTTGGGCGACCCAGATGACTAAGCAGGATTATAGCCGCGCCTTTTTCCAGCAACGCCACGATACCAGGCATAATCCGGTCTATTCTGGTGGCGTCTGCAACCTGCCCGTCTTTTAGCGGACAGTTAAAATCCACACGCATCAAAATTGTCTTGCCATTCAGGGCGCTAGCCTGCATCTCTTCAATTGGGTGTATCATCTGGTGATTATCTCTTTTATCCGCATTTTTGCCTGTGTTTAAGAATATTGCCTGCATAGCAAAAGCACAGTATCTTGCCTAGTATTTGACACAGCTATTTAGCTGGAATTTGGCCATCCAGTCATGCCAGCTTTCGCCCTACTCAAGAAATAACCTAATAGATGCAAGCTCTTATGACTACAGCCTTTGAAGAATTTAAACGCGGACTGGTGGATGAGATGCCATTACAAATCGGCATTTTTCCCTTTGGCCTTGTTTATGGCATTCTGGGCGTGGAAAGCGGGATGAGCATTTTGGAAACCTGCCTGCTATCGGTTATTTTATTTGGCGGGGCCAGCCAGATTGTTTTTGCACAGCTAGTGGCCAGCGCGACCCCGGCAGGGGTCATTCTGGCATCGGTCAGCACCATAAATCTGCGCCATCTACTATATGGCCTGTCGGTTGCCAGCTATCTGAAAAATCTGCCTCTGCGCTGGCGGTTTTTGCTGGCCTATCTTTTAACAGATGAAGCTTATGCGATGTCTATTGTTCGCTTTAGAGGCCAGCCGCCTTCACCTTTTATGCATTATCATTTGCTGGGAACCGGGTCTTTATTATTTATTGTCTGGCAAATCTCGACCATTAGCGGCGCCTTGCTGGGTACCACCGTGCCAGAAACCCTGCAGCTAGGCTTTGCGGTGCCGCTATCCTTTATCGCGGTTCTGGCCCCGTTAATAAAAAGACGGGCAGAAATTCTCGCTGCATTTAGTGCCGGGGCAACCGCCCTTATCCTGCATGATATGGTTTGGAATTTATGGCTTATTTGTGCCGCGATTGTTGGTATTGGTTCGGGCTGGGCAGTTAGCTATCTGGATAAAAATATGCCGCAAGGAGATAGCAAATGAGCCTCTTTATATTAATGTGCCTGTGCGGCGCTTTCACCTATGCGACCCGCCTTCTGCCCCTTACTGGCTGGCTGCCCGTAAAATTGCCAGGCTGGTTTGAACGGGCAATGTATTTTGTCCCGATAGCTGTATTGACCCCGATTATCACCCATTCTGTATTTGTTACAGGCGAGGCTGGCATTGTGCTTGTCGATAATTTACGCCTGCCAGCGGCCTGTGTTGCGATAGTTGTCGCCCTGCTTACACGCTCGGTTATCATCACCCTTATCAGTGGCTTTGCCTGTTTATGGGGACTTAGCTATTTTGGCTTTTAACCGGCCATCCATAATCGCCAGCCCGACCGCAACCAGCATAAACCCTGCCAGCTGGCTACGCCCTATCCACTGGCCTAGAATAGCGGCATCCAGCGCCACCGCAAAAACAGGTACAATGATGGTGACCAGCATTAGATTTGACGCCCCCGCCAGCGCTAATATCCGAAAATAAAGCGGATAGGCCAGCGCCGTTCCCAATATACCAATACCGATAACCAGTTGCAGTAAAACCAGCATATTAGCAGGCTGAAAAAGGCTGAATGAGGGCATACCAGAAATCAAAAAGCTGGCCGGAACTGACAGGCTGGCCGAACAAATCAGCATCCCGCAAGCTACCTGCATGGCTGGCCAGCTGCTGAGTTTTAGCTTGCCCCATACTCCGGCAAGCGCATAGGAAAAGGTTGCCAGTAAAATGGCCAGTGACCCGATTATCGAGGCAGATGCGCTATGTGCGGCATCAAACCCTATTACTGTCGCCACCCCTAAAATCCCCAAAAACACGCCGAAAACACGATGCAGCCTTAACGGCTCGGAACGCAGAAAAATTGCCGATATGATGACCCCAAAAAAGGCCGTGTTAGCATTAATGATAGAGGCCATGCCGCCAGTAACAAAAAGCTGACCCCAGGCAATCAGGAAAAA
>JBMZFK010000123.1:0-3603 GCA_049615365.1 Puniceispirillaceae bacterium (SeqCode)
CAACCATAGAGCAAACCATTGACAAGGCAGAGGTTATCTTGATCTGCGTAACCGGGTCGGTGCAGGTAGAAGAAATTTTATTCGCCGAAGGGGGCATCTTTGAGCATGTAAAAAAGGGGCAAATGATTGTAGATTGCTCAACAAGCATGCCAGAGAAAACGCGCGAATTTGCCAAGAAACTCGCCTCCCTTGATGTGCCTTTTTTAGATGCCGCCATGACCCGCACACCAAAGGAAGCTGCAGAAGGCCGGCTAAACCTGATCGTTGGTAGCCAGAAAGCCGAATTTGATCATCTACATCCCCTGTTATCGCAATTTGCCGAACATATTATCCATGCAGGTGAGGTTGGCTCCGGTCAGGCTCTCAAGCTTATTCATAATTATGTATCGCTTGGCTATGCGGCGGTCATGGCTGAAGCGGCGGCACAAGCAGATAAACAAGGCATTGATCCGCAGAGTTTTCTAGATGTTTTGCATGCGGGTGGCGGCAATTCAGTGGTGCTGGAGCGTTTTCGTCCATTTCTGACAGACAAGGATATTGGCGGCCTGCAATTTTCGCTTAGCAATGCTGCAAAGGATATTGGCTATTATATTCAGGCATATGAAGATAGTCCGCTAAGCTCGGCAATTATGGATTTATTTTGTCGGGGTGTTGCGGAAATCGGGCCAACAGAATCAGTTCTTCACCTGAAAGACCTGCTGGCAAATAACCCAAAAAAATAAATCCCTATTGTGCTATTATGCCTTTGGCGTGGCGGAAAAAATTTTCTCCGACGTCATTCTTCATAAGACAAGACATCTTAATTGTCCTATAAGAGCGCAAGTTTCTACACCAAAGGCAAAGTGATACCAACCAATGAAAATTCTGCGCAGTAAACAAGAAATGGAAGCCCAGCTCGCAATTTGGAAGCGAGACGGCCAGCGCATTGGTATCGTGCCAACCATGGGCAATTTGCATGCCGGTCATCTGTCCCTGCTAGACACCCTTGTCGGACAGGCAGATAAAATTATTACCACCATCTATGTGAACCCTTTGCAATTCGCACAAGGGGAAGATTTCGATGTATATCCGCGCACCAATGAACCGGATTTTGAAAAATTACGCGACGCGGGAAGCTGTGATGCCGTCTTTCTTCCTGAACAGATGTATAAAAGCGGCCATGCGACCACCATTTCCCCGTCAGGCGTAGCGCTAGGCTATGAGGCTGAATCCCGGCCACATTTTTTTACAGGCGTTGCAACAATTGTTTTAAAACTGTTTCAACAAACAGGGGCGGATATCGCGGTTTTTGGCGAGAAAGATTATCAACAGCTGCAAGTTATCCGGCAAATGGTTGAAGATTTGGATTTACGGGTAAAGATTCTGGCAAGCCCGACTATCCGGGAAACAGATGGTCTGGCTATGTCCTCGCGCAATGGCTATCTTGCCGCCGCAGAACGCCAGATTGCCCCAGCCCTTTACCGCAATTTGTGCGAAGCCGCTGCCAATATCCGCGAGGGCAAGGCTGTTGACGAGAGCCTGCAAGATGCAAAAGATTGTATTCTGTCCGCCGGGTTTACCTCAATAGACTATCTCAGCTATTGTGATGCACATACTCTGGCAAAGCGAGAGGCGCTGGCAGAACAGGGGATGCTTTTGGCCGCCGCCCATCTTGGCAGTGTAAGACTGATTGACCAATTGAAAGTCTGATATGACAAATAACGCCCTATCATTGCGCGTTGGCCAGCGTAATCTGATCACCGATGTGACCGGGCTGCAAGTTGGGCATGCAGATGATGACAGGCTGTGTAGCGGCGTTACCGTCCTTATCGCGGATACCCCTTTTACCGCTGCCTATCATGTGATGGGCGGGGCACCCGGTAGCCGAGAGACAGATTTGCTGGCTCCTGACAAGCTGGTCAGCCATGCTGATGCGCTGGTACTTGCAGGCGGCTCCGCCTTTGGATTAAGCGCGGCAAGCGGGGTGTGCGACATCATGGCAAGCAAGCAGCGCGGCTATGCCATAGCTGGCAAACATGTGCCTATCATACCTGCTGCAATTTTATTTGATCTGGCAAATGGCGGCGATAAAGAATGGGGTGAAAACCCGTATTATCAGCTTGGCTGTTCTGCATATCTTGGCCGCAGTACCGATTTTTTGCTTGGCTCTGTTGGTGCAGGCAAAGGGGCAATGGCCGGCCCGGATAAGGGCGGACTGGGTTCGGCATCCATGCAGGTTCAGCTAGAAGATGGCAGCAGCTTTACCGTTGGGGCTATAGCTGCGGTGAACAGTTTTGGCAGTCCGTTTGTGCCGGGAAGCAATAAATTCTGGGCAGCCCCCTTTGAAGTGGGGGATGAATTTGGTGGCCGCGGGCTGGCCAGCGCGGACCCGCTATCACTGCCCGTTACAAAAACCATGCTAGACACAGAGAGCCGTGCCCATACCACTATTGCAATAATTGCGACTGATTTAGCCCTGACCAAACCCCAAGCCCAGCGTATGGCAATTACCGCCCATGACGGGTTTGCCCGTGCATTGCTTCCAGCGCATTGTCTGATGGATGGCGACCTTGTCTTTGCCGCGGCTACCGCCAGCCAAAATATTGCCGTAACGCCCTTGTTGGAAACACTGTTAGGCCATGTTGGCGCAACCACCATGGCACGGGCCATTGCACGCGGTGTGTATCACAGCACAGCACCCGGGGTATCTGGTAAATAGGGCGTCCCATGCACATAAACAGCACACGCCTGCAACCCCTTATCCAGACAGGTCAGACTGGCCAGCCTTCCCTCTTGCACCGCGCCATATTCACTGTCTAATCCCACTATTTTTGCCGGAATACCGCTTGCCATATGCAGCGCTTTTTCAGGGGCGATTTGGGTGACAGAAATAATATTCCGAACCGCCTCATCCAGCCCTAAATGTGCACCTGCCAACTGACCTTCGGCAGAGACCAAACGCCCGTTCTTCAGGGTAATTTCTCTACCCTGCAGGGTAAAGCTGGACAGGTTTGTTGCAAAGCTGGGCATCGTATCGCTTACCAGACATAACCTGTCTTGCATCTGCGCTACCGCCACCCTCAGATTGGCATCATGCACATGATACCGATCGGCAATAATCCCTGCATAAAGGCGGCTATCGCTAAGGGCTGTCCCCACAATGCCGGGTGCCCGCGCGGTAAGCTGAGAGCAGGCATTAAATAAATGGGTAACCCCGCTTAACCCGGCAGATATAGCGATTTCCATCATCTTTATATCGGCATCGCTATGCCCTGCAAATACGGTTACGCCAGCATCCACCAATGCGCGGATATCGGCAGGCGTCACCTGTTCTGGTGCGCAGGTTAGCAATAGACGCCCCTGAAAGGCGGTCAGCTTGGCCAGATCGCCAGCGCCCATCTGGCGCATGGATGCCGCATCATGAATGCCCGCCTTGGCAGGAGAGAGAAAAGGCCCCTCCAAATGCAAGCCCAGAATTTCAGGACGACCAGCTGCTGTCTTTACCGCCTCCATAGCGCGGCAATAATCCTGTTCAGGAGCGGTAATAAAGGTTGGCAGAATATGACAAGTGCCACCTTGGCGCGCCGCCGCCCCAATATGGTCAATTGCGGCAGCGTCGGGACT
>JBMZFK010000124.1:0-3492 GCA_049615365.1 Puniceispirillaceae bacterium (SeqCode)
ACGACCCCCAGGGCGTTGGGATGGGTTTCCGCTATCGCCCCTTGTCCAGATACAGTAGTGGCCACAACGATATTCAAGGTTTCTGCCAGCTCTTGCACCAGCGCCATGGCCCCAGCAAGTACCGGGCCACCGCCGCAAACCATGACCGGATTTTTTGCTTTTAACAATCTTAGTGCAGCTTCTTCTATGGCGCTTTGTTCCGGGCCCGCACGTTCACTTGGAAAGGTTTGGTGGCGCGGCTCTGCCCATATCTCGTCCGGATTTATTTCTGCTTTTTGCGTATCAAATGGTAGCGCCAGATGCGCTGCACCGGGGCGCCCGCTTGTCATCGCCTGAAAGGCGGTGCGGATTTGACCAGGCAGGCTAGCGGGATTATCCAGACTGTCATTCCATTTTGTGATGCTGGAAAACAGTGTTTTTTGATCCAGCTCGGTCAGCGGATATTTCCCGCGTGAGGTGGTTGCCACATCTGTTGTTATCGCCAATATCGGAATGGAGCTTTCATTTGCCTCAACAACAGGGGGCAGGATATAGGTTGCACCGCCACCAGAGGGGCCTTCACAAATACCCGGCCTGCCTGTCACCCGTGCATAGCCATCTGCCATATATCCAGCATGGCGCTCATCGCGCGTCAACAAGTGGGTTATAGAATGATCAAGCCGCGACAGCGCGTCATAAAAGGGTAAGGTAGTATCCCCGCACAAGCCAAAAATATGCCTCACCCCATAGGCCTCTAGCATACGCACGACCGCCTCGGCGCCGCTTAACTTGTTGGTCTGTTTCATGGGACATCTATCCTAGTGAAAAGGCTTTGGTTAAATTATCAACGTTATCGTGTTAATCTTTGCGCCTTGTGTCAATCACAGAAAGATGCACATCATATCTCAAACTGGCTATCGATTAAATTTGGTTTATACTTCAAAAAAAGGTCAGTAAGGAGACAGGCAAATGCGCGTGAAAGGTGGCAAAGCTCTTTATGGAGCCAGCGTCGGTATTTTGATGCTGGATGCACAATTCCCGCGCATTATAGGGGATATGGGAAACGCCCAGACCTGGCCTTTTCCAGTGCATTATAAAATTGTCCGCCAGGCCTCACCAGATAAGGTGGTGCGGGGGCAGGCACGCGATATGCTGGATAATTTCATCGCGGCCGGGCGCGAATTAATCGCTGACGGGGTAGATGGCATAACCACAAATTGCGGCTTTCTGGCTCTGTATCAGGAACAACTATCTCAGGCCTTACAGGTTCCGGTAGCAACCTCTAGTTTACTGCAAGTCCAGATGGTCAACAGCCTGCTGCCAAAAGAAAAGCAGGCTGGCATTCTGACCATCAGTGCCAGCTCGTTAACGCCGGCACATTTACGCGCTGCCAATGTACCAGAGACCACCCCTGTCGCCACTACAGAAGGCGGCGCCGAATTTACCCACGCTATTCTGGATAATGAAAACCAGCTAGATATCGAGGCTGCGCGTCTGGATAACATCGCCGCCGCACGCCAGCTTTGCCAGGATCCATCTGTAGGCGCGATTGTGCTGGAATGCACAAATATGATCCCCTATGCCGCCGCTATCCGGGCCGCAACGGGCCTGCCTGTCTTTTCCATCTATAATTTCATTTTATGGTTTCAGACCAGCCTGAGCCCAAAAGCCTTCCCCTTGCCGCCTATGGAGGGTTAGGCAGTGCTGCTCTCTGCTTTACGTGGTTTGGGCCGATATGCGCGTCTTGCATTGCCAGCGGGTATCCTGATTGCGCTATTGCTGCCAGAACTGCGCCTGCGCTGGGATATTATTCTGCCAATAAATATCACCTTGATCTATGCAGCTTCCATAATCCGGCTGGATTTGAAATCTACCGCGCAAATGGCCTTTACACCAAAGAGGCTGGCACTCAGCCTGTCTATTACGCTGTTTATTTTGTGCCTGGTTCCAATTGTTTATGTCATGCTGGCACGGATGGGCGGGCTGGCTATCTTATATTATCCCAGCCTTATCTGGTTTGCAGTGGCCCCGCCTATCGCATCCACAATTTGGATTTGTACCTTGCTGGGGTTCCGCGCGGCATTGGCCATGGAGGTGGTGGTACTGACCAGCCTTGCCGCCCCATTTACTGGCCCCTTTATGGCGGCGTGGCTGCTGTCAGATATTGCCGCAATTGACCAGCTTGCCCTGTTTTACAAGCTGGCCGGCATGATCTGTGGTGGCAGCCTTATCGCCCTTATCGGTCAACACATACTGGGCCGCACCAAAATTGAGGATAACCGGCTGATCTTTGACGGGTTATCGGCACTGGCAATGCTGATTTTTTTAATCCCGGTATTTAATGGCATGGCAGTGGTGATAATGCAGAAACCTGTATTGGCTTTTCATCTTTGCGGGCTGGCGGTGCTTATGAATATGGGCGCCCAGATTGCCTTGCTTGGATTTAGCCGATTATTTAGCCCCTATGCAGAACGACTACAGGTGCTGGCCATTGTTACCGGCAACCGCAATGTTGGGCTGTATTTTGCTGCCCTGCCTGCAGACCCGGTTTTTGCCCTGTTCACCGCCATGTATCAAATTCCACTTTATCTGACCCCGCTGATAATAGGCCGGATCAGCTTTTGGCTTACCGCGCATAGCCAGACCCGGTAACGCGCCGCAGTAAGGGCTGGTTTTTCCCAATCTTCTGTGAGAAAATAGCCGGAAGCTTGCGTATTTGGCTGTGTAAACAGCATTATCTAACCCTTCAGATTTTTTTCCCTAAGAAAGACCGCGCTATGCAGTTCACCTCTCTTAACAGCGTCACCCTTCACTATCAGCAAATTGGCGGGCCGGAAGCCGCACCAACTGTTGTTTTTATCAACTCGCTGGCAACAGATTTTCGTATCTGGCGAGATGTCATTATCCAGCTAGCTGGTCATTTTCCGATGCTGACCTATGATAAGCGCGGGCATGGGCTGTCGGATAGTGGCACCGCGCCCTATTCTCTGGATGATCATGTTGCGGATCTGGCTGCCCTGATGGATAAGCTGGGCATTTCAGACGCGGTTATTTGCGGGCTATCGGTTGGCGGGCTGATTGCGATGCGCCTATATGAGCTGCGCCCGGACCTCGTCTCGTCGCTGGTGTTATGTGATACCGCGCCCAAAATTGGCACCGCAGAGATGTGGGAGGAACGCATGCAAACCGTGCGCGATCACGGCATGGCAGGTCTGGTTACAGCCAATATGGAACGCTGGTTTACACAGAATTTCCACACCCACCATCAGCCAGAGCTGGACGGCTATTCCAATATGTTTTTGCGGGTGCCGATTGAGGGATATCTGGGCACCGCCGCCGCTATTCGCGATGCAGACCTGACCGAGGCGGCTACAAAAATTGATGTACCTGTCTTGTGTGTCGTGGGCGAGGAAGATGGTTCCACCCCGCCAGAATTGGTGCTGAATATGGCCAATATGATCCCCGGCGCTGATTTCAAACTGATCAAGGGAGCCGGACATATCCCGTGCGTGG
>JBMZFK010000125.1:0-3389 GCA_049615365.1 Puniceispirillaceae bacterium (SeqCode)
CCCTGCTAATGGGGCAGAGGTGAATGCGTTGCAAGATATTAATTTTACCCTGAAGAAGGGCGAGCTGTTGTCTGTTTTGGGGCCTTCTGGCTGTGGCAAAACAACGTTGCTAAATATGATTGCGGGGTTTTTAAATCCCACCGCTGGTCAGTTATCTCTGGGGGATATTGCGATCGAAGGCCCGGGAGTTGAACGCGGAATGGTGTTTCAGCAGGGCGCATTATTTGAATGGCTGCCTGTGTCTAAGAATGTGGATTTTGGTCTCAGGATGAAAAATCTGGATGCAGATTCTAGTGAAAAACTGGTTGAAAAATGGCTTGATATTGTCGGGTTAACAGGATTTGGGGACACACCAACCTATCAGCTATCTGGAGGTATGCAGCAACGCGTTGCGCTGGCCAGATGTCTGGTTAATGACCCTGAACTGATCCTGATGGATGAGCCGCTGGGTGCGCTCGATGCGCTGACCCGTGAAAAAATGCAGTCTCTTATTCTGGAATTATGGAAAGAGACCGGAAAAACTATCATTATTATTACCCACTCGGTAGAGGAAGCATTGTTGCTTGGCGAGCGGTTATTTGTGATGGCACCGCGCCCGGGCCGTATTCATAAAGAATATAATTTGCCCTTTGCAGAGCGCGGCCTGAAAACCTCGTTAAGAGATATCAAACAACAAGCAGATTTTGCCAATGTCAGGGAAGAAATTCTGACCATGATTTGGGATATGGAAGAGGAGATCATGGGCAGTGTCTGAGTTCTTATCTACCCATCGCGCAGATGTTGCGGCGATTTTTATTCTTATACTTGCCGGTTTTTTTGTCTGGTCAATATTATATGGGTTGCGCCGGACCCGCAGTCTGGACAGTGAACAGGTGTTTGGCGATCCGGAGCGCACCCTGGGGGGCTGGTTCTGGGCGGTTTGCGGGGTATCCAGCCTGTTGCTGGTCTGGTTTTATTTTTCCTGGGGGACGGCGCGCGCCTTTTTCCCAAATGCTGCCAACGAGATGTGTCAGGTTGCAAAAATTGATGAAGCCCTGTCTCCTATCAGCTCGAAATTGCCGCTAGGGGATCGTTATTACAAATCAACTGAGATTTTGGTTCGTAATGGCCAGCAATTGACTGAACTTGAAGCGCAAATGCCAGCTGGCATATATAGTGTGGCCGAAGAAAAAACCCTGTTTTCAATTTTGGACAGAAATAAACAGCTTCTCACTATTTTCTCGGACAGCGCATTGCAAAATAGCGCAACAGTGCAGTCACTAGAGGATATTCATCTACGTCTGGTTGGGCTGAGCGAGGATATTGATGCAGGATATGAGGGGCTTAACCCGTCTGCCGAAGCGCTGAACCAGCCACGCTGGGGTGTATCAGATAGCGAGATTCCTATGCTGCCGATAACACCGCGAGGGGTGTTGTTTGATAATAGTGCAGAACAGGCAAAGATTATCGCAGCCGATTTTTTGAAAGTTCGCAATCTTCCCGATAGCGCCCAGCGTATCATCGCAGATATAAAGGTGGATATTGATAATCTGAAGGCTGCGGATAAGCGCTTTACAGGCAGTGAAGAAGATTTAGCCAGCCGGAAAGCCTATCTAAAAGCGGTAGAGCGTATTTTCAAGCGACTGGATAATGGCACTATTTTTCCATCCGCCTCAATGGCGCAAATTAATCTGGATATTGCCCAGATTCATGAAAGTGTAAAAGGCCAGACCAGTAGCCTGCGCCTAATCGATGCGCTGTTTTTGCCAGGCGAAGGGGTGGTGAAATCCCGGACATTATGTGTTGAGCAAGGCTCCAGCCGCTGGTTGCCAAAACCAACCGATGTTGTGGCAAAATTCGCGCGGCTGGCGAATCCTAATCTGGATAATGGCGGCGGCTATAAGGGTACTGTGCTATTCTGGTGGAAATGGCTGGAAATTTCAGATGTTATCGCCTTTCTGATTCCGGATGGGCTGGTAGATATGCTGCCAGGTGATTATGGCGTTCATAATGATGACGGGGTGTTTGTTAAAACCTATAAAGACAGGCTGCTGGCGGTTGCCCAGGGGGATGTGTATTTAGGGGCCATACCTATGCTGGACGGGCATATCTGGGATTCCATGTTCCGGGTGATTGTGGCGATGGGATTTGGTGTCGTACTTGGCGTGCCGCTAGGCATCTATATGGGCGTTTCCCGCTTTTTCAAATCCTTTTTTGACCCGCTTATAGAACTGTATCGCCCGGTTCCACCCCTGGCATGGGCACCGCTTATCCTGACCATATTCGGGATTCAGGATGATGGTAAGATCTTCCTGCTATTTATGGTGGCCTTTGCGATTATGGTGATTTCTGCACGTACAGGTGCCTCTGGTACGCAATTGTCAAAGATACGGGCCTCGCATTCGCTTGGGGCGACCAATAAACAGATTATCCGGTATGTTATTCTGCCAAACGCCTTGCCAGAAATCCTAACCGGTATTCGAATTGCCATCGGCGTGTGTTGGGGCACGTTGGTCGCTGCCGAAATGCTGGCAGGAACCACAGGTATCGGGTTTATCGAAAATGTGG
Source organism: Puniceispirillaceae bacterium (SeqCode) (assembly GCA_049615365.1). GTDB lineage: Bacteria > Pseudomonadota > Alphaproteobacteria > Puniceispirillales > Puniceispirillaceae > JADHLI01. The sequence goes on from JBMZFK010000125.1 coordinate 2,548, forward strand.
CCCGTACGGTGTCTGACTACGAGCTTATCTGGGTCACGATTTTGATTATGGGCTTGCTGGGACTGTTGTTTGATCTGGCCATGCGCTTTGCTATCTCGGTGCTGATTCCATGGCGGGGTAAAGGCTAGATTGCCATTACCCTGTCTTTTAAGATCGCTTTAAATTATCTAAACTAGGGGATTAAAAAAACGCTTGACCCATTTGTTTGCTGGAAACATGGTTAAAGGTAGATTTTACCAGAACGGATTCTCTTTTACAGGAGGATAGGGCGATGGATGATTATGTACCAACCCCGGCAAGTGGCGGCCGCCGTTCTGGTGGTCGTAGCGCTCGGCACAAAATCCGTAATGCGCCGCTAGCCAAAGATATACAGCCTGTTCACGCTGGCTTAACTGGTGGCCAGTACCGTCCTTTATCACCGCATGATGTGCTGCGTATTGAACAGACGGTTTATCAGCTTTTAGACGAGATTGGCCTGTCTCAGGCACCGCAAAGCGGTATCGATTATATGACCCGTGCGGGGGCAACTCTTGGTGCAGATGGGCGGGTGCGCTTTTCGCGCACGCTGGTTGAGGACACGCTGGCAAATGCGGCACGTGACCTGACCCTATATGCCAGAGATTCGCAACATGATCTGCATCTATCGGGCGCGCGGGTACATTACGGAACCGCAGGGGCGGCGGTGCATTTGGTAGATGTAGATGGCCACACATACCGCGAATCCCAGCTTAAGGATATTTATGACGCTGCCCGAATTGTCCAACAAATGGACAACATTCATTTTTTCCAGCGGCCAATGGTTGCCCGTGATATTGACGATCCATGTGCTCTGGATCTGAACA
>JBMZFK010000126.1:0-3376 GCA_049615365.1 Puniceispirillaceae bacterium (SeqCode)
TTGATTCATCATCATAATATTTAACAGCCAGTTTATATGACTTGCCGCCAACTTTGACGCCGCCAGCCTCGTTAATGACTTTCACAGCATAATCATAGCCGCGCTGTGTGTGCAGACCGTTTGTGGCATATTTACCTGTTAGAGAGATAGATGAGCCCAGAATAATGGTGTCACCTTCAACTTTTGCAAGTGCAGTTCCAGCAACACTTACTGCAAGAGCTGCAGCACCTGTTGCAAGCGCTAACGCTTTAAGTTTCATAATTTCCTCCGATTTAAAACTTAAAAGGATCGCTCTTTCATAAAAAAGAGCCGTATTATTAACTAACATTTTAATCGTGTTTGGAAAGGATAAAATTCACCATTAGGCAATTTTATCTTTCTGAATTGGAAATTATTCTACGATTTGGGAATGTTCGCGCGAAAAAAATTATCCATCGGCTTATCCATCCAGCAAAACAAGCAGGATAGACAGGCCAAGCAGCAGCACCGCCAGAAATTCGATTCGGCTAATCTTCTCTTTAAAAAAGAGCGCAGAGATGCCAAGCGTGATCAGCAGCTCTACCTGGCCTATCGCCCGCACCGACGCAACATTTTGCAAAGAGAAGGCGGTAAACCAGCAGGCGGTGGTTATGGCACCAAACAGTCCCACCGGCCAGGCTTTGCGCCAATGGCGAAAGGAATCTATCAATTCACCGCGTGCCACGACCAGCAAGGCTGCCCCCATCACAATGGTCTGCAACAGGGTAGAGGTGACCGCAGACATGGATGCGCGTATCAATACATCGCCCGTGGCAAGCGCATCTGTGGCGGCGCGAAAGCTGACTGTTGACAGGCCCAGAAAAGCGCCGGCCGCAAGCCCGAGCAAGGTTTGATGCGAGCCGATAATACTGCCCAGCCCATCCTTGCCAATTTGCGATTTATGAAAAGAGAGCATCACAATCGCAAACACCCCGATGGCGATAGCCACCCCCACCTGAAAGCTGACAAATTCCCCGATAATCACCGCTTCAAAAATCGCCGCCTGCAGCACCTCTGTTTTGGAAAAAGCCGTACCAGCGGCAAAATTGCGGTGATTAAATAGCGTGATCAGCAAAACAGTGAAGATAACTTGCATCAATCCGCCAATGCTGACCCACAGCCAGAAATCAAAATTGGTTTGCGGTACCGGCTGGCCAGTAGCGGTCATCACCGCATAGAGCCAAATCGCGGCAAAGGGCAGGGCATAGGAAAAGCGGATATAGCTGGCGCCAAAATCGCCCATCACAGATTTCATCTGTTTTTGACCGGCGGAGCGCAACGTCTGGGTGGTGGCCGCCACCAGCGTTATCCAAATCCATAATTCCATCGGCGAATATGCCCTCTTGTCTGCGGTTGTTTATGGGGGTCAGGCAGGAATATCGCCTTTAAGGGTAATGCGATGCAAGAGCCGCCTGTAGCCGTGATAATCATTGACCGGATAATGCAAAACACAGCGATTATCCCACAGCGCAAGATCGCCCACTTGCCAGATATGCCGGCATCTGAACTCTTCGGTGATCTGGTGATGATGCAGATAGCCGAGCAGGGCAGCACTTTCTGCCTCGCTCCACCCCTCAAAATAGCCGCTATGGCCAGGGCTGACATACAGGCTCTTGCGCGCTGTCTCGGGATGGGTGCGGATAACAGGATGGCAGCCTGTCAGGCTGTCCTTGTTCAGCCTTACCCCGCTTTCCTTTACCCGCGCGGCTCTGGTTTCTGCGGTATCCTTATTATCTGACCGCGAAACCAGCCTCAACCCTTCAAGGGTCTTTTTCATTCCTTCGGAAAGCTGTTCATAGGCCAGATATTGATTGGCAAAGAGGGTATCCCCGCCCACCGGGGGCAATTCCAGCGCATAGAGCATGGTCGCCATAGGCGGGCTGGGCTGATAAATGGTATCTGTATGCCAGATGCCGCCAAAATTGCGGGCTTCATCCTCGCGCTTGAGGACAGGGGTAATCTCGGGATAGCCCTCCAGCCCTTTTAAAAAAGGATAATGGTCTGGCTCGCCAAAGGCGCGGGCAATCTCTATCTGGCGCGCAGGGGTTAATTTTTGGCCGCGGATAATAATCACCTGATATTCCAGCCAGATATCACGAAGCCTGGCTGCCTCATCGGCCTGAATACCGTTTGAGAGATCAATGCCTGTAATGATAGCGCCCATGGATGGGCTGAGAGGGGTTACCTTCATCTGGCAGTTCCTGGAAATTAGTATAATGTTAAGTATTGTTGGTCGGGTCTCGGGTAAAAATCAAGATGCTTTATTGCGCAATAGGATACTTGCAATCTGGCGTCTATCCCCTTAGACAGAAACAAGGTAATTCCAGTTCAAGGCAAGGCATCGGACGTGACAGGTAAAAATCCAGCAAAGGCAGAAGACAGCCAAGGCCTCATAGCGGAGATGGCCGCACAATTTGCTGATATTAAAGCCTTTTTATCTGCCCTGCCGGCCAGATCGCGCTGGTTTCATATTTTTTATCTGCTAGGGCCGATATTTTTACTGATTGAGCGCAGCCCGGCTGATTTTTGGCTCTCTTTGTGCGGGCTTGTATTTTTTGGCCGGTCTGTTGTTGTGCGTGACTGGGGATGGCTGCGCCATTTCTGGGTGCGGGCTTGCCTTGCTTTTTGGGGTGTGTGTTTGCTCTCTTCTGCCATGTCCAGCTTGCCGGCCTATTCGCTGGGAGAGGCGTTTGTATGGATACGTTTTCCGCTCTTTGCCTTTGCCAGCTGTTTCTGGCTGGCAAAGAGCCGGCAAATGGTCATTGCCATGATGGGAATGACAGCCCTTGGCATGGTTATCATGACAGGTATTTTAACCGCCGAGATATTCATTGTCGGCCAGCAGGGCGGACGGCTTTCCTGGCCTTATGGCGATCTGGTGCCGGGCAATTATCTGGCCAAAGCCGGCTTGCCAGCCTTTTGTGTGCTGGTGGCGCTGGCGGTATCGGACAAGCGGCCGGCAAATAGCCTGGCCGCGATTGTGTCCTTTATTACAATTATTTTATCGGTGGTGACCGGCGAGCGGATCAATTTTCTTATCCGCGCGTGCGGCGGTATGCTGGCAGGGCTTGTCTGGCGGCCAAAATTTAGCCGATATGCCGTGCTGGTACTGATAGAATTGCTGGCAGTGGCCACGGTTTTTTTTGCTGCGCCCAATATTGGCAACCGATTTATTGATAGATTTATCGAACAATTGCCAACCCAGAATGAAAGCCCCTATTACAGGGTGATGCATAGCGGTTTGGCCGCTTTTGATACCGCCCCTATCCTGGGGATTGGTACAGGTAATTACCGTATTATGTGTCCGGATATTATGCAGGAACTGGCAGATGGAGCCTGTCATCCCCACCCCCATAAC
>JBMZFK010000127.1:0-3313 GCA_049615365.1 Puniceispirillaceae bacterium (SeqCode)
CTGCGGCTGTTACTCATTTACCAGCCTTTTCAGTGATAATTCTGCATAGCATTTCAGGGATCTAGACCGGGTTAAGCTGTAATTCACGGCGAAATCTGTTTTTCAGCTCCACCCCATCCAAAATAGGCAAGCTTCTTTTCACAGGATTTGCACTTATCTGCAGTTTGGCGAACAGGCATCCCTCATGATTAGCAAGTTCAGATAACAAGGTTTCAAGGCTGGCCTCATCATCCACATGCAATGTGGTATCAATCCCGCAAGCAGTTGCAACTGCAACAAGGTCGGTTCCTTTTGATGTATGGCTTTGCTGTTTGCCAGTTTCGCCAAACTGGCCATTATCCAGTATGATTATTGCCAGATTATCGGGCTTGCAGGCCCCGATAGTCGCTATCGCCCCCATGCCCATCAGCTGTTCACCATCACCTGTTAGCACAATAATATGCCTGTCTGGCTGGGCCATTGCCAGCCCCAAACCCATCATGGCGGCCCCACCCATAGCGCCCCACAAATAGAAATTTCGTGAGCTATCGCCGGCAGCATGCAAGTCATAGGATGCACTGCCAAGACCGGTAATAAACAGGCTGTCTTGACATTTATTACTTATCCTGGACACAACATAACGTCTATCTAGCATGGCGCTACCACTCCTTTCTGCCAATCAGCTTCTGGGACATTAACACAGCAGAACGCTGATCACTTGAATATGCAGAATATAGGGCTGCATCTACAGTTCTGATAAGCTGATCTGGATGCTCGGCAATATGTGTTGTTAGTCCAATAGCCTCGAGACAGGGCTGCGTTGCCTGACCCATTGGCACCTGCCAGGAATTAAATTCTCCAAAATTACCGCGCATGGTTACAAGCGTTACAAACGGAAAATTACAATTCGCGATCATCGACATCATGTTGATACAGTTACCGACACCACTGCTCTGCATCAGTAATACAGACCTCTTGCCCCCAAGCCACGCACCACAACAAAATGCCACCCCTTCTTCTTCGGTGGTCAGTACTACAGGCGTTGTTTGCTTGTCATTTTCTGCCATGACCAGCAGCTTTGCATGCCCTGCATCAGGCACAAATGGCAGATAACTGATATTATATGATTTCAAAAGCCCAAACAGCTCTTCTTCCCAGCCTTTACTCACCCCTGCCCTCTTATCCAGATTCACATATGTTATTCTTTTGCCTATCTCATCACACTCTTGTGCAAATGACCAGAGGCGGATTTGCGCAATGGCCATCCGATATACTGGTTGCATTATCATTTGCCAAACAGATGGCACCAGCAGCACAAAAGATAATCAGGCAGACCGTCAAACCCGCAAATTGAGGAATAATTAAGAGTCAAATAATACTATTTTTCAAGTATAAGATCAGAAGCTTTTTCCGCTATCATCATCGTGCTAGCGTGCGTGTTGCCGGATACTATTGTCGGCATAATTGAAGCGTCGGCTATGCGGAGCTTGTCGATTCCTCTTACCTTTAGGTCAGGCGTGAGAACATGGTCAGCCTGATCAAGCGGCCCCATCCTGCAAGTAGAAACCGGATGATATACGGTATTTCCGGTTTGTTTGGCAAAATCAAGAAGCGCATCATCATCTAGAAAATTTCCCCCCGGGCGAACCTCTCTCTTAACGATAGCCTTGATTGGATCTGTCGCCATAATCTGTCGCGCAATTTTAATACCCTCCAGCAAAACAGAACGGTCCAATTCTTCGGTAAGATATCTGGGGTCAATTTCAGGCGCCACATAGGGATCAGACGACACAATATGACTAGAACCCCTGCTATGGGGTCGTAACTGGCAAGGGCCAATTGATATTGCTGGAAATTTATCAAAAATTCTCTTTGCAGGGTTAGAAAAACTGGCATGGGCAACATGAAACTGGATATCTGCACGATTATCTCTGGCAATGTTACTGGCAACAAAACCACCAACAATACCTGCTGGCATTGTTAAGGCGCCATTCCTGTTCAGCAAAAATTTTGTAACTTCTCGCAAAATGCCAAATCCGAGCAGAGATGTATTTAAGCTATCCGCCGAAGTTAACTCAAAAGTCAAACGTGTCAAAAAATGGTCTGCCAGATTTTCGCCAACAGCGGGTAAATTAATTCTTGGCGTGATGCCTAGCGATTTCAGACGATTTGCCTGTCCTATACCAGACAATTCAAGTAGCTGAGGCGAGCCAAAAGCTCCAGCGCATAAAATTACTTCACGCCGCGCCTTTAATATTTTCCGCTTTGAATTATGGCAAACAACAACACCGGTCACGGTCCGTTCATCTTCTGAAAAACAGAGATTTTCAACACTTGTCTTTGAAAATATTGTCAGATTACGACGATTACGAACAGGAGCTATAAAAGCCCTATAGCTAGAATGCCTAAGCCCATCTTTCTGATTAAGTTGAAAATAGGCAAAACCATTCTGTTCTGCTCCGTTATAATCAGGATTTTTATTATATCCACAATTCTGAGCAGAGCTTATGAAGCGATCCAAAACATCATAGGTTGACCGTGGTGGACTGACATACATTTCGCCGCTTCGGCCCTGATACACAGAATCAAGTTGAGCGCCTTCAAATTGACATTGCACAGACCGCTTGAAGTAGGGCAAAACATCCTTAAATGACCAACCTGTATTTCCTGCATTTGACCAACCGTCAAAATCCTCTGCCTGTCCGCGCACATACAGCATACCATTAATCGCAGACGTACCTCCGAGGACTTTGCCTCTTGGCATTTTCATAACTCTATTACAAAGGCCCTCTTGAGGAAGTGTAGAAAACATCCAGTTAACCGAGGGGTTTGTCATGAGGTTTATAAAACCAGCTGGAATATGAATGGACGGGTTTATATCTGATGATCCGGCCTCAACAAGGGCAACTATATTCTTCGAATCTTCACTCAAGCGGTTCGCTAATACACACCCCGCCGACCCGCCGCCAACCACAATAAAATCCACTTCAGACAGCGTGTCGAGTTGTTTTTGAGTTTGAAACTGATTTGGCTCTTTAGACATAGCCCCAGATTGACATATTTTGAAAAAATATCAAATAAATCAACTTTCTGTAATTTGCCTGATTTGCTGAAGTGTAACGATGCGCTCACCCCGGCCCCTTCCCTCTCGATATCCATCTCATGGCTGCATACCATGATCAAATATTCATGGTAACACTCGCTTAAGCAGCGATAATGTTATGTTCAGGTCCAAAGGGGAAGCCTGTGATGTTGGTGGCGCCATCTTCGGTGACCAACAAAATATCATGTTCGCGATACCCGCCAGCACCCGCTTCACCTTCTGGAATGGTGA
>JBMZFK010000128.1:0-3307 GCA_049615365.1 Puniceispirillaceae bacterium (SeqCode)
ATGATAACTCCCCCTTTTTATCAGCAGCGCGTGCCTGGTGGACGCTTCGCTATTTTGGTCATCGGGCTGTCTGTGTCCTGGATGGCGGCATGGCAGCATGGAAAGCGGCCGGCGGGCAGACAGAAAAAAGCGCTACAGCCCCTGAGGCTGGGGATTTTAGCGCCGCTGCCCCTTATGAGGCCGGGCTGATATCCTTTGATGAATTACGCCGCGATGTTGAAAACAGCTCAGCCGATCAAATTATTGATGCCAGAGCAGGGGAACGCTTTAACGGGCTGGCACCAGAGCCGCGTGCCGGCTTGCGCTCTGGCCATATTCCAGGTTCTCTGAACCTGCCTATTGGTAGCCTGCTGGATGGCTCAGGCAAGCTAAAATCGGCAGAAGAGATGCAAAAGCTGTTTGATGAGGCAGGGTTTGATATGGGCGTGCCAGCTGTGACGACCTGCGGCTCGGGGGTAACAGCGGCCGGTTTGACCCTTGCGCTGGCAATATTGGGCAAAACAGATATTCGCCTGTTTGACGGCTCCTGGTCTGAATGGGGCGCCTCAGACGCCCCTATCGAATAAAAAAGGCTATCTTTCTTTATTCACAATCTATTAGTGATCGAGGATTTGGCTCAGGAACAGCTTTGTTCTATCTGATTGCGGATTGTTGAAAAAGGCTTCAGGCTCATTTTGTTCAACAATCTGGCCTTCATCCATAAAAATCACCCGGTTGGCAACTTTACGGGCAAAGCCCATCTCGTGGGTAACGCAAATCATGGACATACCATCTTCGGCCAGCTCAACCATCGTATCCAGAACTTCTTTAATCATTTCCGGGTCAAGGGCAGAGGTTGGCTCATCAAACAGCATCAATTTAGGTTCCATACATAAAGAACGAGCGATGGCCACACGCTGCTGCTGGCCGCCCGACAGCTGGCCTGGATATTTAAGTGCCTGTTCTGGAATTTTCACGCGGGTCAGATATTCCATCGCGATTTCTTCGGCCTGTGCCTTGGGCATCTTGCGAACCCAGATAGGCGCAAGCGTACAATTTTCCAGAATGGTTAAATGCGGAAACAGGTTAAAATGCTGGAACACCATCCCGACATCACGGCGAATTTCATCAATATTTTTCAGGTCATTATTAATCTCAATCCCCTGAACATTGATCGTGCCATCCTGATGCTCTTCTAGGCGATTCAAACAGCGAATAAGAGTTGATTTACCAGAACCGGAAGGTCCGCAAATCACAATCCGCTCCCCTTTATGAACTGTTAGGTTAATATCGCGCAAAACATGGAATGTGCCATACCATTTGTTTACGGCCTGCATGGAGATCATCACTTCATTGCTAACATTCATTTTAGACGCTGAAGCTTTTCTTGCCATAATTAGCTCCTTTTGTAGCCAAACATTGTCACACCAGCTCAGTGCCGCCGTGATTTAGATAGTTTATTTTCCATATGGATTGAGTATCGTGACATTCCGAAACAGAACACAAAGAAAATTATTGCAATGTATAAATACATTGTTGTCGCCTGAACAGGGGTAGACCATGCTGCGTCAGCTATCGCAGATTGTCCCGCTCCCAAAAGATCGAAAATTCCAACAATAGAAACGAGAGTTGTATCTTTGAAGAGCCCAATAAAAGTATTCACGATACCCGGTATGACATGTGTTAGAGCTTGTGGAAGGATAATCAGGCGCATGGACTGCCAATAAGATAGACCCATGGCTTGGGCACCCTCATACTGACCTTTATCAATTGCCTGAAGCCCACCGCGAATAACTTCTGCCATGTAGGCAGCTGAAAACAGCATCACCCCGATGAGTGCGCGCAGAAGATTGTCAAAATTTACGCCTTCAGGTAGGAAAAGAGGAAGCATTACAGATGCCATAAATAAAACTGTAATCAAAGGTACACCGCGCCAGAATTCGATAAAAATAGTGCAAATTAAACGCGCAACTGGCATTTCAGAGCGACGCCCAAGTGCTAAAATAATACCCAATGGCAAAGAAGCTACAATTCCTGTCACTGCCACTACAAGTGTAATTAGCAGGCCACCCCAGTCCCGCGTGTCAATAGGTTCTAGACCGAAATTAATAGCTCCAACACCTCTGATAGCATTGTAAATTATAAATGCCCAACCTGTTATCCCGATCAGCGCATTAAACTCGTTCAGCGTTGAACCAAGAAAGCCACGTTTTGCCATACGCCCGACTGAAATTATAGCGAGTCCGATAACTAACCATAGGCCGATTTTGGAAAATGGAGTATTGGAATTTCCACCGGTGAGTAGGATAAAACAAAGCAGCGGATAAAGTGTTAACATTACAGCGCCAACTTCACGTCTGCGTGGCATCCCGTCAATCAGAACATAGACAAGGCCAGCAATACCAGCAAATACACTCAAATTTACACGCCAAAGCTCTTCCATTGGGTAAGCGCCATACAAAATAAATTTATGTTTTGCATATATGAAAGGCCAACAGGCGCCATGCCATCCAGAAGGAAGATTACCTCCCTGGTCTACTGTCCAACAAACCTCACGCTTAAGCTCATCAGGGTCGGACCAAACAGCTGAAAAAACACCAAAATCAAGAAGCGCATAGATTTGCGTAAAACCAAAATAAAGCAAAAACATTGTCAAGGCTGCAACAAAGCCCGAACGAAAGGTTGAGGCTACCGAACTAAAATCCGCCATACTAGCAAAAATATTCTGCCACAGCCACCCTGTTACACCAGCCTCAGTTGCAGGAGGTGGCAGTAGGGGGGCATCTTTTTCTCTCACAAAAGCGTGTTGAGATTTTTGGTTTGTAAAGTTTTTGTGGTCAGCCATTTTAGCGCTCCACCAATTTTACACGAGCGTTAAACCAATTCATAAACGCCGCTGTGATTAAAGAAAATGTGAGATAGACAGCCATCATCATGGCGATCATCTCGATTTCCTTACCAACCTGGTTCAGCGCCGTTCCAGCAAAAATTGACACTAGTTCAGGGTATGCAATCGCGACAGCTAGCGATGAATTTTTTGTTAAATTCAAAAACTGTGAGGTCAAAGGCGGGATAATCACGCGTAAAGCCTGAGGTATAACAACTAAACGCAATGTAATACCAGGTCGCAACCCAAGCGAATAAGACGCTTCTGTTTGTCCTTTTGACACCGCTAAGATACCAGCGCGTACAATTTCAGCAATAAACGCTGCTGTATATAAAGACAGAGCCAGCCACACCGCAATCAATTCCGGCACAATTACCATACCCGTGCCTGATTGGAAACCACGTCGTAAGGCTGGACCTGTGTCTTTGAATTCGGGGATAC
>JBMZFK010000129.1:0-3031 GCA_049615365.1 Puniceispirillaceae bacterium (SeqCode)
GGACCCTGGCGCGGGCTACTCGCCCTATCTTGAAAATTACCTGCGCCCGATATTAGGGGATGTACAAAAACACCGGATCAAAATCGTTTCCAATATGGGTGCTGCCAACCCTGCTGCCGCTGCAAGTCATATCCATCACCTAGCTGATGAGATGGGCTTAGCTCCGTTTAAAATAGCTATTCTGACAGGCGACGACGTTACTTGCTATCTGGACAGGCAAGCCATAATAGAAGCAGAGACAATGGAAGGCACTTCGCTTGCAGGCCGCAATTTATGTTCAGCAAACGCCTATCTTGGTGGTGATGCGGTAGCAAAGGCATTGAATACTGGTGCGGATATTGTTCTTGTCGGGCGCACTACCGATAGCGCATTAGTTTTAGGCCCGTTGATCCATGAATTTGGCTGGCAAGAGGATGCGCTGGATAAGCTAGCTGCCGGTACTATATGTGGGCATTTATTAGAATGTGGAGGGCAGGTGACAGGCGCATACTTTGCTGATCCTAGTTTTAAAGATGTGCCAGATTTAGCTAATGTCGGCTTCCCACTGGCTGAGGTTCGCTCCGATGGGCAATTTACCATAACTAAGGCTGATGGGACAGGCGGGTGCGTGACAAAAGCAACAGTTACAGAACAGCTGTTATATGAAATGCACGACCCATCCTGTTATGTAGTACCAGATGTTAGCGCCGATGTTACCTCCATGGAACTGATAGAAGAAGCCCCTAACCGGATTAAGGTGGTTGGCATCAAAGGGCATGCGCGGCCTGAAAAGCTGAAAGTTACGGTTTGTGTGGATGGGGGCTATATGGCGGAGGCAGAGATGACCTATGCAGGTTTAAATGCGTTAGAACGGGCGAAGCTGGCAGGCGAGGTGGTATTGAGCCGGATGCGGGCGAGCGGCCATAATGCGGATATACGCATGGATATTCTGGGTGCTTATTCGGTGCTAGATGGTGGCAGGGCTGAACAGATGGAAGACAAAATGCTGCCCTTTGATGGGGATTACCGCGTGCGGCTTGCGCTGATTTCTGAAGACCGGAACACCGCTCAGCTTTTATGTGATGAGCTGCAGCATTTATATTGTTCTGGGCCTGCGGGAGGAGGAGGCTACCGTGCGGCTGTGACAGAACAAATGGCATCCGCATCTATCTTGCTAGATAGGGCATTAATAGCCCCGCATATTCACGCAAAGGTAATCTCGCATGACTGATATACGGACCCGCCAACTGCCATTACACGCGATTGCGCATGCACGCGCAGGCGATAAGGGTAATGTCAGCAATATATCGCTGATTGCTTATCTGCCAGAGGCGTATAATTTTTTGAAAGATGAGGTAATAGAGGCTAGGGTTGAAGCCTTGTTTTCCCATTTGGGGGCAGGGGCAGTCAAACGCTATGAGTTACCTAATTTGTATGCGTTTAATTTTGTGATTCAAGATGCGCTTGACGGCGGGGTGAATGCATCGCGCTCGCTAGACAGGCATGGCAAAACATTGAGCTTTATTCTGCTTAGCCGCCTGATATTGGATATCCCAGAAGTGTTGATACCACCAAGTTCTCCGTACAGTGACCCTGAATTTAACTGGCGATAATGCTTTTAGGCTTGGTCAGGTGAATATACCTCAAGGGAATAGATATTACGCAGTGGCACTCCGTCTGCAAACATATCAACTATATTTTGCGCCGCTTGTGTGGACATGCGCTCCAGTGATTCAGCGGTAAAGGCAGCTGTATGTGGGCTAAGCCAGCACCGCTCTGCCTTCAGCAATGGGTTATTTGCAACAATAGGTTCAATTGAAAAAACATCAAATCCAGCGCCACCTAAATGACCAGTCTTAGTAAGATCACGTACCGCCCCTTCATCAACAATGCCGCCGCGTGCGCAATTAATTACAAACCCACCCTTTGGCATTTTCAACAAACGCTCTTTGGTGAATAGATTATGGGTTTTGTCAGTTAATGGCACATGCAATGTTAGAAAATCTGCCTGCTCCAGCCCTTCATCTAAATTGTGGATAATCTGAAAACCATCCTTGTCTTTTGCCGTAGGGGAAAATTTTTCATCTGCGATAATAACGCGCATCCCAAAAGCCTTACATAGCGCAGCTACGCGCGTACCTATCCGTCCATAGCCAAAAACAAAGACACAGCGCGCGCCAATATCAAAGGCTTTAATAGAGGTGCGTGTGCTATAATCCTCTCGTACCACACTATCCATATGATGCGGGGTTTTTGCGCAATTTAACATCAACATTAGTGTATGTTCAGCAACTGACGGTGCATTACCATCACTTGTAATAGCAACTGTTATGTCATTAGCTCTTGCATAAGCAACATCTATGGTGTCACATCCAACCCCATGTTTTGACACAATTTTTAAATTTGGCATTTTAGCCATAAATTCAGCTGTCAAGGTGCCAATACGTACAAAGATAGCCTCGATGCTGTCATAGTGGCTGGCAAGTTCTGCCTCGTTAAGTTCCCATTTTGGAATAAGGGTAAAGTTATTTTTTTTGAGTAAAGCTAACCCGTTTTCATGCACTGGCTCGGTAACTAAAACTTTTGCCATTTTCTCACTCCTCATCCAGTTTATTCTAATGCAAGGCTGCTAATAAAACGCCCTTGACTGGAAAACAGACAAGGGCGGATTTTATAAATTTTTTAGCACTAATTAGTTCAATATTTTAGGTAAATAAAGTGCTATATCCGGTATGAACATCACCAACAACATTCCAATAATCTGCATTCCAATAAATGGTAAAACAGAGCCAAAAATCTCTTGTAGGGTTATGTCAGGCGGAGCAACTGATTTTAACCAGAAGCATGCTGGGCCAAATGGTGGCGATAGAAAGTAGATTTGAATATTCATCACAAACAATACGCCGAACCAGACGGCAGCCCATTCTGGCTCTAGGCCCAGTTCTGGTGCCATGCCAACTACTACTGGTGCAAATACAGGCACGGTAATGAATGCAATAGCAATCCATTCCATGAAAGTGCCCAAAACCACCAGAATAGCCATCATTACAAA
>JBMZFK010000130.1:0-3023 GCA_049615365.1 Puniceispirillaceae bacterium (SeqCode)
CCAAGCTGAAGAAACCACTTCAGATTATGACAAGGAAAAGCTGCATGAGCGTCTGGCTAAGCTGGCTGGCGGTGTTGCGGTTATCCGTGTTGGCGGGGCTACCGAAGTCGAAGTAAAAGAGCGTAAAGACCGCGTGGATGATGCGATGCATGCAACCCGCGCTGCGGTACAGGAAGGTATTGTGCCGGGTGGTGGTTCGGCTCTGGTGAAGGCGATCGCTGGCCTGGACAAGCTGAGCACGGATAATAATGACCAGTCTGTTGGCATTAACATTATCCGTCAGGCCCTGCAGGCACCTGCGCGTCAGATTGCTTCAAACGCCGGCGCAGAAGGCGCTGTTGTGGTTGGCAAGCTGATGGAAAGCACAGATGCCAAGATAGGCTATAACGCTCAGACAGATGAGTTTACAGACCTGATCAAGGCCGGTGTTATCGACCCGACCAAGGTGGTTCGCTCAGCTCTGCAAAACGCCGCTTCTGTGGCCAGCCTGCTGATCACAACCGAAGCGATGGTCGCTGAAAAGGATGAGCCAAAAGCCGCCGCACCAGCAGCCCCGGATATGGGCGGCATGGGTGGTATGGGCGGCATGGGCGGCTTCTAAGACGCCTCTGTCCTATCCAAATAAATATGAAAAAGGCGGCCAGATTTTTTCTGGCCGTTTTTTTGCGGGGTTAAGCCACCAGCTTGTAGGGGGCTTTTTTATTTTTGGTAAGCTGGATGTGAATGGGCTCTCTATAGGCTTTGGGCGTAACTTTTTGACTTTGTTTTTCGATGCTTTTTTCCAGCAAGAGCTGCAGTTTTTCTGCTGCCAGCTGGCGGATGAAAATATCCTGTGTTGCATCCAGAGCCACCTCGCCGCGCTCCCATCTGCCAACCGTTTGTGTATCGCGGTGCAGCAGCTGGGCTAATTCTGCCTGGGTCATGCCCATTTCGGTACGCAGGAAACGAATTTCTGTACCGGAAAGAGCATTTTCCTGTGCAACCAGACCCTGGGCGATGATGTTATGAAGCTGGCCGATAGCCGGGATGGTCACAATTTTCTCTCCTTTATCATCAATGGCGATTAAATCTGCCTCAATGATAATATTATCCAGCCCGCATTCAGTATAATGATATGGGTTCATTTTTTTTCTCGCCTCAGATTGCCTTTTATGTCTGTTGAGCCAGTACCGCCTTCTGTTCAGTTATTATCTTTCCAGTAGCAGGTAACAATTTTGATATGTTTTGTCTTAAAATCCGGAATAATAATAGCAGTGATTGTGCGCCTGTTTGAGTTTGGCGTAACACCTTCAATTTTATATTTCCAAAAACCTTTTCGCGTTGACGCTTCTGCCAACTCATAAATAAATCCATTTTTCAGAAGATATAAAAGGTCTCCAGTTAAAATAGTGCGTTCTTCTAGTCGGTCTTCTGCATGCGGACTTTTGGACAAATTGCAAAGCGGATCGCTAGCCAGCTTGTTAATTTCTTTTGTTGCTTTTGCCGGTGATAGGCTTTTTGCCATGACACCCGTCCTGAAATATTTCTGGTCTTGCTAAATACACACTCCTCATCTGAAAAACCTGTCATAGTGATAGATCTTACTAAACTATCATTATGATAGGTGTCAAGGGTGAGGTATTTTTGCCAGATTTGCCTAATTTGGAGAGGGAAGAATATTGCTTTCTCCCCCTTAATTCCCTTCCAGAAAGGCGCGGCTCTGGGCAATGGCATCGGCAAGGCCGGTGCGTGTAACCTCTACCTCTGGCGGAAAGGCTGAGGTCAGGCGGGTGGGCAGGCGGCTATCCAGCATCACAAAAACGCCTCTGTCATCGCTTCGCCGAATCAGCCGGCCAAAGGCCTGGCGCAGGCGCATTCTTGTCATTCTGTCTGTCCAGCTATCGCGCCCCTGCCAGGCAGCGCGTGCCTTGAACAGCATATCCGGGCGTGGCCAGGGTACCCGGTCATAAATGATCATCTGCAAGGCATCGCCCGGCACATCCACCCCGTCGCGCACCGCATCTGTGCCTATCAGACAGGATGTTTTATCTTCCCTGAAAAGTTGCAGGAGGGTTTGCAGGCTCATCTTGTCCAGATGCTGGGCATGAAGGGGTATGCCGGCTGCTTGCAGGCGTTTTTCCAGCTCGGGATAGGTATTTTTCAGCCTCTGAATAGAGGTAAACAGGCCAAGTGCGCCGCCCTTGCTGGCCTTCATCAGCTCTGCCATCGCCGCGGCAATGGTTCGGGGGCGTTCACGCGCAATATCATTGACCACAAAAATACGGGCCTGGCGGGCATACTCAAAGGGCGATTTATGCGCGCTGACCAGGGCTGGATGCGGCAAATGGCTTGCCCCCGAAATAAGCCTGGCAGAATGCCATGCCTCTTCCTCGGCATCTTTATCCGGCAGCTGATTATCGCGCAAGGTAGCAGAGGTAATCGCCACCCCATGGGCAGGGCCAAGCACTGTCTCGCTAAAGGGGATCATTGGATCCAGCCAATGCCGAAACAGGCCGACATCCACATCGCCCGGCTCGCTGCGGGTTACTTCTATCCAGTCGATAAAGCCCTCGCGGCTATCCTGTTTCAAATCATTCAGCATTAATTGCCAGGCTGCTAGGGGGCCGGTTGCCCGGCGCATCAGACCCCGTATCGCCCCTTCCAGACGGTTGCGGGTCTGGCTGTCCAGACTATCGGCCTTGTCATCAACCATATCTTGCAGATAGCCGGCCAATTTTGTCAGCGGTGTGCTGAGGTCATTTAACAGGGCTTTCAGCTTTTCAGCTGTATCGCGCATCTCGTCCGTGGCAGGATAAAGCTCTGTTTGCAGATTATAGGCCGATTGCGGGTCGTTTGCGCGTTGATAGACAGCCTTTCGAACCGCGCAAAAAAACTGCTCGGCTGCATTTGCAGGGGCATTTTCAGATATTCGTTTTTTCCATCCTGTCGCTGGCAGAAGGCGCGCTATTTCACTTGCCGCGTCCAGATCGGCCAGTGCCATCTCATTATCTGCGAGCAGATCGCCAAGCCGTTTTTGCAAGCCG
>JBMZFK010000131.1:0-2983 GCA_049615365.1 Puniceispirillaceae bacterium (SeqCode)
AACAGCTCATTATGCTGTCTAGCGGCTTTTTATAGGTAGAGGCTTTGGGGATGGTGGCGCCTTGTGCCGGATACCCAACTGGCAGGATCATAACCGGTTTTTCATGGGCAGGGCGCTGGCACATCTGGTTTAGAAACCGCATCGGGTTCGGGGTGTGAACCAAACTGGCCAAGCCAGCCTGATGCAAGGCGGTAATTAATACCCCTGTCGCGATACCCACACTTTCTGGCACATAATAATGCTTGTAGCGTTGATTATCCGGGGTCAGCCCATAACGCTGGGCAAATACTATAATCAGCCACGGGGCGTCTGTCAGGTGCGGTTTATGGGCGGTTGTACCAAGCGGCTCCAGGGCCTGTATCCATTCATCACCGCCGCCGCCTGCATAAAAAGCTTGCTCTTCAGCTTCTGCAGCAGCGCGAATACGTAGCTTCATTTCTGGATCCTGAATAGCAACAAAATGCCAGGGCTGCTGATTTGCCCCGGAAGGGGCCCGCCCTGCAGTGGCAATAGCATTTTCGATGATGACCCTGGCAACTGGCCGTTTAGCATAATGACGAACAGAGTGACGGCTTTTCATTACCTGCAGAAATTCTCTGCTGGCCGCTTCTGATGTGCTGTCCTCTATCTCTTTATAATCTGGCAGAGAAATAGGGGTGTAGGGTGATGGTTCCATTGATGTATGCCCTGTCTGATGGTGCGTGCGCATCCCTTTACAGCCTTGCCTGTATCAGCTTTGACTATTCAGGACCGCATATATCCTGTTGCAAGTTTAGCCAATCAGCGATTTACAGGCTACAGTTTCTGGGATTAGATTTTAAAAGATTGAAAGTGTGAAAAAAACAACAGAAAGAACACCTTTAATGCATGAACCTGTCTCCGCTGCGGTTATGGCCGCCCTTGCACCGCATGGCCGGCTTCGTGCCGCTATTAATATGAGCAATTTTCTTCTTGTATCTGGCAAGGATGAAAAAGGCGCCCCGGATGGGGTGTCGCCAGATCTGGCCAAGGCGATTGCGGCGCGTCTGGGCGTTCCGTGCGAGCTGATAGCCTATGAGGGGCCTGGCCAGCTAGGTGATGATGTCGGTGCAGATATTTGGGATATCGGCAATATCGCCATAGAGCCAGAACGCGCACAAACCATAGATTTCACGCAAAGCTATGTTCATATTGATGCAAATTTTATGGTTCGAAAATCTGCGCCCTATCTCCGCAATGAGGATATCAATAAAGAAAATGTAGAGATTATTTTATATAATCGCAGTGCATATGATCTGTGGCTGACCGATAATTTTACCGCGCCAACCTATATCCGTGTGGCATCGATAGGGGAATCACATGCAGAATTTCATGCCGGTAGGGCCGATGTTCTGGCAAGCCTGAAGCCGAAATTGATAGAAGAGATAGACGCTTCTGATGCCTATCGTATTATTGAACACCCCTTTACCGCTATTCGCCAGGCTGTTGGTATCGCAAAGGATCAGCCAGAGGCCGTTGCCTTTATTAATAATATCATCTCTGAATTGCTGAAAAACGGGGAAATTGCGGCCAGGTTGCGCGCCCATAATGTAGACAAGAAGCTGAGCCTGCCAGATTAAGATTCGGAGCCCAAAAAAAAGGTTTTTTTTTGGGGCTGGTTTCCGGAAATGATATGGAACCGACATCATTTAGCAAAAAAAACAAACAAATGAAGCTGAATGATAATGGAGTATTAATAAATGTTGAAAATTGGACATAAAACTGTAACGTTTTGTGTGGGTACATGTTTTTCAATCTGATGCATGTTCTTTAATCAAGCTGACGATTGCAAAAGACGTCAGAAGCGTAACGGGAGATTAGTAAATGAAGAAATTTTTGAAGCATGCTTATGCTGGGTTGGCAAGCGCCGCACTATTGGCGTCAGCTACTGCAGCTCAGGCTGCAGACAGTGTAAATGTTGCATTCTTTCTAGAATGGGCAACCCCTAACCAGATCGCAAAGGTTGATAAAGCCTATGATGCGGCGATGGGTGTTGATGTAAACTGGACAGATTTTTCAACCGGTGTGGCAATGACAGAAGCGATGCTGGCTGGCGATATTGATATTGCCTATTCACAGGGTCTGGCACCGTTTGTTACCGCTATTCAGCAAGGTGCGCCTCTAAAGATGGTGGCAATTGCTGTGGTTTATGAAGCAAATGACTGTTTTGTGCGCGGTGATTTGGGGATTACCTCAGCTAACGCAACCGAGCTGGAAGGCAAGACAGTTGCGGTACCGCTAAACACAATGGCTGACTTTTCGTTCAGAAAGCAGATGGCGGCACTGAATGTTGATATCGGCACCATGACTATTGTTGACCAGGCTCCACCTGACGGCGCTGCATCTCTGACAGATGGTTCTGTTGATATGGCCTGTATCTTTGGTGGTGCTTCTGCCAAAATTGCTGGTGAAGCTGGTTCACCTATTATGTCAACACAGGAAAAGAAGGACGCAGGTATCGGTTCATTTGACGTGATCTCGGTGACAGAGAAATTTGCTTCTGAGAATCCTGACCTGCTGCGGACATTCCTAGAAGTAACAGATGAAGCTAATGCCGCATGGACAGGCTCAGACGCGCAAATTTCAAAAGTGGCTGCTGACGCAGGTATGGATTTTGCGACAACAAAAGGTCAGATGTCTGGCTTTGTATTCCCATCTATTGAAGAGCAGAAAAGCCTTTATTTCGGTAACACAGGTGTTGCAGCTGCGGCAGCTGAATCTTTGGGTGCAGTATTTGTAAAAACCAATATTTCTAACTACAAGGGCTCTGTTTCTGCTACTATCGACAGCTCATTCCTAGAGTAAGGAAGCTCGTACATCTCCTTGTATATACAAGGTAAAAAAATTAAACAAGACCCTTTTCATAAGGGTCTTGTCTTCCTTCCAGCATAAATTCAGAGCATAATATGGCTGATCTATCCTGTAAAAATCTGTCAATGACATTTACCAACCCTGCCAATGGGGC
>JBMZFK010000132.1:0-2937 GCA_049615365.1 Puniceispirillaceae bacterium (SeqCode)
GGCTGGTTCAAAACTGGTAACCGTTTTAACATCGAAATATTGTTTTGCTGACATTCCGCTACTAGGATCAAAATTTTCAGCTTCCCAATCAGAACCACCTCCTCCATAATCTAAAATTGTTTTTATACTAGAGTTTGCAATGTGCTCTTTACAAATTGTTCTAAATTTTCTTAGTTCAAAATCGTTGTAAGCGCTTTCTACTTTAGAACCATCTTCTCGGCTATAGCCCTCAGCTGCCATACTTTCATATAGTTTTACTAAATGCTTGCCTTGTTTTGAGAGCTGTATGTTCGACATTTTTGAATTCCTAGTGTTTCAATTAGATGATGGCTTGATATTCAACCATTGCATTGAATTATGGTACAGTATGATCATAAAAATGATTAACCTTAACATATTAACGCCTTTAGTGTGTGGGCCCAATCTCAACTTGTACTGCTACATAATTTTCCTAGCAAAATTTATAAGTTAGAGTCAGCTTCTTTATTAAGGTGATACCCTGTTGTTGTGGTCTCAATCAGCTGATCTTCACTAAGACGGGCTATTTTTTGGCGCAACCGATAAATATGGGTTTCCAGCGTATGGGTCGTCACATCATTATGATATCCCCACACTTGCGAGAGGAGGCTGGCGCGCGACACAGTCTCTGGCCAGCTTTGAAACAGCTTTTTCAAAATCAGGGTTTCTTTTTCGGTCAGGGAGACTGTTTTTTGCTGTGCGCTAAAGGTCAGGGATTTATCGGCTGGAATAAAATCCATCCCCTTGGCAGAAAAACGTGCATCATCCGAGGCGCGGTGCTGGCGCAATTGGGCACGGATTCGCGCAACCAGTTCGCCGAAGCGCATAGGCTTGGCAATATAATCATTCGCCCCTGTATCCAGACCCTTGATGACCTCGCTTTCGCCATCCTGACCGGTCAGCATAATAATTGGTTTCTCAAACCCCTGTTCGCGCAAACGCGCACAGGTATGAAACCCGTTTCCATCTGGTAGCTGGACATCCAGAATTAGTATATCCGGGGCAAACCGGTCAATTTTTTCAAAGGTAGATGCAACCGTTGCGGCTTGTTCTAATGCCGCAACGCCCTCACGCTCAAACTGTGTCATTAGCACATGGCGAAAGTCATCATCATCATCAATGATCATAATTCGGGCGGTATGAAGAATTTCTTGTCTATCCATTGTCTAGCCAGTTCCTGAATACGCCTCTTTTTATAATCTGCTTGCAGGTAAATAGCGACCCGAAATTTGCATCTGACAGGGATTGTAAGTTACAAGACAACAGACAGGCAAATCAGCAAATTCTGTTTGATTTAACATAAATGAAATGACCTAAAAGAACAGGAAGTAATACCCTATGAGCCAGGCACATTTTTTCAGCGATTTGAAATTAGACAGGGTATTCATGATTTTGCGCCGTGGCGGTTTTGTTATTCTGCGCGATGAACGCGGTCAGGCGGCTCTGGTGCGGGCAGCAGAATTTGCTGATACTACCCCTGATCCAGTTGCACGCCTCGTGCAGAGCAATGAAGTTTTGTGCCTGACCGACCGCCACCTTGAGGCCTTTGGCAAACCGTCAAAAGAAGGGTTCAAGAGCTATAGCCTGCCTGCCAGCAGTCTGGAGGATAGCGATATTATAGGACTAATTTTAGGTGATGCCAGCGCCCTGCCCCAATCGATAAATTTATTGGCAGAACGACAAAATAGCCTGCCAGATATGGCGTGCCGGCTGCTGCGTTCAGCCCGGCTGATTCCGGCTGGCCTGCTCACCAGAATGAGTATGAAAGATAGTCATCAATTGTTACATTTTTCAGAAAATTACCAGATTCCCATTCTGGATTTCCATGAAGTTGCTGCCCTGAAAAGCGATATAGAAATGGAAATGAGCATCACCACCTCTGCCAGGTTACCGCTTACCGTCACCGAGGATGCGAAAATTGTTATGTTCCGGCAAAAAAACGACCGCCAGGAACATTTTGCCGTGATCGTCGGCAGAGACAGTTTTCCGGACCCGCCTCTGGTGCGTCTGCATTCACAATGTGTCACCGGTGATGTGCTTGGGTCCCTGAAATGCGATTGCGGTCCCCAGTTACAAAAAGCACTGGCCATGATGCGAGATGCGGGTGGGGGGGTGTTATTATATCTAGCACAAGAAGGGCGGGATATCGGCTTGCTGAATAAAATCCGCGCCTATGCGCTGCAAGATAAAGGGTTGGACACCGTGGACGCGAATCATTCTTTGGGATTCGAAACTGATGAGCGCCTGTTTAGTCCGGCTGCCGCGATGTTAACAGCGCTGGGACTGACAGAAATAAAACTGTTAACTAATAATCCTGATAAGATCGCCAGATTAGAAGCCCACAATATTAAGGTGCGGGAGCGCATCGCGCTTGCCCTACCTGCCAACCCGCATAATGCAGATTATCTGAAAACAAAGGCAGAGCGTACCGGACATATGTTGGATAGCAGAGACTGATTTACCCCTTATGATTAGGTTCGCGCACCAAACAAGGCTGAACCAACCCTTATATGGGTAGCCCCAAAAGCAATCGCTTCTTCAAAATCGCCACTCATACCCATGGAAAGCTGCGGTAGGGATAGGTGCTCTGCATAGCTTTTCAGTAACGCAAAATGCATGGCAGCTTCTTCATCTATGGGCGGAATGCACATCAATCCGGCAATATTCAGCCCGATTTCGGATCGGCAAAAGGTCAGAAAATCTGGAATTTCTTTTGGGGAAACACCTGCTTTTTGCGGCTCGTCTCCTGTATTTACCTGAATAAAACAGGGAAGTTGGCGGTTCTGTTTATCCATTTCTATTTTTAAAGCACGTGCGATTTTGGGTCTATCCACTGTATGAATAATATCGAACAAAGCTACTGCATCCCCCGCCTTATTAGATTGCAAAGGGCCAATCATATGCAATTCTAAATCTGAA
>JBMZFK010000133.1:0-2866 GCA_049615365.1 Puniceispirillaceae bacterium (SeqCode)
ATCGCATCTTTACCGATAAGCCTGTTGAAGCAAAGCTGCTTCACCAGCTTTATGAATTGGCAAAAATCGCCCCTTCAGCTTCTAATCTTTGTCCTATGCGTATTTCATTTGTGGTAAGCGAAACAGAAAAGCAAAAGGTGATTGAAGCCGCAGCAGGAGGCAATAAGTCAAAGATAGACTCAGCCCCGGTGGCTGCCATTATCGCCTATGACACAAAATTCTATGATCATACAGAACATCTTGCCCCGCATATGGATGCAGACGCCTTTCGTGGTCAGGAACAGGCAAAGCTGGAAGCACAGGCGTTTGAAAATAGCTGGCTTCAAGCTGGCTTTTTGATTGCCGCGGCACGTTCTTTGGGTCTGGATTGCGGTCCTATGAGTGGATTTGATAAGGCAAAAATAGATGAAGCGTTCTATCAGGAGTCATCATGGCGTTCCATTTTCCTGATGAATCTGGGCTATGGTGATACCTCCAAATTGTACCCTAGGGGTAACCGCCTGACCTTTGATGAGGCCTGTTCAATTCTTTGATGGTTCCTTGCCCGGCTATCTGGCCTGCTATTTGGGCAGCAATGCGTCAACCTCGCTGCGAGTAGGCATGGCAGAGGCGGTGCCTGGCCGCGTTACAGAAAGCGCAGCGGTGGCACATCCAAACAGAACAGCAGAATGTGCGGGCTGACCCTCGGCAAGGGCGATGGCAAGCGCGCCATTAAAGGCATCTCCTGCCCCTGTGGTTTCAATAATCGGTCCTGCATCAAAGGCTGGCACCAACCCATGCTTGTAAAGATATGCGCCCTGCTCTCCGAGCGTAATGATAGGGGTTGTCACTCCTTTTTGGGCAAGGGCTTCGGCGGCGCGCTCTGCTTCAGCCTCAGTGCGGACAGGCATGCCGGTCAGGGCTTCTGCCTCTGTCTCATTCGGCGTGATATAATCGCATAAGGTAAAAATTTCGTCTGGCAGGGGGGCTGCAGGTGCGGGGTTTAAAATAGTAATCCCGCTATTTTCCTTTGCCAGCTTCAGCCCCGCCCATGCCGCATCAAGGGGCTGTTCCAATTGAGTCATAAAGACATCTGCGCTGGAAATTAACGCGCTATTATCGTTTATAATTTGCGGCGTAATATCGCTGGCGGCCCCCGGGGCGATAATAATCGCATTATCTCCGCTTTCGCTATTCACAAAAACAAAGGCAGCCCCTGTATAGGCATCTGCGTCATAGGTGATGGCCGGATTAACCCCTGCATCCTGCCAGATTTTTTCAGCCATTTTTCCAAAATCATCGCGCCCGAGACGGCTAATGATTGTTACATCGGCGCCAAGCCTGCCCGCCGCTACCGCTTGATTAGAGCCCTTGCCTCCTGGCCCGAGTGCAAAACTCTCGCCAAGCAGTGTTTCTCCTATCTGTGGCATCCGTTTTGCCCGATAAGAGGTATCGGCAACAAAAACGCCCAATATAACGATGCTTCCCATGTAACCCCCTATCCAGCCTTTACTGGCCTTTGCCTGCCTTAATGCTCTAGCATCCATAAGTGTAGATAAAAAATCAGATGGGTAAAGCCTGACACCGAAAAAAACAGTGCCAGCTTTGATAGGAAAAAGGCGGTTGAGCGCATCGGCAGGCGAGCTTAACCCCTGCGCTATGGTGTTGTGATCAGCTTGCCAGGCGGAAGTCGCATTCCCGGTTATCTTCTTCTACTGCCTTGCGCAACCGATAGCCGATATCCGGTATCGCCGATAGCACCCGCGACCATGAGGGGATAAAGGGTGTCTCCATAGGGGCATAGCTAAACACTTCACCCGCGCGCATAATGTTTTCTGCAAATAATTCAATAGCGCGCTCTTCGGTGTCAATGTCATAATCCAAACCGTTAAGGGTGGCATCTTTTTGATAAAAACCCGACATATCCAGTGCAATTCGGTAATAGCTAGCCTTGATGGTTCGAAGGGTTTCCGCGCCAAAACAATGGCCTTGCGTCGCTAATTTCCTGAGCAATACTTTCGTGATATCTGCGGACATACGCGATAATCCCTTGCTTGCATCTTCAGCAGACAGGCTTTGATGTTTGTGATCATAAATATCGGCAATATCGACCTGACATACCCTGTTGGTTGCCTGATTACGTTGCATCTCGGATAAAATGCCGACCTCCAGCCCCCAGTCTGAAGGGATTCGAAGCTCCGGGATGAGAGACTTTCGGAAAGAAAACTCGCCAGCCAGAGGATAGCGAAATCCCCTCATAAAGCTTAGATAGTCATTGCTGCCAAGTACCTGTTCCATAGCCAATAAAAGCGGGGTGACCAGCAAGCGCGATACCCGCCCATTCATTTTTCCGCCCGCGATACGTGCGTAATATCCCTTGCAAAATTCAAAATGAAAATTTGGATTGGCGATCGGATAAAATAGCCGTGCCAGAAGCGAACGATCATAGGTGGTGATATCGCAATCATGCAGGCCAACCGCCTCAGCTTTGGCACGGGCATTAACATAGCCAATGCAATACCAGACATTGCGGCCCTTACCCAATTCGGTTGGTGCCAGATTTTTTGCTACTAATTCCTCGTGTAGCGCGGTTAGCCTTGGCCCATCATTCCAAAGAATAGAGAAAGGCTGGTTAAGGGCTTTGAAAAATTCAAACGCATGTTCAAATTCAGAGCGGTTTGCCCGGTCAAGGCCTATAACCACATGGTTCAGATAGCCAACCTCGCTTATATGCTGGACAATTTTAGGCAGAGCCTCTCCGGATAGTTCAGAAAATAAACTGGGCAGAATTAATTCCATTGGCCGATAGCCTGAAAATAATTCCAACTCGGCCTCTATTTCAGTCAGGCTCTTGGTGTTGAAATTATGCAAGGTGGGTATCGGGCTG
>JBMZFK010000134.1:0-2818 GCA_049615365.1 Puniceispirillaceae bacterium (SeqCode)
CTGATTTTGCCCTGAAAGGCGCAAATTATCAGATAGTGGATACAGAATTGGGCCGGGCCCTGGATATCTTTATCACCGTGATTAACAGAGGCGATGGCGTAGGCAGACCTCGCCTGTTTGAAATTGAGCTGATCAATAAAGAAAATAAACAGCTGATGGCATGGCCAATGGCCGTTGCGGGCGAGGAAGTGGCTGGTAATACAGAAAAAGTGTATAAAACGCGCTTGCTGGAGCCACCCGCAGATTTTCATAACATCCGCGTATCTATGCAGAAATAGCCCTGTTTGCGTACAACGCCCCCAAACATCTGTAAACACACTGGGCTTTGCCTGAATAGCTAGCTAGTTTCTGTTTCTGCTGAAAAGGCGTAATCCCGCATCGTTTTCACCACACGTATCCGATAGGCTCTGAACAGCTTTTCCTTGCCTTCTTTCTGGGCCTGAAGATGGTCTAGCTGTTCCCGCCAGCCCTTTATCGCCTCTTCTGTTTCCCAAAAGGACAGGCTAAGTAATTTTTCTTCATCCATCAGGCTTTGAAAGCGTTCTACCGAAATAAAGCCGGGCTGTGTGGCAAGGATGGTTTTCAGTTGTGCGGCAAGCTCAAAATAGCGTTCCTTGCCGCTGACATAGGGCCATACTTCAAAGATAATTGCATACATGGGTGTCTGCCCTCTATGAAAAATATACTGACAAATGCGCTAGAATCACGTTCACCTGCATAGCTAGCCCTGCTCTTCGAGACGATCTGTTGCTGGTGGCGGGGTGGGTACCAGCGCATTCAAACGCGCATAAACACTCTCCTCCAGATGAATTTCGGTTGCCGCCAGAGAGGGGGCCAATTGTTCGATATTACGGGCGCTGATTATCGGTGCGGTAATAGCCGGGTTTTTCGCGACCCATGCAACCGCCAGGGCAGCCGGCGCCGTTCCCACCTCTGCGGCAATTTCAAAAAGCTGGTTCGCCGCCTGATGCATCCAGTCCTGACCATAGCGCGTGGCATATTTCTGATCCCAGCTAAAGCGCCCCTCAGCGGCAATACCGCCGCGATATTTACCTGTCAGCAATCCGCCGCCAAGTGGGCTATAGCTGATCACCGCCAGCTCTTCTGCTGCCGCCATTGGCAATATCTCTACCTCAGCCTGGCGTTTCACCAAATTATACATTGGCTGCAAGATTTCGATTGCCGGATAGCCATGCAAATTGGCGATCCCTTGTGCCTTCATTACCTGCCATGCAGCAAAATTAGATACGCCAAGGTGATAGAATTTCCCCTGCTCCTTTAATGCCGCTAATTCAGCAAAACTCTGTTCCAGCGGCACCTCATCATCAAAGCGATGCAGGAAAAAAATATCGGTATAATCCTGATTGAGGCGCGTCAGGCTGGCCTCTAGCTGGGTGCGGATATTCTTTGCTGAACAGCCACCTTCAGCGCCAGCTTTGGTCACCAGAATGATATCTTCCCGCTCTTTTGCGATCAATGTTCCCAGAATTTCTTCGGAACGCCCCTGTGTATAGACATAGGCGGTGTCAAAAAAATTGATGCCAGCGTCGCGGCAGGCGGCATACATGGCCGCGCTATCTTCGGGCGACGCCCCGGCGCCAAACTGCATTGCGCCGAAACACAAGCCCGATGCCGCAAGGTTTTGCGGCCCAAATGAACGTGTAGAGACCATGCCTGCCTCCCCCTTTTACCCCGTCAAACAATCACAGCTTTATAAAATATGAATTATAGTGTGTAGCGCTATTTACAGGCTGGCAAGTCACTGTTGCGAGAGGGCGGTGAATAATTAAAACAAAAAACCGCGGAAATTTGTAAACAGGTCATAAAAAAACAGGCAAAATGCCTGTTTATGTGAAGAAAACTAGAAGATATTTCAGCCTGTTTATTGATTTTTATGGTGGGTGGTGAGGGGCTCGAACCCCCGACCTACTCGGTGTAAACGAGTTGCTCTCCCAGCTGAGCTAACCACCCTATACACCATAAAAAACGTTGACCCACATATGCCATGGGTCAACGCTAATGTCAAAGTGAAATTAACCGTTAACAGCTGCTTTTAATGGTGCGCCTGCCTTGAACTTAGGCTGCTTTGACGCCGCAATTTGAATGGCTTCACCCGTGCGTGGGTTGCGACCAGTGCTTGCCGCACGATGTGCAACAGAAAAAGACCCAAAACCTACAATTCTTACTTCATCACCAGCTTTCAGTGCCCCTTCAATTGAGCCAAAAACCGCGTCAACAGCACGACCAGCGTCGGTCTTTGAAAGGCCAGAATGCTCAGCTACAGCAGAAACCAAATCGTTCTTGTTCATGGGTTTGTTCCCCTTTTAAGATAGAGTGTTAAATAAGTCGCCAAAAAGCGAATGCTCCTACCATACTCACTCAAACCAAAGAGGGTCAACAAAAAAACTAGGCAAAACTTAGCAAAACTGGGAAAAACAGAGAAAAAATCCCCAACTTTAGGTGCTAATGTGCTGTTATATCCTCGCTACCTTCCACCTTGGCGGGTAATGGCGCGGATGCAGCTTCGGTATTTTCAACCACAGGCTTTAAATCTGCGACCAATGCAACGTTTAACGCTTCATCAATCAATGTAATTGGAATGATCTCCAGCGCGTCCCTAATATTTTCAGGTACATCCACCAGATCTTTTTCATTATCCTTTGGAATCAGTACGGTTTTGATGCCGCCCCGCAACGCCGCCAGCAGCTTTTCTTTCAGCCCGCCAATAGCCAGTACCCTGCCCCGCAAGGTAATTTCACCTGTCATCGCTACATCTTTGCGAACCGGATTGCCTGTATGGGCAGAAACAATAGAGGTG
>JBMZFK010000135.1:0-2808 GCA_049615365.1 Puniceispirillaceae bacterium (SeqCode)
CTGATTCTGGATGAGCCGACAACCGCGCTGGATGTAACTGTAGAGGCTGGTATTGTTGATCTGGTCAAAGGGCTGGGGAAAAAATACGGCACCTCAATGTTATTTATCAGTCACAATCTGGGTCTGGTGATGGATGTCTGTGACCGGATTTGTGTGATGTATTCCGGTGAGGCGGTGGAAACTGGCACGGTAGTAGAAGTATTTGATAATATGCGCCATCCCTATACCCAGGCGCTGTTCCGCTCCATACCCCTGCCTGGTGCAGATAAAAACAGCCGTCCGCTGGTCGCTATTCCCGGCAATTTCCCGCTGCCGCATGAACGCCCGCAAGGATGTAATTTTGGCCCGCGATGTGATTATTTTGAGGCCGGGACCTGCGATGCTGGCGATATTCCAATGGCGGCATTCAATCCTAAAAATGGCCATGAGACACGCTGTGCCCGATTTGCCGAGATAGATTGGCTGGCACAAGCAGAACAGGCAGAGGATGTTTCCAAGACAGAAGCAGGGGACATTATCCTCGATATTGCCGATTTAAAGAAATATTACGAGGTAAGTGCAAACGCGCTATTCAGCTCTGCTGAAAAGAAAGTGGTTAAGGCGAATGAGACAATAAGTCTTGCCGCACGTGAAGCCGAAACTCTGGCGATTGTTGGCGAATCTGGCTGTGGTAAATCGACACTGGCAAAGGTGTTGATGGGGCTGGAAACCGCGACCAGCGGCAAGGTTGAATTGCTGGGTCAGAATGTCGAAGATGTGATGATCGAGGGTCGTGACACAAAAACAGTTTCCTCTATTCAGATGGTTTTTCAAAACCCGTTTGACACCTTGAACCCGTCTATGAGCGTCGGGCGCCAGATTATCCGCGCTCTGGAAGTATTTCAGGTTGGCAATAATGAGGAAACACGCCAGCAAAAAATGCTGGAGTTGCTGGATCTTGTAAAATTGCCACGTGAATTTGCAGACAGAATGCCACGCCAGCTTTCCGGAGGGCAGAAACAGCGTGTTGGTATTGCCCGGGCTTTTGCTGGCGATGCGCGTGTCGTGGTTGCAGATGAGCCTGTATCTGCCCTTGATGTATCGGTACAGGCCGCGGTAACTGAACTATTGATGGAAATCCAGCGGCGTTCGCGCACAACCTTGCTGTTTATCAGCCATGATTTATCTATTGTTCGGTATTTATCTGATCGCGTTGTGGTAATGTATCTGGGCCATATTGTTGAGACTGGCACTACAGATGAGGTGTTTGCACCGCCTTATCATCCCTACACCGAAGCGTTGTTATCTGCGGTGCCGATCGCAGATACAAAGATTGAACGCAAGCGGATTGTATTGGAAGGCGATATTCCGTCAGCGGTTAATCCGCCATCCGGCTGTCCGTTCCAGACCCGCTGTGGCTATAAAGAACAGGCAGGGGTCAGCTTGTGTGAAACAGAAGTACCGCCAGTGCGCAAGCTTGCGGGCGGGCATCAGATAAAATGCCATCTGGCAGAAGATATTCTGGCGAAGATGGAGCCGGTTGTGGCCCTTGCCAATGATAATGGCGCGCCCGCAAAAAAGGCCAGGAAAGCGGCTAAAAAAATAGCCAAGAAAACGGCTAAAAAAACAGCTAAAAAAACAGCCAAGAAAACAGCAGGCAAAAAAGCCGGATAGCTGGCAGGAAAGACCCGTTTCTGCCTAGCGGTTGCGAAATCCATCCGGCAGGGCGGCAACAATATGCACGCGCGTCTGCTCGCCGCCATTCATGGCAGTATGATACCCTCTTGTATCGGTGAAATAGACAGACCCATCTGCTGGCAGGTGGGTGATATGATGATTGACCACAAATAGCGAGCCTGGATTGGTAATGATAGGAATATGCAGGCGCGGTTCCGGGTCACGATGCCATGAGTTGCAATTATAAATGCCCTTGGAGAGTATCCGCATTCTGCCAATAGCAAAGCGATCACAAAGCGCTTTATGTATTGTTTCAAAATAGGTGCCCTTAAATTCCGGCACCAGTTCTGTAAAGGCCGCTTCATCTACAAAGTCCTCACGGGCAACCTCTTCATAGCTATTATCCGGTCGTAGCCAATAGCGGCCAGACAGATCGTTCGCTGAAATATCGGTACGGCCTGGCAGGCGTGTTAGCGGTATCGCCCCAAACCCGGCATCTAAATCGCCAAGAAATTTCTGCGTTTTGAGACAGGTCTCCAAAGCGGCTTGCAATGCGGCAATGTCAAAGCGCAGATGTAATTTATCAATGCCGGGGCCGGGCTGGAATCTGGCGACTGTTGGTGCATCAGGGCTGCGTGCCAGCCAATTATTCATAAGCGCTTTATCTGCCGAAATATCCTGTTCTGACATGTTTATTTCGCCCAATTTCTTTTAAATCTGCCCGTATAATCTTTGGCATATTGGCAACTGAAGTCCAGAAAATTATTGAAACTGCCACATTTTTTGGCATCTTTCACAAAATAAAAAGCCTTTCTATAATGCAATATTTTCTGATTTTATATAGTAATTACAGCGTTCTAATGGGTGGTTGAAAAAGACTTATTTGGTCTGATAAAAGAAAAAACAGGCTAAGCCCTTGTCAAATGGGGGTAAGAAGCGCATTTTGATGTTTGGGAACGGCAATTAATGTGGGGGTCACATTAATGCCTGACGATTTACTTGATAAACGAAGCGGCCATACCCAATCGGTATCACGCGCATTGAGTCTACTTTCTAAACTGGCCGAAGAATCTGAAGGGTTAAATCTTTCAGAACTCGCAAGGCGTGTCAAACTTGCACCTTCTACGGCGCACCGTTTGCTCACAACACTGC
>JBMZFK010000136.1:0-709 GCA_049615365.1 Puniceispirillaceae bacterium (SeqCode)
CGGCTGGATGGCGGCGTGGAGGGAAAATCGCTGCAAGAAGAAATGCCAGATGTATTTGCCCAGCTGGACGCAGTTCGGCTTCGCCTTGAAAAACATTATGGCGATATGCAGGATCTTGAATTCACCGTAGAACGCAACAAGCTGTATATGCTGCAAACCAGAAGCGGCAAGCGAACCGCAGAAGCGGCCTTGACCATCGCGGTGGATATGGCGGCAGAAGGGCTGATAACAAAAGAACAGGCGGTGGGACGTATTGATCCCGCATCGCTGGATCAGCTGCTTCATCCAACTCTTGATCCGGCCGCTGAACGGGTATGTCTTGCACGGGGTCTGCCAGCCTCTCCTGGGGCGGCATCAGGGAAGATAGCCCTGACCGCAGATCAGGCTGAAGCCCGCGCGGCAAGTGGTGAGCAGGTGATATTGGTTCGGGTGGAAACCAGCCCGGAAGATATTCATGGTATGCACGCCGCAGCCGGTATCCTGACAGCCAGAGGCGGGATGACCAGCCATGCGGCGGTGGTTGCACGTGGCATGGGCCGGGCCTGTGTGTCCGGGGCCGGGGATGTGCGTATCGATATGCAAACAGGTATTGTTCATATTGGTGCTACCCAGCTAAAAGATGGCGATATGATCACAATAGATGGCAGTATCGGTGAGATTTATGAAGGCGAAATTGCCAAAATCCAGCCACAGCTTTCTGGCAGTTTTG
>JBMZFK010000136.1:718-2746 GCA_049615365.1 Puniceispirillaceae bacterium (SeqCode)
CGAGATTTATGAAGGCGAAATTGCCAAAATCCAGCCACAGCTTTCTGGCAGTTTTGAAACGGTGATGGGATGGGCAGACAGCTTCCGCCGAATGCGGGTTCGCGCCAATGCAGAAACACCTGTCGATGCACGCACTGCCCGTGATTTTGGTGCTGAAGGTATCGGGCTATGCCGCACCGAACATATGTTCTTTGACGAAGATCGTATTGTGCCCATGCGCCAGATGATCATGGCGGTAGAAGAGGCCGGGCGCAAACAGGCGCTGGATAAGCTGTTGCCAATGCAAAAACAAGACTTTGCCGAGCTGTTTACTATCATGGCGGGCTTGCCGGTAACCATTCGTTTGCTGGACCCGCCTTTGCATGAATTCTTGCCGCATAGCGATGCAGAACTGGCAGAGGTGGCAAAGGCTATTGGGGTGTCGGTGGATTTGGCACGGCAACGCGCCTTGCGCCTGAAGGAATCCAACCCGATGCTGGGGCATCGCGGGTGCCGGCTGGCGATCACCTATCCTGAAATTTGCGCGATGCAGGCACAGGCCATCTTCGAAGCTGCAGTAGAAGTTGCTGCCGCCGGGCCTGCCCCTATTCCAGAAATCATGGTACCGCTGGCCGGTACTGCCAAGGAAATCGAGATTTGCCGGCAGATTATCGATGATGTCGCCGCTGAGGTATTTAACGAAAGCGAGCAAAAAATCGACTATCTGGTCGGCACAATGGTGGAGCTGCCGCGCGCCGCAATCTGTGCGGATCAACTAGGTCAGACAGCCGAGTTTTTCTCTTTTGGAACCAATGATCTTACCCAAACCGCGCTGGGCATCAGCCGCGATGATGCGTCTAATTTCATGCATGCCTATGAAGAGCAGGGGATTTATCATACAGACCCGTTTGTGTCTATTGATGTTGAAGGGGTTGGCCAGCTGGTAAAAATGGGCGCTGATGGGGGGCGGAAGGCCCGCCCGGATATCAAGCTTGGCATCTGTGGTGAGCATGGGGGCGATCCAAAATCCATCGATTTCTGTGAAACAGTTGGCCTAGATTATGTATCCTGCTCGCCCTTCCGTGTGCCTATCGCCCGTCTGGCCGCTGCCCAGGCCGCGCTGAAATCAAACGAATAGCAAAATACGCTCCGCTATCTGATACAGAGGCAAGCGCTGCCACTTTTGTGGCCGCGGCGCGTGTAAAAGGGGCTGGCCTGCTCTGCCCGTGACGCGCTGTATATAAAAGCCCCGACTGTTCAAAACAGCCAGGGCTTGTTTGTGCTGTAAAAGCAGGTGAGGTTTTATGCCCGCTTTTTCTTTTTCAAATCGACCAGATTGCCATTTTGGTTGATCTCAATCTTGCGCGGTTTCATCGCTTCGGGAATCTCGCGAACCAGATTGATATGTAGCAACCCGTCTTTTAGTTCAGCAGATTTGATTTGAATAAAATCTGCCAACTGAAAGCGCCGTTCAAACTGGCGGCTGGCTATACCGCGATACAGATACTCGCGGCCCTCTGCCTCTGGGGTGTCTGCGGTTTGACCGGCGATAATCAGCATCTGCTCATGTAGGGTGATATCCAGCTCCGCTTCTGAAAAGCCGGCAACCGCCATGGTGATGCGGTAATTGGTCTCGCCTTCTTTTTCGATGTTATAGGGCGGCCAATTTGGCTGCTGCGACTGGGCGCTCTCGGACAGGCTGTCAAACAGATTGGCCATGCGATCCAGCCCGATAGCACTACGGTAAAAGGGGGTTAAATCAAATTGTGACATGTATTTTCTCCTTCGTCTCAAAGCAAGAGTGTGTTGGTGTGTCCCTTCCAGTTTTAGGCAAGGAACAGCAACGATATGAACAGGGTGGAATGGGGTAAAACAGGCGTTAGGATGCCGAAGCCATATTCTGTTTTATCAGCCAAACTACCCTCTCACCTTTCTCATGTGGGAAGCGTATGTTGTTTTTTCAAGAGGGGTAACAGCCGCCCAAAACAATCCAAAAAAAGGCAAGCTGAAAAGCCTGCCTTTATCTGTGGGTGGCGAGGGAAGCCCTTT
>JBMZFK010000137.1:0-2692 GCA_049615365.1 Puniceispirillaceae bacterium (SeqCode)
ATCGGAAGAAGTAATGGAAGCCAGCATGGAACCCGAAACAGCAAAAACAGCAGAAACAGAGGCTGGTGAAGAGACAGAAGATGATGACCGCGCGGATGAACAAAAATAGACAGGCTAGAAAAGCAGCGTGTGATCTGCGGCATAAAATCCTGTACGGCCTTTTGGGTGCGGTTATCCTGACCAGCCTTTCCGCCTGCCAGCTGGAGCGATTTCGCCATGAAAAATATAGCTGCCAGAACAGCCAGCTGAATATTGCCGAGATCATTATCCGCAACGCCAAAAAGGGCAAGGAAGTAAAAATTTTTGGCTATGATGGCGAGCGCACGGGCATCATCGAGGAGATTTCCAGCCAGATTGCCCATATCCGCACAAGCGACGGCACGCTAAAGCTGAACCGCAAAACAGGCGCATTATCTGTCCAGCTACAAAACCGTTATAGCAGCGCAAGTTGTAAGGTCTCTGTCTTTACCCTGTAGGGTGGAAGCCCGATGAGATTAAGCCCGGAAAATTAAGCCCTGTGAAATTACGCCCGGTGAAAACGGGCAATCGCCTCGGCTTCTTCTTTTGGCAGATTGGTAGATAGCATAATTTCAGAGGCAGACGCCCCGCTGCGTGCCAACTCAATTGCCTTGCTCATCTGGCTTTGGGAATGAAAGCCGTCTGCAAGGCGAATAATTTCCTGTTGCTGGCGGGCAGCCGCATCTTCCAGCTCTTGCAATCGATTATCCATCTCTTTCAGACGGGTATTAATCTGGTCGATAGAATTGGTGACCCGAACCAAAACCGTTTCAATATCATTATAGGTCGAGGATAAACGACCCAATATATTCAACGATTTTTTCTGGAAATTATTGATCATCAAAATGATCGCCAGAATGGCCAGCAATATCAGACCTGCAAATCCAAAATTTGATAGAAAAAGGCTTAGGCTCACCACAGCAATCCTTAAGATTTCGTTAATGACAGTATCTGCTATGGAAAGGCTTTTTGTCAATTGGCCGGCTGAAACCGGTGTCTGCCTTTCGTATCCCGCCTTCCCTTTTATTTTTGGCTATTATGTGCCCGCATTATTTCAGTCCAGATTATTCCCTACCAGATTATTTCTGACCAGCTTGCTCTATTGCCTGATTTTGCCGAGCATAAATCTGTGCAGCGGGGCTGCGTAATCCCAAGCCAGGGGAAAAATCAGAAGCCGGGCTCAGATTATCCTCTGCTGGCAGATTTTCGCCCTCATCAGCTGTGTTTTGCGTATCTGATGCCACATCCGGGGCCTGCGTTGCATAGGAAGGCATTGCGCTATCTGGGTGCAGGTATTTTTGCATATCGCTTACCAGACTGGCATTATGGCGGGCCTGAAATTCAAGACGCGATAATTGACGCAGGATATCGGCCACCTCTTCACGCGCATGATAATCCAAATCTGCTGCATGAGAGAGGGTTTCGCGCTGGCCTTCCAGCCAGTCATCAAATTCTGTAACGGCACGGGCAAAGGCTTTGGAGTTATTCAGACATGCAGAAATGCCCCCAAGCTTTTGCCTGGCGGTTTCTAGAAATTCTGATATTGAGAGAGACGAAGTCATAACCTGTTCCTTATAATCTGTGAGGCGATTATGCTTTAAGTCTTCATCTCCCTATAGGCATCCATCAGCGCGTCGGAGATCTTATCGATATCGATTGGATAATTGCCCTCTTTAATTGCTGACTTAATCCGGTTGACCTTGTCCATATCAACTGGTGCAACAGAGGCCATATCACGCGCAGCAATAGCCATTTCAGCAGATTTAAGCTCTACTGAATCGCTATCTGTTTTGCCGCTCGGTTTTGGCGCAGTTGCTGATGCTCGAGATTCTGCAGCATCCGCACGGCGCATTTTCACCGTTTCCATACGACTGATGGCGCTTTTCACACTATCAACCATTGTTACCTCCTAACATCTCTTATAACGACATGTCTTTCTAGTTTTTTAGCCCCGATGATCACTTTTTTTTCAGAAATCACCGTTGCAACAACTTCTTTGCCAGATCGTACATTCAAGAACCGTGCCATCTCGCCCCACTGGGCATTTTCTAATGCTCGGCCCTCGCTGAGCACCTGTACCTGACCAAACTGGCTTTCCAGTATTACAGGCTGGCCTTCGCGTACCATCCAGTCTGCCTCCAGATGGCTGGCTCTGACCATCTTACCAATTCCAAGCCGACGTTTCAATTTACGTCCCACCAGAGCTTCTGTGGAGGTAAAATAATCTGAAAATCCGGATGGGCTACCCTTGATGATTTCTATATCGGACGCGGTAATCACATCGCCGCTCTTCAGACTTTGACGCACAGCCACATAGACAATATTTTTGCCTGGCTTTGACAGATTGGTGATATGTTCTGCTATGGCTGTCGATGGCAAAATATCTGCTTTTGTGCGGACAGCGATTTTCCAGCCAGAACTATCGGGGCAGAAAATTTCAACTGTCTGAAACTTGCCGAAAAGCGGACTATAGGCTAAAGGCTGGTCGCATGGCCTAAATAATCGCTCAGGATTAATAACTGGATCAGAATCATAGCCCTGCTCGGCCAGAAAATCTGTCAGGCCAGCGCGAAGCTCTGCTCCGCTGACCATTTTATCAGCAAATCCATAGCCAGCGGATAATAACCAGATTACAGCACTCGCAAATATTACACTGCCACGCATATTACCCGCC
>JBMZFK010000138.1:0-2677 GCA_049615365.1 Puniceispirillaceae bacterium (SeqCode)
AAGTTCAGAATGCGTGGCAAGGGGATGCCAGCCTTGCGGGGCGGCGCACATGGCGACCAAATCGTCGAAATAATTGTTGAAACCCCTACCCGGCTCAGTAAAAAACAGATTAATCTCCTAAAAGAGTTTGATGAGGCCGGCGATGCTAGCCCACAGACAAAAGGCTTTATTGACCGGGTTAAAACACTTTGGTCCTAAAGCCTGCCGATAATTAAACCTTCAGGAGTGTAAAGGTCGCATGTCGAAAAACAATTTAACCATTGCGCTGCCGGGTGCAGCTGGAAAAATGGGGCAAATGATTGCCTCACTGGTTGCCGAGGACAGCGATGTTGCGATTATCGCGGCAAGCGAGCACCCTCAAAGTCCGGCTATTGGCCAAAGCATAGACACAACTACCATTATCAGTGATGCTACCGCTCTGGGCATTGGCGCTGGCGGCGTTATTATTGATTTTACCCGCCCCGAAGCCAGCATGCGCCATATCGATATCGCACTGGCAAGCGGGACAGCGATGGTTATCGGCACAACTGGATTAAGCGCAGAACAAGAAGAGGTTTTGAAAAAAGCCGCCACCCAAATTCCCATTGTGTATTGTGCAAACACCTCTGTTGGGGTCACCTTGCTTGGCCAGATTGTCGAACAGGTTGCACGCCAGCTGGATGCAGATTGGGATATTGAAATTGTAGAGACCCACCATAATCAAAAGGTAGATGCCCCGTCTGGTACCGCATTGGCACTTGGCAAGGCCGCCGCAAAGGGTCGGCAAATCGATCTGGATGCAGAAAAAGAAAGTGGGCGCGATGGGCTAACAGGGGCGCGTAAATCCGGGGCGATTGGGTTTGCGGCTTTGCGCGGCGGCGATGTAGCAGGAGAGCATACCGTTACCTTTTTCGGCCAGCAGGAGCGTATCGAGATTACCCACCGTGCTACCAGCCGGATAATTTTTGCCCGCGGCGCGTTACAGGCAGCAAAATTTGCGGCTTGCCAAAAGCCTGGCCTCTATTCTATGGATGATGTGCTACGGTAGCCTGGCTGGGGATGATCTGCTGCGGGGGATGATCTGCTGCGCTAGCCTGGCGGTCTAGACCGGCATTTCTTTATCAAACCGTACCCGCATCAGCGCATCATTCAGAGCTGTTGCCAGAGCATCTTTTTCCACTGGCGGCATAAAGGTACCGATTTCCATTTTCTGGGCATGGGCGCGTAGAAATAATTTTGGTCGATGTTCCTGTTCTTCAAATAGCTCGGCACGCACCCATGGGCTGTCCAGACAGGTTTGGGTTTCATTTCCGCGCCAGTTTGTGCGGGTTATCTGAACATAATCAGGTGTAATCTTTACCGTTTCAACCAGCTGTGCTGCCCGGTAATTTACCCTGAAAGCAAACCAGACAATCAGGATTTCAGCGCCCAGAAAGCCAATGACTGGCCAGGCACCAAGCAGAAAAAATCCAGTAGCAATCGCGCTCATCAGGCTGGCAAGCACGAGCATGAAAATACGAAATCCCTTTACCGAAAGAGACCGATATGGCCATAGGGTGATAATATAGGTTTCGGAATCTGAACCCTGTTTTTGGTTAGACCATAGCCTGCCATTTTGGGTAATTTTATCCACCGTCATCTTTTGTCCTGTCTTGGCTGTGCTGGCGCATCTATAGCCTCGCTTCTTGCGGTTTTTACGTTATTATTGTCAAGATAAGTTCATTTTTGAATGGAAAAGGATAGGAAATATGCCGCGTAAGATGCGTTTATCCGATATTGAGAAAGTTTTTGACAGCCTATCTCAGCTGGATCCAGACCCGCAAACAGAGCTGCATTTCGAAGATCCCTATACCTTGCTGGTGGCGGTTGCCCTTTCTGCACAGGCAACAGATGTCAGTGTAAACAAAGCGACAGGCCCATTATTTAAACAGGCCAATACCCCGCAAAAAATGGTGGCGCTAGGGGTAGATGGCGTTAAATCCTATATCAAAACAATCGGCTTGTTTAATACCAAAGCAGAAAATGTCATCAAGCTTTCACAGATGCTGATCGATAATCATGGTAGCCATGTCCCCGAAGATAGAGCCGCGTTAGAAGCCTTGCCAGGGGTGGGGCGCAAAACCGCAAATGTGGTGCTGAACGAAGCCTTTGGCCATCCGACTATCGCTGTAGATACGCATATTTTTCGGGTTGGAAATCGCACCGGTCTCGCGCCAGGTAAAACACCCGATGCGGTGGAAAAAGAATTATTACGGCGGGTTCCGGAAAACTATCGAAAGGGGGCGCATCACTGGCTTATTTTACATGGCCGTTATGTCTGTAAGGCCCGAAAGCCGGAATGTGCCAAATGCGCGATTGCAGAATATTGTCTGTTTAAAGACAAGCAATTACCCTGACGATATTCAGTAAGCGCATTTTTTCACAGACGCCGCTGATACAGCTCTTTGCGGCAGCCTTTCTCATCCAGTGGCTGGCCGATAATCCGGCTACGGACATCCAGGGCCGTAATAAGCTGTCGTGACGGGTCGCCATTTGCATCGGCGGCACGAAAAAAGAAATCTACCACACAGTTTTTCTGCCGAAATTGCCAGATCCCGATCTGCCCCTCAACCCGCGTGAAATCAGCTTCTCCCAAAATATCGGTCATATTTTGCACAGGCTTTTTAAGAAAGCTGCGCGGGTCGATATCTGTTATTTC
>JBMZFK010000139.1:0-2526 GCA_049615365.1 Puniceispirillaceae bacterium (SeqCode)
ATGATGACCATGACAAACATGATGACCATGACAAACATGATGAGCAAAATCTTATAGATGCCCACGCATGGCTTGACCCGGAAAATGCCCGCATTTGGCTAAAAGTTATTGCTGAAGAATTATCTCTTTTAAATCCTGAGAATGCTGAAATTTACAAGACTAATGCTACTAAAGCCGCAAATACTGTAATAGACCTGGAAAACCGCATAAGGAATATTCTTGCTTCCCGTAATATGCCGCCAGTATTTGTTCAACATGCCGCATTCGCATATTTCGAAAATTATTTTAATTTTGAGCTGGCGGGCGCCCTGTATGACAGGGAAAATGAACCGCCATCTGCTACTCATATATCTAAGCTGCACGAGCTTACCAAAAATACGGCAAAAGCCTGCCTTCTTGCTGAAAGTTCTATTGAAAATAATGTAATAGCATCTGTTTTTGAACATACTGACCTGCTCGTACAAGAGGTCAATCCATCGGGCGTCCGAGGTTCAGTAAGCAACCTCGCTTATTTTGAGCTCCTAACCGCGTTAGCAGATAGCCTCCAGAATTGTGCGCAGCATTAACTGCTTGCTTACAAGGTTACACTAGCCTTTAAATGAACAGTTCGGTAGCATATTTTCGAAAACAGACTATTGAAGCCAGGCTAGGAACAATGAGATGGATGATGATTTTCTGATTGCCGATATTTTGGCAAACACTCAGACCATTGCAATGGTCGGGGCAAGTGGCAATTGGAAACGACCCTCCTTTTTTGTCATGAAATATATGCAAAAACAGGGCTTTCGCGTTATTCCTGTTAATCCGGGTCTGGCTGGGCAATCCTTAAATGGCGAGAAAGTATATGCCAGCCTGACTGACATTCCTGATAAAATAGATATGGTCGATATTTTCCGCCGCTCTGAAGAATGTCCAGAACTGGCCAGCCAGGCAGCCGAAATAGGGGCAAAAACCCTTTGGTTACAAATAGGGGTGATGAGCGATACCGCCGAAGAAATTGCCACGACCAGCCAGATGCGATTTATTCAAAACAGATGCCCAAAAATTGAACATTCCAGATTATCCGGCCTGCTTGGTCTGGGTGGGTTTTATTCAGGACTGTTATCTGCCCGCCGCGCACCTAATCGCCAGCCCCCTGCCCCCACACGGGATGGGGGGTTTGTGAAATCTCGGCATATCGAAACCCTGAGCATTCATGCAGGCAACCGCCCAGATGCAGCAGCTGGAGCGCGTATTACCCCGATTTATCAAAGTACAGCCTTTACCTTTGATGATGGGGACCACGCTGCCAGCTTGTATAATTTGCAAGAACCAGGTAATATTTATGGCCGGTTATCCAACCCGACAACCGCCGCGCTGGAACAAAGGCTGGCTGCACTGGATGATGCGGTGGGCGCCTGTTGTGTGGCGTCTGGTCATGCCGCCCAGCTCGTCGCACTATATCCCCTGATGGCACCTGGCAGGAAAATCATTGCCAGCAACAAGCTCTATGGCGGCTCTATTACCCAGTTCACCCGCAGCTTTAGCCAGTTTGGCTGGCAGGCAGAGCTGGTAAATGTGCATAATCCAAAAGCAGTAGCAGAAGCGGTGGAAAAAGAAGAGGTAGCGGTTTTATTTGCCGAAAGCCTGGCCAATCCAGACGGGAATGTATCGGATATCGAAATGCTGGCCAATATCGCGCATGAGGCCGGCATCCCTCTGGTCATTGATAATACAATGGCTACCCCTGTGATGTGCCAGCCCGGACATTACGGGGCAGATATTATCGTTTATTCCACGACAAAATTCCTGTCCGGACATGGCAATGCGCTAGGGGGGGCGGTTGTGGATATGGGCAATTTTGATTGGTTTTCTGGCCGCAATTATCCAGCATTAAGCGCGCCTGATCCTGCCTATCACGGCATTACCTTTGCCGAAACCTTTGGCAAGCATGGCTTTATCACCTATTGCCATGCCAATGTGTTACGCGACCTTGGCGCGACACTCTCGCCAATGAACGCCTTTTTAACGTTGACAGGTCTTGAAACCTTGCCGCTGCGGATGCGCCAGCATAATGAAAATGCGAGTAAAGTAGCTACTTTTCTTGCAGAGCATGAAAAAATATCGTCTGTTTCCTGGGCAGGCTTACCAACAAGCCCGTATCACAAGCTAGCCCAAAAATATTTAAAGGGCGGGGCAGGATCCGTATTTACTGCTACATTGAAAGGTGGATATGAGGCGGGTATTAATCTTGTGGCAAGCTGTAATCTAATCTCACATCTTGCGAATATCGGGGATACTCGAAGTTTGATTGTTCATCCAGCATCTACTACGCATCGCCAGTTAACTAGCGAACAACGTGAAGCGGCTGGTGTTGGGGATGGGGTTGTTCGCCTTTCGATAGGCTTAGAACACCCTGATGATATAATTGCAGACTTAAGTGCAGCTTTAAATAAGACTTTATAATATTGATATATTCAAGGGAGTGTTGATGGCACGCCTCTTGTCTTTAAAATGGCCTAAATTGTGTTTTCAAAAAAATTTTGG
>JBMZFK010000140.1:0-2513 GCA_049615365.1 Puniceispirillaceae bacterium (SeqCode)
CTTACGCTTGTGACGAAAGATTGAACGCCAGTAAGGCTGAATAATCACGCCCTCATCCTGCATGATTTGTTCAATTCGCTCCATGATAACTCTGCGGTCATCGGCATTTGCTGTAGCCAATGCCTGTGACAGTAGCTCATCAAATTCAGCATTATTGAATGCAGCTTCATTCCAAGCCTCACCTGACCGGTAAGCCAAAGCCAACACCTGTACACCTAAAGGACGCTGGTTCCAGTTGGTAGATGAGAAAGGATACTTAGCCCAATCATTCCAGAATGTAGAACCAGGCAAAATAGTCCGCTTTACTTTAATCCCAGCGTCGCGGAGCTGTTGAGCGACTGCATCGGTCGTGTTTTTACGCCAATCATCATCAATCGATATGATTTCATGCTCAAAATCACCCATACCTTCTGCATCTAGCATTGCCTTTGCAGCGGCCGGGTCAACTTTTTGAGGTGGAAGTTTCGCATATTCTGGGTGAATTGGACAAACATGGTGATTTTCTGCAGGCTCGCCAAGTCCTGCGTAACCAAGCTCCAAACAAACTGAATTATCCACTGCCATTGCCAAAGCACGCCTAACGTTCTTATTAGCATAAGGCTTCATACCATCAACTTCAGCATCCTGATTGGTTCTAATAACAATCGTAGACGCCGTTACCACCTGAGACTTCTCAAATTGGCCAAGTGAATCCATTAATTCAACATAGTCACCAGTTGTCTGATGGAGCATATCAACTTCGCCAGCTTCAATAGCAGCAACAAATGCCGTTGGGTCAGTACCGTAATCAACAATTTCGATCCGGTCTAAGAAAGCACCATTTCTAGCATTCCACCAAGTGTGGCCCTCATTACGAACCAAGACCGCCTTGACGCCAACCTCATGGCTCTCAAAAGTATATGCACCTGTACCAATTGGGTTATTGGTGAGCATTTCCGCAGAGTTGTCATATGATGAGTGAACAATAGCCGCTGGATAATCACCTGCGCCCACGATAATAGTTATATCTGGACGCGGCAGATTGAGAACAACAGTGTGGCTGTCTGCAACAACAATTGCGCCTTCGATAGCCTTGTTGGTATCTGCGTCAATCAACGTTGCCATACGGCCTGCCATTGAGTTGCCTTCCACCGACTTATCACACCAACGCTCAAAGTTGTTGGCCACGTCGGCAGCGGTGAAATCATCACCATTATTCCACTTTACACCTTTTCTTACATTTAATGTGTACTGTGTAGCATCTGAGTTGACCGTCCAGCTCTCAAGAAGCTGTCCAACAACGCTCCCATCTGGCTCAAGATGGACTAAGTACTCTAAAAATCCTCTACAGGCATTTGCGATTTCTGACCAATCCCAAGTCCGAGGATCTTTGAGCGGCCGGACTTCCATCTGACAGCGCAACGTGCCACCTTTTTTGGGTGGGTTGACCCAAGTATTTGCTTTGGCATCACCAATCCCAATCAAGGTGTAGGCGGCAGCTGTTGACACGCCAAGCGCTGTCGCACGTGTCAAAAATTCACGTCTCGAAAGATCGCCTGCAGCATATTCTGCCGCATACATCTTTGCTTTTTCATGAACAGGTTTGCTGTTCAATTTACCAAAAAACATTTATTTGTCCTCCCAAGGCAAATTATAATTTACTATTTACTGTTTATACCCCTGAAAATCCAAACAGGAACCAACTACAGCTTATTTTTCAGATAAGAGTAGCATATAATCACAGCCCCGCAAGACTAGTATCTCCCCAAACATTGAGTATACTGTTTTTATTTATATTTTTCATTAATTTGCATGCCAAAAAATGGTTAATTTTTCTTTCAAAAATCACGACTCACTTTAACGATAACCATCCAAAACACATTAGTTTAAATCAAATAAAATGTGATTCCAATTTGATTCTTCATCATTTGCCGAAGGCACTAAACAGGCTTGTTTGAGGAGGGGGGCCTTTTTTGCTAAAGGTGTGGCGGATATAAGCTGATCAAATTTTGTTATCAATTCTGCCCTGCTGACAGGGGTTTCAGGATCCCCTTTTGTATGTTTGGAAAAAGCAGAACGGCGGCTTCCATCAATAAAATTAAGATGCAGCTCTGCTTGACGCAGTCGCGGAAAAACAGCATTAAATTCTGTTTTTTCACGTAATGTTATCTGCCCGGCCAGCGCATGAATATCGGCCCTATTCAGCGCTTCTTCAGATATATCATAGGCAGAAAATTCACGTCCCTCTGCCAAAGCTATCAGCAACGCCGCAACTGGCCAGCATAGGCTATATTGTGCCTCGTCCGTACTGGTAGGATGCGGGCTGGCTAGGCGCAGGCTTTCATGGAATGTGTCTATTTCTATGTTTCTAATATCGCCAATATCAAACCGCGCTTCCTGCCATAATGATAGCATCGCCTGCATGGCAGGTTGTGCCCAGCGGCATACAGGCCATAACTTTATATATTGCTGGGGCAACAGCCACTCGCTACCCAGGTTTCCCCAAATATCTGAACAAGCCTCATCGCGGATAA
>JBMZFK010000141.1:0-2467 GCA_049615365.1 Puniceispirillaceae bacterium (SeqCode)
CGCTCGCCAACCCGGGTAATCAGCTTGCCCACAATCGGTGCAAACCAGATATTAAACGCCGCGTTTAACAGAAACAGCGCAGTAATTTGCGGCACCGAATAGCCAAATTTTTCCACCATTAAAAATCCG
The DNA here is from genome assembly GCA_049615365.1 of Puniceispirillaceae bacterium (SeqCode). GTDB lineage: Bacteria > Pseudomonadota > Alphaproteobacteria > Puniceispirillales > Puniceispirillaceae > JADHLI01. The sequence continues at coordinate 130 of JBMZFK010000141.1, forward strand.
GCAAACACAATAAATATTTGTCGGCGCGCCCCGGCAATAAAGGTCAGCGCATAATATAGCCAATAGCGCTTACGCAATATTATTTTGCGTGTCTGATAGGTTTTTTCCTTGAAATGCGGAAACAGGATAAAGGCCGCTACCGCCATTATTACCGTTACCATCCCGGTTATCAAATAGGTCAGCTGATAACTATCCTTACTGGTTGCAAGGCCACTTGCCCCGGCCAACGCCTGCCATGAAATTTCTGGCAGGCTGGAAAGATAGGCAATAAATATCAGGCCCAGCACCAGCAATTGTGCCATCGCTGCCACCCCGACAATACGCCCCATCACCGTTGGCGCGGTTTTCTTGTCCAGCCATTGCAAGGTCAGAGACTGATTACATGCCTCATAATAATGAAAACCGATAGAGGAAATCACGGTTGTGATATATAGCCCGATTATGGTCGGGAAATAACCGGTTAACGCGACTCCCAAACCCAATAGAATAAGCGAAAACAACGCCAGCCTCTGCTCGGCGATAATCAGTAAAACATACACAACCAGAAAAGACAGAAAGCCTGGCACTTCGCGCAAGGATTGCAGAATGCCAATTTCACGACCGGTAAAGCTGGCTACCTCGATGGTAAAATTATTCAGCAAAACCATCCATGCCCAAAATGAAATAGGCATGGACGCTGCCATGAGCATCAGCAAATATTCCGGGCGCTCGCGCCAATTTCTAGGTATCTGAAACATGAAAATTGTTGTTATTCTGATTAATTGCCACAGGAGCAAGCGTCCCAGCTTGTTTTCTTACTATCACAGTCCTGCTAATTACGATATGAGTTTATGGCAAAACATTGCCAAACGGCTCCAGCTATCTCGTGTTAGGCTGATTTATGATGACAACACCTGCCCGCACCTCACAAACCCTTTTTGGCGTTTTCATGATGCTGGGGTTTGCCGCTTTTGGCCCAACTATTGATGTTTTTGCAAAATTAGCGGGCGAGGCTGGCGTTCCGGTATTTCAGGTCTCTGGTGCCCGATTTGCGGTTCAGGTGATAATCTTGCTGCCTTTTGCCCTGTTTTTCAGGGCGCTGCATCTGCCGGACTGGCAGGAGACAGGGCTGTATCTGTTGCGGGGCGGTCTAATTCTTGTCGCAACCACCTTCTTTTTTGCCTCGCTTGTTTATCTGCCTATCGCTGACGCGATTTCCATCTTTTTCATAGAGCCGTTTGTGCTGACGTTACTGGGAGCCTTATTGCTGGGCGAGACGATAGGCTGGCGGCGCATTTTTGCCTGTTTAGTCGGGTTTTTCGGGGCATTGCTGGTCATTCAGCCGCAATATCAGGAAGTTGGAATAGCCGCCGCCTTTCCACTTGGCACGGCGGTCTGTTTTGCGCTGTATCTTATTCTAACCCGCCAAATGACACAAAAATCTCATGCGCTGGCTATTCAGATTTATACCTCGCTTGCGGCCTTTTTGCTGATAATGCCGATATTGCTGATCATGAATGACGGGCCAATTTCCAGCCTGGATATGATCCCGCTTTCTGCCTATCAAATCAGCTTGCTCATCGGGGTAGGCATTGCCGCCAGCATCGCCCATATGTTTATCACAGTCGCATTTCGTCATGCACCTGTTGCGGTACTGGCCCCGCTGCAATATCTGGAAATTATTACCGCAACTCTGTTTGGCTGGTGGATATTTGACGACCTGCCAAACCAGACGACCTATATCGGTATCGCCATTATTGTTTGCTCAGGGCTATATGTGCTGATGCGTGAACATAAGGTTAGCAAGGAAAAACCGGCTCAGGCTACGGGCCTGCATACCCCGCCACCCTCCTAGCGATAGGCAGCCATCCAGCCTAAGCTTTCGGCTGTGGGGCCGGATGGTTTATATTCTGCGCCAACATAACCCTGATACCCGGCCTCGTAAAAAGCGGGCAACAATAGCGGGTAATTTAGCTCGCATTTATCTGGTTCTGCACGTTCCGGCACAGATGCAAACTGTATATGGCCTATTTGCGGCATAAAGGTTTTTGCCCGCATAAGAAGATCGCCGCCCATAATCTGGAGATGATAGCAATCAAACATCATTTTCAGGTTATCCGCACCAACCCGTTCGATAATATCACCTGCCTCCTCGGCAGTTTGCAGATGATAATCCGGGGCATCACGGTGATTAAGAGGTTCTATCAGGATGGTAATATTATGGGCTGCTGCGGTTTGTGTTGCATAGGCCAGATTATCGCAAAAGGTCTGGCTGGCTGCTTCCCCTTTATCGGTACGCCCTGCCATGACATGCACATTGCCGGTGCCCGTCACTTTTGCATAGGCAATCGCTTCATCA
>JBMZFK010000142.1:0-2466 GCA_049615365.1 Puniceispirillaceae bacterium (SeqCode)
ACAGGCATCAATAATGGGATAGCCTGTCTGCCCCTCGCTCCAGGCCTGCAGACGTTCTGGATCGGGCAGCTCTGGGCGCATCCCTTCAAATATCGGGTGCATGGTATGGGTTTCAATATCTGGCTGATCTTCCAGCTTTTGAATAAAATGGCTACGCCAGGATAGCCGTGTTAACACCGAACGCCCACCTCTTAGTGCGCCACGTGACAGCGTGTCGCCACCTTTTTGCAGATAGTCTGATACAGCGTGAAACACCTCTCGCTCGGACAGGCTGCCAAAAGCCAGATGTGGCGACAGGCGCGAGTTAAAGAGCGTCGCTTGCGAGGGGGTTGAGATATGCCGTAAATAGCCCTGTGCCTTGTCTGACAAAAAAGCATTCAGCAACCGCATACCAGAAGCACGCCCTCCTTTTTGGGTTTTGCCCCTAATCACATGCCGGAATAATCGGTGGTCTGTTTCTGGCAGCGGATCGGTTTCATAAGAGGTAAGCGCAGGGAGTGATTGCGGGACTGGAATAATAGGCTGTTGCAGGCGCCTTGCCCTGACAGCGCCCCATTTATCCCGGTCATGCAGGGCGCGAACCACCCCGTTATTCGGGAATTCCTGCAAGGGAATATCACGGGTCTGACAGAGCTTTATAACCGCCCTGTCCCGCGCATAGGTCCAGCTAGTACCTGTTTCCTCATGCGCATAAATTCCGGTAATCTGATAGTGCTCACTCAGCGTGTTAAAAATATCTGTTGCCTCACCAACGCGCAAGACAAGCGGCTGGCCAAGGGCCGTAAGGCCGGCATCCAGCTCCAGCAGGCAATCCCGAATAAACTGCCAGTGCCGGGTAGAAGATGTATCCTGTACCCAATATTCCGGCTCTACAATATATAGAGGAAACACAGGATAGCCAGCCGCCACAGCGGCAGCTAGCGGAGCATGGTCAGCCAGTCGCAAATCCCGCTTGAACCAGACAATAGAGATGTTTTCCAAGCTTTTTTTAGATATTTTTTTATAGGCCTTTTCCCTCGCCATAGACAGGCCTATTTATACTGTGCGCGGCGATCTGAAAAACTTCGAACCCGCCGGCGCCACACCTTATAGCTGCCGGTTTTCAGATGGCTACGCATCAGCTTTTTTACTTCTTTTTCACGCAGCCCATATTGGCTTTGAATCTGGGCAAAGCTGGTATGATCGCTGAGCGCCATTTCGATAATCTCGCTTATCGCGGCCTCATCTAGCGCATCTGTTGCCGGCGTATCTGTCATGAGTGCTTTCACTGCCCGTCTCTCCCTTGGCTGGCTAATTAAGCGTCCTGCCACTGGTTATAAAATTAGGCGCAGCCGGGGTAATGGCAATCCATAGAACAGAGATTTTTATAAAAAGAGCCTAGCTATTGGCGATGCGGATAGCCTCAACGACTGCTTGTGTTACCTCAATTGTGGTAGCGGTGCCGCCAACATCCGGGGTCATTATCCCAGCATTACATACCTGTTCAACTGCCTGCATCAGACGCGCAGCTTCTTCTGGCAGACCCAAATGTTCCAGCATTTGTGCTCCTGTCCAAAAAGTCGCAACCGGATTAGCGATACCTTTACCAGTGATATCAAAAGCGGAGCCGTGAATAGGTTCAAACATGGACGGGAAACGCCCTTGCGGATCGATATTAGCGGTGGGGGCAACCCCGATGCTGCCAGCCAGCGCGCCCGCCAGATCAGACAGAATATCGGCATGCAAATTGGTGGCAACAATGGTATCCAGGCTTTCTGGCTGCAGGGTCATGCGCACGGTCATTGCATCCACCAGCATTTTATCCCACACCACCTCTGGAAATTCTGCGCCGACCTCTGCTGCGATTTCATCCCACATCACCATCCCGTGACGCTGGGCATTTGATTTTGTTACCACCGTCAGCATTTTACGTGGGCGCGAGGCAGCAATTTGAAACGCATAACGCATGATACGGGTTACGCCGGTGCGAGTAAAAATAGCCACCTCGGTTCCGACTTCCTCTGGCAGGCCTTTATGGGCACGCCCGCCATTGCCAGAATATTCCCCTTCTGAATTTTCGCGAATAATGACCCAGTCCAAATCCCCCACACCAACATCGCGCAAGGGCGATGAAATGCCAGGCAATATTTTGGTTGGCCGCACATTGGCATATTGATCAAACCCCTGACAGATGGGCAGCCGCAACCCCCACAAGGTAATATGGTCAGGCACATCAGGGGCGCCCACCGCGCCAAAGTAAATCGCATCAAACGGCTTTAGCGTCTCCAGCCCATCATCAGGCATCATTTTGCCATGCTGTTTATAATAGTCCGAACCCCAACCGAAATGGGTAAAGGAAAGCTGGTTTTCAGGATTACGGGCACAGACAGCCTCTAGCACCTCGATTCCTGCTGCGATCACTTCCGGGCCAATACCATCTGCTGGAATAGACGCAATATTAAAATGGGGCATAACATTATCCTTTTT
>JBMZFK010000143.1:0-2453 GCA_049615365.1 Puniceispirillaceae bacterium (SeqCode)
AGCAAAAGGCCCCTATTATCCCTGTAGTACTGGCCAGCCTATCTATTATCGTCGCTTGCAACACGGTGAGCTATATCTGGTCTATTTTACAGCAGATCCGCCAAAATTTGTCAGCAATCTTCCCGGTCTGCCATCAAAATGGCACTCGCCCCCTAATATCGGCGAATAAGGCCAGTCAGGCGTCCCTGAATACGCACCTGATCTGTTTCAAAATAGCGGGTTTCATAGCGCGGGTTTGCCGCTTCCAGCGCTATGCGGCCAGGCTCTTTGCGCAGCGTTTTCAAGGTGGCTTCATGCTCTTCGACAAGGGCAACAACAATATCCCCGCTATTGGCATTATCGGTTCGCTTGATAATCACGGTATCGCCTTCATGGATGCCAGCTTCAATCATGGAATCACCGACAATCTCAAGGGCAAAATGATCGCCGCCAGATACCAGCGCTTCTGGCACGCTCATATAGCTGGTCGGGTCTGACAGGGCTTCAATCGGGGTGCCAGCGGCGATACGGCCAAGCAAGGGCAGTTCAACCGACGCAGAAGCTTTGGCTGAAGCGCCAAAAGCCGGGCTAATCACATTGCTTTCTGGCAGGGTTGCCGCACCTGGATGGCGCAATATTTCAATGGCCCGCGCCCGATTGGCCAATTTACGGATATAGCCGCGTTCTTGTAGTCCGGATATCAGCCGGTGGATACCGGATTTACTGGCTAGCCCAACCGCCTCACGCATTTCATCAAAAGATGGGGATATATCGTGTTCTGCCTGATGCTCTATCAGAAAGCTCAAAAGCTGATGCTGTTTTTCGGTTAGCATGATACGCTCCTCTTTTGTCGATAGCGCCGGAAAAGCGCTAGCCGGAAAAAACCGTTCTGTTTATGTTCTAGCTCAAGAAAAAGAACAAATCAAGAATATTTAAATTTTGGTGGCGTAAGAGAAGATGGCTATCAGGCGATAGCTACAGGCTGGAGGGGATATCTATTACAGAAACCAGCTCTCCGGCTTTGGCAGGTTTGGCGAAAGGCGGGCGCAGGATTAACAGCTCTGCCTGACAGAAATTTCGCAGCATCGAGGAATCTTGCCTGCCAAGCGGTTCTACCGCCACACTGCCATCTGGCTGGCGCACACAAACCGAACGGATATAGTCCTGGCGGCGATCATTTTCCGGCATATCCACTGCAAGCGGCAGAGTGCGCGTTTCTGGCATGGTTGGCAGGCCTAAAAACATCTGAATAGCCGGAAGAACAAAAACAAGGCTACATACCCCGGCAGAGACAGGGTTGCCAGGCAGGCCTAAAAAGGGAATATCGCTCCAGTGTGCCGCGATCAGGGGTTTTCCCGGACGCATGGCAATACGCCAGAAATCAATCCTGGCCTTACTATCTGCGGTTAAATCAGCAGCGATATGATCATGCTGGCCTACCGACGCCCCGCCGGTAGAGACGATCAGATCAAACTGCTTGTATGTGGCCAGCCCCGCTTGCAAGGCAGATATCAACGCGCCCTTTTTGTCTGGAATAATGCCCAAATCTGCCACTTCAGCCCCGGCCTGGCGCAAGGCATGGGCCAGAAAAACGCTATTGGAATTAATTAGCTGGCCAGCTTGCGGCCTATCGCCGACCGGAACCAGCTCATCCCCGCTGGATATAATCGCAACAACTGGTTTTTGGCGCAAGGGCAGGGCGCTATAACCCGCCAGGCCAGCTAGTGCCAGCTGGCGCGCGCCCAAAATTGTGCCAGCCTGTAAGATGACCTCGCCAGCGCTGAAATCCAGCCCCTTTGGGCGCACAAATTGCCCTGTTTTTACAGGCTCATTCAGGCAAATCTGATCTCCCTCCCGGTTAACATCTTCCTGAATAGCAACAGAATCTGCCCCGTCAGGCAGATAGGCGCCAGTGAAAATACGCATCGCCTGATCATTGCCAATAGACGCAGTGCTATAATGTCCTGCCGCAGCTTCGCCTGCCAAATCAAAGCATGTACCCTTTGCCAATATGTTGCCAGCAGCGGCCAGCGCATACCCATCCATTGCCGAGATATCTGCTGCCGGATGGTCTGTTTTTGCAATAATATCGGTTGCGAGGATCCGTCCATGTGCCGCGTTTAGAACACAGCTTTCGGTTTTGGCACGCGCCATCATGGAAAAGATGGTTTCTTGCGCTTCGGCAACGGGTTTTAGTTTAGTCATCCCTTGTGTAATCACCTGACTTTCCACCAGATTTATGGATCAATTTTATATGGTCGATATGCATGTCTTTATCAATGGATTTGCACATATCATAAACAGTTAGCCCGGCAACACTTACCGCTGTCAGGGCTTCCATCTCAACCCCAGTCTGGCCTGTTAGCTGGCATTCTGCGCGGATATCAATCGAACAATCTTCGGAATTTATCTGCAAGCTGACATCCACATGGCTCAGGCCAAGAGGGTGGCATAGCGGGATAAGCTCGCTGGTT
>JBMZFK010000144.1:0-2443 GCA_049615365.1 Puniceispirillaceae bacterium (SeqCode)
GCCTTCCATAGTCTTCTCCTTAATCATTTTCCCGGTCTTGTCCGGACGAACATAAATAGGGACCAGAAAAGCTACAGCTTCATTTCAAAAAGATTACACTTTCATTAACTTTCACTCATTTTTTTGAGAAATGTTGCACTTCCTAAGTCTCCGATAACACTTGGGTTAACATCTTCAATCAACAAAAAATTGGAACCGACCAGACAATAAATTTCAGATAAGTCTTGTCACTCCTGTGTCACTTTTATGAGTGACAGAGGCACAAAACGTACCCTATCATCAGTTAAAACAAAACCAACTGACACAGGCTGTGACTGAGGAATTACTAGAGAAAACTTTGGCGACTCCGGGAGGACTCGAACCCCCAACCTGCTGATTAGAAGTCAGCTGCTCTATCCAGTTGAGCTACTACGGTTCCCTGAAGTTTTCTCCGCAGTTCCAAAACTTTGTCACTCCTGTGTCACTTAAGGAGGCTTAAGTGGCAACTCTTCGTAAACGTGTAAACAAGTGGCAAGCAATTGTCAGACATCAAAGTATAGGCACAACTGCTAAATCATTTTCTAGTAAATCATTGGCTCTAAAGTGGTCTATAGCCCAAGAGCAGGCTATTGAGAGTGGGGCTTTTGGGCGTGTTAGCCCATCTAAGGTAACACTGGGCGAACTGCTGAAGCGTTATCTTGATATAATTACTCCTTCAAAGCGTGGAGCAGATGTAGAACGAAGGCGTCTCAAACGGCTGATAGGGGACGATATAAGTAGCTACCAACTGGACAGGCTGTCATCTCAAGTAATCGCAAAGTTCAGGGACAGAAGGCTCTTAGATGGCCGTAGAACCTGTCAGTACGACCTCATCTTGATAAGACACTGCATCAAGTTAGCCATTAATGAATGGGGACTGATGCTGTCTTCCAACCCTGTAGATAAGGTCAAGCTTCCTCCATCCTCAAGATCCAGGGATAGAAGATTAAATACAGGTGAGTTTGACAGGCTTGAGAAAGCTGCACGTCTAACCCAGAATCCACATATTTGGCCAGTTGTTGTCTTTGCTATTGAAACAGGGATGAGACGAGGAGAGATACTAGGCATAACTTGGGAGTGTGTCGACTTTGATAGTCGTACAGTTCACCTACCAATAACTAAGAACGGCTCATCAAGAGATGTACCCCTATCAAGCAAAGCTACGCAGATTTTAAAGGAGCAAAACGAGAGGCAACTCCCCTGCCCTTTTCCTGTTACTGATAATGCATTCAGACTTGCTTGGGACAGGCTTCGGTCTCGGGCTGACTTGGGTGACCTAAGGTTTCATGACCTAAGACATGAAGCCATAAGCAGATTCTTTGAAATGGGGTTGTCTATGCCTGAAGTGGCTTTGATATCAGGTCACAAAGACCCACGGATGCTGTTTAGGTACACCCACATAAAACCAGAGAGTGTATTAGCTAAGTTGAATTAGGAGTCCCGAGTTAAAAGACCCCCCCCGGTGGGTGTTGACAAAAACTGATTTCAAAAAAGGGGCTAAAGGGTTGATTGGTTGTTTTTACTATTGTTGGCTTTAGTTTGATTGGAGAGTGCTGCTGCGATTAATACAATGACTATTCAGATTGCCTCACCATAGTAACTTTAGCGTATGAGGTTAATTTGTTTTGGCTATTGATGGAAGTTATCACCATCAACCACCACTTAAGTGACTATAAACTCAGATACTAAAGGGACTACAGTTTCTATAAAGGGATGGTGTTATTTGTGCCACTATCGAGTACCCTACCTACGACTTGGGCACTACTTTGAGCGCAGAAATAAGCGTATGCAATTGATGATTTTATTAGTCAGCTAAAATGCTCTACACCACCGTCCTCACCAGGAAATTTGTTATCATTCTTCTCTGAGTTGAACTGCGGATTAATGTAATAATCTGAAGTACGGGCATTTTGGATAATGTTGTTCTCATGCAACGTCTTTGGCAACCTACAAACATCACCATGAGGGATATTGTCATTAATTAATTGTCTCTTGGGCATTTTCATAACTCCTCTTCTTAAAAAGTTTTCAACACCCGCTTGTATTCAGGGAAAATTTCATGTTTGTGACAGAGATTTGAATTTTGAATATTAATTTTGATAAATACTATTTAAATCTAGGCTGTTTGCCGAAACACAAATCTCACCAATTAATTTAATGCCGTAATAAAACTGAAATGATTTTTGTATAACGATTTGGTATGTTGAAAATTTTGTTTTTATGCACTGGGAATTCTTGTCGCTCGCTTATTGCGGAGGCAATAGTAAACAGCAAATACAAAAATAAATATATTGCCAAAAGCGCTGGCAGTTTTCCAACAGGCTTCATGCATCCAAAGGCATATTCGGTGCTTAAGAAAAACGGAATATCCCCTTACGGTTTATTTAGTAAAAGTTGGGATGTTTTTGAAAAATCCAAATTTGAT
>JBMZFK010000145.1:0-2403 GCA_049615365.1 Puniceispirillaceae bacterium (SeqCode)
GAAGCCTTTCGCGAAGAAAAAACAGATGTCGAAATTTTCCGCGAGATGGGCAGTCTTGGCTTGTTAGGGGTAACGGTCAGCGAAAATTATGGCGGAGCGGGTATGAACCACGTCTGTTACGGGCTGGTAGCACGCGAGGTAGAGCGGATTGACTCGGGCTACCGCTCAATGTTGTCCGTGCAGTCCTCTCTGGTAATGCATCCGATTGAAAGTTTTGGCAGTGAAGCCCAAAAGCAAAAATATCTGCCCAGGCTGGCGACTGGCGAATGGATAGGCTGTTTTGGCTTGACAGAAGCTGATGCCGGTTCTGATCCCGGCTCGATGCGCACCATCGCGCGCAAAACCGATACAGGCTATGTGATCAATGGCGCTAAAATGTGGATTTCCAATGCCCCGATTGCCGATGTGTTTATTATCTGGGCAAAATCAGAAGCCCATGATGGCAAAATCAGAGGGTTTGTGCTGGAAAAGGGCATGAAAGGCCTGAGCGCTGATCCTATCAAGGGGAAATTATCCCTTCGTGCCTCTATCACCGGCTCTATCAGCATGAGCGATGTTGAAGTATCCGAAGACGCGCTCTTGCCAAATGTGGAAGGCTTGAAAGGCCCGTTCAGCTGCCTAAATAAAGCACGATATGGCATTAGTTGGGGAACAATGGGGTCAGCAGAAGCTTGCTGGCACGCCGCACATAGTTATACCATGGAGCGTAAGCAATTTAATCGCCCATTGGCCGCTAACCAGCTCATACAGCTAAAATTGGCAGATATGCAAACCGAAATCGGTATTGGTCTGCAATCTGTTTTGCGAGTTGGCAGGATGCTGGATGAGGGCAGCTGTGCACCTGAACTTATTTCTCTAGTCAAACGCAATAGCTGTGGCAAGGCTTTGGCCATCGCCCGGATGGCAAGAGATATGCATGGTGGCAATGGTATTTCAGAAGAATATCACGTCATGCGCCATTTGATGAATCTGGAAACAGTGAATACTTATGAAGGCACACATGATGTGCATGCCCTTATTCTGGGGCGCGCGCAGACAGGCTTGCAGGCCTTTTCCTGATCAGGCTAGCTTATCTAGGGTTTAGTCTGGTGCGGCTTTTGCGGCTTCATGGCTATCGCGGCAGATAAAGCGTCGAGGGGCATATATTGGCCGATTAATATGGCCATGCTCGCCAATCCAATTTTGATGAGGTAGCCATTCCACTAAAGCTGGCCAAAAATATGGGGCAGGCACACTAGCTGGAGCAAGTCCCGCGTCTGGCGTCCAGCTGACAGGACAGGATATTTTAGCGCCACCTAGCTATGGGCCAGGAAAAACCACCCATATGAAATCAATAACGCAGGTATCGCTGAATAAAACGTTGCCATTATCGCCGCACCCGGTGCCAGAGCAATTGCTGGAAATAATGCATCTCCGTCATTGCTGATCGCATTTCCGATCTGCGCCGATAAGGGCAGATAACCAGAAAGATATAATGTTGTGACCAGAATTTGCGGCCCGCATCCGGGAATAAAGCCTATTACTACCGCAATTGCCGGGGCAAAAGCCACAACAGAGGTAAAGAGGGATTTCAGATCCAGTCCGGTCAGATGGATAGTCACCTCAAATAAAAGAAAGGCAAAAATCACCCAGCTGGTAACAAAATTTGTATCGGCAATGGTGCGCCGGATTACCGATTCATGCTCGCCTGCAACATGGCTGTTGGCCGATTTGCGTAAAACAGGCACAAGCCGGGGCAATGCCCACATACCAAAACAGAGCATCCCGCCCGCAAAGCCAAGCAAGCTAGCAGGGGCAGAAATATTTTCCGTGCGGAACATCGCATCAACATCAATTTGGAAGGCCATCATCAGCCCCAGAACAAGGCCGGGGGTGAAAATCACCATCCAGAGCCGGTCTAAAAACCTGTTTGAAAAATCTTCATGTTCGGGATCGGATAAATCGGCATGGCGAAGTGCGGTGCTTTCTTTGGGGCGCATGAAATCTGGGCCATGTATTGCATCTGCAACATATCCGGTTACCACCCCGACAGAAAAGCCGAGCGCGATAATAAAAAATCCTGTCAAAGGCTCTTTGGCAAGCAGCAAAAAGGCGGCATCGCCCATGGTAGCGGTAAGGGTAGCCAGAACCGAGCCAAAGCTAAGCCGGCCGGAAACATATTTGGTCACCACAATGATAGCCCCGCCACAGCCCGGCATTGCACCAAGGGCGGCGGCCAGAGGGACTTGCCATTTACCTGATTCAGCAAGGGCTTTTGTTAAATCAAATTTAAAGGCACGTTCGGCCATAAAAAATAGAAGCAAGGTACCGGCAACAAAGGTTGATACTTGCAAATATGCATCTGCTACGGCGGCGAACATCACCTCAAACAAAGTAGGGTCATAAGTAAGGGCAGTGCAAAAT
>JBMZFK010000146.1:0-2355 GCA_049615365.1 Puniceispirillaceae bacterium (SeqCode)
TCAGGCAGCGTTTGCCCAGAACAGTCTGACAGCGATGCGGCTAGGCACCGTCCAGATTGATGGGCAAACCGCGCTACGGCTGGTGGTAGAAACCGCTGACCCGCAGCCAGCTAAAATGCTGTTATTATCCGATCCCTGGCGGTTGGTTCTGGATTACCCGCAGATGGAATGGGCGGTAGAGGGTTTGCCGGCTGCGGGACAGCTGGATCACCTGCCAGCAACCGCCTATCGTTTTGGACACCCGCAGCCAAATTCTGGACGGCTGGTGATAGAATTGGCCCGGCCCGCCTCGCCTGAACGCGCGTTTACGCTGCCGCCAAAGGGCAAGGGCCATCGCCTGGTGATTGACCTGATGGACAGGGGCGAAATTTCTTTCCGTCTGGCGCAAAAAGCACTGGCAGATGGCACATTTCAGGCGGCAATCGGCGGTTCCGGGCAAAATGCGCTTCCGCCGCCTGCCACCGCATCTGAAGATAAGGGGGCGGCGCGGGATGTGGCTGCCAGTCTGTCCGGGCGTACGGTCAATATTGGCGTGCCACGCCCCCGCCCAAAGCGCTGGGTCGTCGCGATTGATGCCGGGCATGGCGGTAATGATCCGGGGGCCATTGGCAAACATGGTACCTATGAGAAGAAAATCACACTTGCGGCCGCAAAACAGCTGGCCAAACATTTAAATGCTTCTGGCAAGATAACCGCCAGGCTGGTGCGATCTGGTGACAGCTATCTAAAGCTGCGCAAACGGATACAGATCGCGCGGGATATGGGTGCAGATGCCTTTATTTCCCTGCATGCAGATTCAGCCCCGCGAACCTCGGCGCGCGGCATTTCGGTGTTTTCACTTTCTGATACAGCCTCTGATAAAGAAGCGGCCTATCTGGCAAAAAAAGAGAATAAGGCAGATTTAATTGGTGGCCCTGATTTGGGGGCGGAGGATCCGCTGGCAGCCAATGCGCTGCTTGGTATGTTCCAGCGTGAGACCATGAATGAATCTGCCCATTTGGCCAGAGCGATATTGAACGAGATAAGAGGGTTTCCCGGCGGTGATAAACGCGGCCACAGATTTGCCGGCTTTGCAGTATTAAAATCACCAGATGTGCCTTCGGTTCTGGTGGAAATGGGTTTTCTGAGTAATGCAAGCGATGAAAAAAATCTGAATTCCAGCCGTTACCGGGATAAACTGACACGGCAAATTGCCAAGGCTGTGCTGGTCTGGTTAGAGGGGTCTGGGCGATAATTGGCCATAAGTCTGCCGTAATTCGCGCTTAGTTAAATGGGCATGGTGAAATTTCTTTTCAGACTATTTTTAGTAACCCTGTTTCTGGGGTTGGCTGGCTTTACAGCGATATTATGGGTGTTCTGGAAATGGGGTCAGGACTTGCCGCCGTATCATCAGCTATCGCGATATGAGCCGCCTGTGGCAACCCGTGTCCATGCCGGAAATGGCGCGTTGCTGGCGGAATTTGCCACACAAAAAAGATTGTTTGTGCCGGTAAAGGCGATGCCTCCGCAATTAGTGCATGCGTTTTTATCTGCAGAGGATAAGGCCTTTTACCAGCATCCGGGGGTTGATCCCATTGCCCTTGCCAGAGCGGTGGTAACAAATATCGCGGCGATGGGAACCGGGCGCCGGCCTATCGGGGCATCTACGATTACCCAACAGGTCGCAAAAAACTTTTTACTGACCAATGAGCTGTCTTTTGATCGAAAAATTAAAGAAGCGATATTGGCTATCCGAATGGAACGTGCCTTTTCCAAAGAACAGATATTGGCACTATATTTAAACGAGATTTATCTGGGGTATGGCAGCTATGGCGTGGCGGCGGCGGCGTTGAATTATTTCGACAAGGCGCTGGATAAGCTGGATTTACATGAAATGGCCTATCTTGCCGCCCTGCCAAAAGCGCCCTCTAATTATCATCCCATGCGCAAAACCAAAGCCGCTATTGGTCACCGCAATTGGGTGCTAAAACAAATGCAGGAAAATGGCTATATTACTACAACAGAGGCGGCAGATGCACAAGCCCGGCCCCTTGGTATTCGCCCGCCTTCCGGCTTTGATGAGGTTAGCGCTCCGTATTTCACCGAAGAAATACGCCGCCTGCTGGTTGACCGTTTTGGCTCAGACACGCTGTATGGGGGAGGATTATCTGTCCGCTCAACCCTGGATTCTGTCTTACAGAAAAAGGCTGAACGCGCCTTGCGAGAGGGGCTGGAAGCGCTGGACAGGCGGCAAGGATGGCGAGGGCCATTAGGGCGCATTGATCAGGCAGCTGAGCTGGATGCCCAGCTTGCCGAATACACAAAGGCGTTGCCAGATTTGCGTTATGCGGCGCTGTGCTGCGAGGACATCCTTGA
>JBMZFK010000147.1:0-2318 GCA_049615365.1 Puniceispirillaceae bacterium (SeqCode)
AATGGCACATGATCTGGCCGCCCGCCAGGATTTTGAAAAACAGTTATTTGAAGATGCCGGCCTGTTCGACCCAGCGGATATTGCTGGCCTTACTGCCCAAACGCTGGATAGTCTGGCAACACAGCCCCTCAAAGAGATAGCTGATATGCTGGCTAGAGGCGGAATTAATCAGCAGAAAAGAGCGGTAAAAATACAAAATTGGCTGGCCCTTGACCCGGGCCGGCAGCCTGCAGAACTAGGCATGCTGGCACGCGCTTTTTTAACCGATGAGGGCCAGCCGCAAAAGCGCCTGAGTGATAAACAGATAGACGCAGATTATCCGGATAGTGTTGAGATGCAGATGCCGACATTAGAGCTATTGTCGGGCTATCAGACCAGTATTGCCAATGCGCTGTGTTTTGAGCTGACGATGGCGCTGACAGATGCGGGCAGTGCGCTTTATCGCCGCTTTCAACAGGAAAAAACCGCCAGAGGCGTGCTGGATTATGATGATCTGATTTTCTTTACCAGCCAGCTATTAGGGCAGGAAGAACAGATGGCATGGGTGCGCTGGAAGCTGGATCGGGGCATCAATCATTTACTGGTAGATGAAGCCCAGGATACCAGTCCGGATCAATGGGCCCTGATCCGTTATCTTAGCACGCCATTTTTCGAAGATGTCAGTGACATCCCTATGGATGGCAGCCATGCAGAGACGCGCAGCTTTTTTGCGGTGGGGGATTTTAAGCAATCTATCTATAGCTTTCAGGGGGCTCGCCCACAGACCTTTGCGGCCAACCGGGAATATTTTCAGGACAGGCTGGAACAGGTTAAAAGACCGTTTTCCGAGATTGATTTCACCCTGTCATTCCGTTCCAGTGGCGCGGTACTGGAATTTGTAAATACGCTGTTTAAACGAGATACCCATCCTGGTCTGGGCGCGGTAAGCGCAAAACCGCATGATGTCTATCACACCCATCTGGCGGGTCTGGTCGAATTATGGCCAGTAATAGAATCTGCCCCGGCCACCCCTCCGCCCTATCTTGATTTGCCGCAACTCTCAGAAGGGGATGATGGGCCGGTTCAGCAGGCACGGCGTGTAGCAGTGCATATAAAATCGCTGCTAGATGGCGCCCATCACAAACATTTTGGTGCAGCGATTGCCCCGCAGGATATTTTAATATTGCTGCGCAAGCGCGATAGTTTTTTTGCGCTGCTGCGGGCGGAGCTGGAACGGGCGGGCATTCCTGTTGCAGGGGCAGACAGAATGGCCCTAAAAAACCAGATTGAAATTCTGGATCTGCTAGCGCTGGCAGATGTTTGCCTGTTGCCAGAAGATGATTTGCAACTGGCCTGTGTGTTGAAATCACCGCTGGTCGGTCTGCCCGAAGAGGCGTTACTGGAACTGGCGAGCAGCCGCAAGGATAAAAGCCTGTTTGACCAGCTTATGCGGTTTGACGGTTCAGCAGACAGGTTTGGGGCGGCAGTAAAGAAATTGCTGGATTGGCGCCAGCTTAGCCAGAATCTGCCTGTCTTTGAATTTTTCAGCACGGTTCTCTCGCAAGGGGGAAGGCAGGCCTTTCATCGCCGGCTTGGTCATGCGGTTGATGAAAGTCTGGATGCTTTTTTACTGCGCGCACGCGATCATGGACAGAACGCCCAGCCTGGTCTTTCTCATTTCCTGCATGCCTTCAGACAAGGCAATAGCGAGGTAAAGCGCGATATGGATACTGCGGGGGCAAATGAAGTGCGGGTGATGACTATCCATGGGGCAAAAGGGCTGGAAGCCCCGATTGTTTATCTGCCAGACATGCTGACCGGGCGCACCCCCTCAGATAGCCTTGTTATGACCGAAGAAGCGGTGTACTGGCCAGCGGGCAAGCCAGAAAGTGCGTATATGGCGGATCTGAAAAATCAGGCTAAAGAGATACGCGAGGAAGAATCAGACAGGCTGTTATATGTAGCGCTGACCAGAGCGCGCCAGGCGCTGTTTATCTCTGGCTGGAGCCGTAAAAATAGCCGGGTTGAGAAAGATAGCTGGTATGCCAGCCTGCTGGCAACCATACAGGAATGTTCTGGGGCGATCGAGCTGGCAGATGGGGGCTGGTTACTTCGCTCTGGTGTGCCAGAACACCGCCCTAAACAAGCGCTGGCACCTGTTGCTAGCTTGATGGAAATTCCAGATTGGTATGAAGAAATTCCAAAAAATGAACCTATTCCTGCCCGTCCTCTTACTCCGTCCGATCCGGGGGTGCGCGATCAGACCATACCTTTTGGCACCGCCAGCCGAAAAGAAGCGTTGTTGCGCGGTCAATTTGTGCATCGCCTGTTCGAAATTC
>JBMZFK010000148.1:0-2270 GCA_049615365.1 Puniceispirillaceae bacterium (SeqCode)
CACCCAGCAGGCGGGCAATATCCGGGTAATAGGCAGCTGCCGAGGCGCCCAGCGCAATCAGCGGCAGTTTCAGGCTGAGGGTCGTGCTGGCAATATTTGTCATGCGCGGTGCTCTATCTGCGGGCGGCACCCTTTCTGTTGAGAGCTGGCGCTGACGCTGTTTCAGATTACCCACCAAAAACGGTGAAGAAGAGACGGTATGCTCGGCCTCTCCCTGTTCTGCAAAACCCGCATCCAGCAGGCTGATAGCAGATTGCAGGCACAGCGTATCCAGGCTCATCTGGCTGACCTGTTCGATATCTTCTGCCAGCATATCTCCGGCGGCAGTTTTTTGCCGCGCCAGCAACCTGGCCCCCAGCACAGAGGCCTCTTTATCAAAGCGGTTAAATCGCCCTAATATATGGGCCGCATCGGTTGGCGAGAAACAGGAAAAAATCAACAGCCCGCGCCGTACCAGCCTGTCTACCGCGCCAAGGGCAACCTGGGTTGTGGCCAGCTCTGCCAAAGGGGTAGGGGCTTTTTCCAGCACCTGCCGAGCCAGCTTGGCTTCTGACCTGTTTAGCCATTCTGGGACCCCATCCGGCATTAGGGGCATCACAAAGCGGCCATCATGTGGCTGGGCAATGGGCTGTTCCAGCTGTATCGCCAGCTGTTTTTTAATCTCTGGGTTTTCTTGTGCCAACAGGCATAGCGGTATCACCCGTCTTGGCCCCAAAAGCAGGCTTGGCGTCATCGCCCGGTTATCAGCGCGAATTTCGCTATCCCCGCCCAGACCTCTGGTACGAATATGAGCCGCTTCTACCATGGTGCGCCAGCCGCCTACATGCGCGCCCTCATGGCTAAGCAGGCCTACCCCTTGCTGCAGGCGGGCAATATCTGTGGTGGTGCCGCCAATATCCGCAACCAGCGCGGCCTTTTGTTCTGCCAGAAAGGCGGCTCCGGCAAGACTGGCAGCTGGGCCAGATAAAATCGTCTCAACCGGGCGGGTGCGGGCATAATCAACATGCAGCAAAGAGCCATCCCCCTTTACCACCATCAATGGACAGGACAAATCCAGACTGGCCATCTTTTGCTCGGTCGCTTTGACCAGCCTGTCCAGCAAACTAATCAGCCGCGCATTCAGCAAGGTTGTCAGGGCGCGGCGCGGCCCGCCCAGAGAAGAGGATAGCTCAAAGCTGCAGCTAACCGGCAGGCCTGTCTGTTCAATAAGAAAATCCCGGGCGCGGCGTTCATGTTCGGGATTGCGGGTGGCAAAATGGCTGGCGACAGCAAAGCTGGAAACGCGCCCGCGTATCGCTTCGATGGCATGGCTCAAGGCGGTAATATCCAAACCGGTTTGCGGGCGGCCATCCGGTTTATGCCCGCCAGCGATAGGAAAATAGGGTTCATTGCCAAGGGCTTCACGCAAGCCTGCCCGGTCCAGAATGTGGTCATCAAACCCGATAAGAATAAGACAGCAAGCCCCGCCGACACTCTCTACCACCGCATTGGTTGCCAGCGTGGTTGACAGGCTAACAAGGCTGATATCTGCTTTGTTCCCGCCCCAGCCCTCCAGCACAGTTGCCATCGCTTCCCCAACACCAATAGATAGATTGTAACGTGTGGTCAGGGATTTTGCATGGGCCACAACCTTATGGGCATCTGCATCCAGCAATGCAGCATCGGTGAAGGTTCCGCCTGTATCAAGACCAAGAATAAGTGCCATTACCTGTCTCTTTTTGCTAGGCCAAAGATGCGGCCAGAGGCAGGCGGCTGGCAGGTTGGGCCTGAAGAAAGAAATCACAAATCCACAGCGCTATTTCTGCGGCATCTGTTTTGTCTGAAAGGCTGTTCAGGGCGGTTTTGGTGCGATCCTTGCCCACACGCTCCCGGATTACATCTAACAGGGCGCGGGAATAATCTGCGGGGAATTCAGGATGACCCTGCAGGCAGAAAATATGCTGATCCTTGGCAAAGGCCCCGATAGAACAAAAATCGTTGCTGGCCAGAGATGTTGCCCCTTGCGGCAGTTTTGTGACCTGATCCTGATGAAAATAAATCAGGGAATAGTCATTTTTATCTGTCATCCAGCTGGTATGGGCGTTGATGTTCATATCACGTACGCCAACACCCCAGCCATCTGGCCATTTCTCGACCTCTCCGCCAAGGGCTTTGGCCACCGCCTGATGCCCAAAACAGATACCGCATACAGGTTTTTTGATGGCATTACAGGCGCGGATAAAGGCGAATAGCGGCTCTAGCCAGTCATGGTCCTCATACACGCCCGCGGC
>JBMZFK010000149.1:0-2240 GCA_049615365.1 Puniceispirillaceae bacterium (SeqCode)
TAGTCCCGCCCCGCCAACATGTCATCAATAGTTGTGAACCCGTTTGTATAATGGCCCTTATAACCAAGAACCTCAATTTTTTTAAACATCGCGCCAAAATCTATCGTGCCTTCGCCTGGCCGCTGATGAATTTCATAGGAACCGTTATTATCCGCCAGGCGCACTTCATGGCAGTAAGAGAAATCCACCGCATCAATGAAATTGGAAATGCCTACCCCGGGCAGAAAATGGGCATGGTTTGCGGTAAAGGACCAGCGCAAGGCCGGGCTGTCAATTTCGGTCAGGAAATACATCGTCTCGGCAGGGGATACAGGCATATAGTTAACTTCTGCCAGCACCGGCTCCCAATTCAAATTTTCCAGCAGCAGCAGCACGCCTTTTTCTTCGGCATAACCGGCAACGCGCTTCAGGCGGTCAATCGCGGCCTGCATACGGATGGTTCGGCAATTGGTGAAATGATACCCGCCATGGACAACAATCCATTGCGCCCCCAGCTGATGGGCAAGGTCAATGTAGGCTTTTAGGTAATTATCAACCGCATCACGGCAAAAAGGAGAGATTTCTGCGACATTTACGCCGGAAAGCGTATGCAAGCCCAGATTGATATCATGCTTTTCTTTCAGCGCCCGCACCTTGCTGGCGCGCTCTGTATCAAAACTTTCTAGCGCGTTTGGATGGATATCGGTTTGCACATCAATGAAATGCACATCATTTTGCGCTGCCCAGACCAGCCCTTCCTCGACCGAAACGCGGCGCCCAATATCAATACCAATACGTTGTTTCAAGGTTTTACCAGACATATATTTCCCCCAATATGCCAGCTCATTCTAACGTGCCAGCTTTTACCTGCCTTTGAACTGAGGCTTGCGCTTTTCCATAAACGCCCGTCGACCCTCTTTATAATCTTCACTGTCAAAACAGGCTTTGACCATCGCTGCCAACCTGTCCAGATCCCGTTCTGATTCCGGCTTTTGCAAATCTTGCGTGATAGCTTTGATAGACCCCAAAGTAAGCGGCGCATTCTCGGCTATCCGGCGGCTATAATCTTCGGCATAGGCCGGCAGCATATGGGCTGGCAACACCCGGTTAACCAGCCCCATATCATAGGCTTCCTGTGCGCTGAACTGGCGGGCGGTAAAGAAAATTTCCTTTACCATTGAGGGGCCAACCAGGGCGTTGAGCCGGGCCACCCCGTCAAATCCATATCCCAGACCCAGCTTGGCAGCAGGTACCGCAAATCTGGATTTATCTTCACAAATACGCAGATCACAGGCCACCGCCAGCGCCATACCGCCGCCAATACAATAGCCCTGAATATAGGCAATAGTTGGCTTTGGAAAATTAAAGACACTGGAATAAAATCGGGCGGTAGCTGCCTGATAGGCTGCGACCTGTTCCGCGCTATTGCGTTCTTTTTCAAATTTTGAAATATCCGCACCTGAGGCAAAGGCTTTTCCCCCTGCCCCGCGCAACATCAGCAAACGTACATTATCATCGCTTGCCATCGCTTCTGCCTGTTCGGCAGCCGCTTCATACATATCTTTTGATACCGCATTATGGCGGTCTGGATTATTGATAACGATATGGCCTGTAGCGTCAACAACACCGGCCAGGATTTTACCGTCAGCATAGTCGTTTAGCTGTGAGAGCTTCATATTACACCCTGCTGTGAAAAGGCCGCTATTTCGGCTTCACTATATCCAAATTCCTGTAATATCTCCGAGCTATGCTCGCCTGCCAGTGGCGGCGGTTTGCGAATTTCAGAGGCAGAATCGCTCATCACGATTGGCTGACCTACAATTTGTGTTGGTCCGCGCTCTGTGCTGACCATGTCGCGGGCAATGCCCAGATGCTGGACTTGCGGGCTCTGGAAAACCTTATCAATGGTGTTTATCTCGCCGCATGGCACCCCCACCTTATTCATCTTATCGATCCAGTAGGCAGAAGTTTCTGTGCGGAAGTTCTCATTAATAAGCGCATTCAGCGCCTTGCGGTTTTCAGAACGCGCCTTGCCATCAATGAATTTATCTGAATCCATACGCGGGTCCGCCAATGTTTCTTTAAAGCGAATCCAGATATGCTCTCCTGCTACGGCGATATTGATAAATCCATCACTGGTTTCAAAAACCCCAGTGGGAATAGAGGTAGGGTGATCATTACCTGCCTGGCCTGGCACATCACCATCCATCAGCCATCTTGTCGCCTGGAAATCCAGCATCGCAATCTGTGCTTGCAATAGC
>JBMZFK010000150.1:0-2236 GCA_049615365.1 Puniceispirillaceae bacterium (SeqCode)
ACCGTTCCTGTTCATTTTGTGAACCGCCCCGTGAGAATAGAGGATTATGGTAAGAAAGATGTTTGTAACCCACCTAGATTACACATCTGAACAAAAGCACCGGCAGATAGCAGCGTTAGCAACGCCTCTGGCCGTACGTCACCCTATTACCAGAAATGCCATATCTGCCGAATTTTCTCGGCAGCCAACATCACATATCCGCGTAGATGCTCTGCACCGCCGGATTACAGAAAGACACATTTATGACAAAGAAATTACTGATCGATGCACATCAGCCCGAAGAAACACGGGTTGTATTGCTCAATGGCAACAAAATCGAAGAGTTCGATTACGAGAACACCAGCTTTAAGCAACTCAAAGGAAATGTCTATCTTGCGCGCGTAACCCGCGTTGAGCCATCACTGCAAGCCGCCTTTGTTGAGTATGGTGGCAACCGTCAGGGCTTTTTGGCCTTTAGCGAAATCCATCCAGACTATTATCGTATTCCGATTGAAGACCGCGAAGCGTTGGTTGAAGAAACCAAGCAAGAGGTGGATGCAGATAATAATGACGAGCCAGATGAAAATGGCGCCTCGGAAGGCAGCAACGCTGCCCCCGAGACGCTGGGCGGGGATGATGAAGATAATGAAAGCCGCAAGCCGTCTGCGGCGGTCATGCAACGCTATAAAATTCAGGAAGTCATCTCGCGCAAGCAGATATTGCTGGTACAGGTGGTAAAAGAGGAGCGCGGCAATAAAGGGGCAGCCCTCACTACCTATTTATCGCTGGCTGGACGCTATTGCGTGCTTATGCCGAACAGCAGCCGCAGCGGCGGTGTATCGCGCAAAATTACCAATGTTGCAGATCGCAAACGGCTAAAGACAATCGTCAATGATCTGGATGTCGCTGACGGGATGGCGGTGATTGTTCGAACCGCCGGGGCCAAACGCACCAAGACCGAAATCAAGCGCGATTATGCCTATCTGTCGAAATTATGGGACGAGATTAGAACCAATACGCTGCAATCCGAAGCGCCAACCCTGATTCATGAAGAAGGCTCATTGGTAAAACGGGCCATTCGCGATATCTATACCAATGATGTTGATGAGGTGCTGGTAGAAGGCGAGGATGCCTATAAAGCTGCCAAAGCCCAGATGAAGATGTTGATCCCCAGCCACGCCAAAAGAGTGGTGAAGTTTGAAGATCAATCACATTTGTTCCAGGCCAATAATGTCGAGCCGCAGCTGGATACGATACATCAGAGCGAGGTTACGCTGAAATCCGGGGGCTATCTGGTTATCAACCAGACCGAAGCCCTGGTGGCGATTGATGTAAACTCTGGTAAAGCGACCCGCGAGCGCAATATTGAAGAAACTGCGCTGAAAACCAATCTGGAAGCCGCAGAAGAGGTCGGCAGACAATTAAAGCTGCGTGATCTGTCCGGGCTGATCGTGATTGATTTCATCGATATGGATGAAAACCGTAATCAAAATTCTGTAGAACGCCGCTTGAAAGATGCGTTGCGCCATGATCGGGCACGTATTCAGGTTGGGTCTATCTCACATTTTGGTTTGCTGGAGATGTCACGCCAACGCCTGCGCCCGTCGCTGGTGGAGTCGGTATCGCAATCCTGCCCACATTGCCTGGGTACAGGCCGGGTTCGCTCGGTCAATTCCTCTGCCTTGCAAATGTTGCGGCTCATCGAAGACGAAGCCACACGGCAGGCAGGCAAGGATATCACGATCTTTGTAAATCCGGAGGTCGCTCTCTATATACTGAATCAGAAACGTGCCTCACTAGCCCAGTTAGAGAGTCAGTTTGGTATTTCCATTCTTATCGAAGCCGATGCCAGCTTATCGCCAGCCGATCACCGTTTTGATGGCCAGCGTAATGACAATCAGCGCAATGATAACCAGCGCGGCGATCGCTCGGAGCGGCAGAATAATCGTAACCGCAACCAAAACCAGAATCAGGGCCAAAACCAGACAGGTAACGGGGCGCCATCTGGCCCTCCATCTGCTGAAGATGGGGACGAGGATCAGCCGAAAAGACGGCGCAGAGGCAAGCGTGGCGGGCGTCGTCGGAAAAGACGTGGTGGCGAGGAAGACGGCCAGCCAAACGAACATCAGGCAACAGAGGGCGTGGCACAGGATGAAGGTAGCGCACCGGCAGCAAATGAACAGGCCGGACCATCCGAGGATGGATCCCCTGCTGAGGAGAATGCAAATAATGAAGGCAAAAAGCCGCGCCGTTCACG
>JBMZFK010000151.1:0-2201 GCA_049615365.1 Puniceispirillaceae bacterium (SeqCode)
CAGCTATAGCTCCTGATGCGGCATTTGTTGATTCTGTGGAATCACTTCTTGCCCATCAACCCCTAAATTGTGTCGTTATTGTTAGCCCAAATCATTGTCATCTTGAACAGTTAGAGACGATAGCCAAGACGGTTTGTCTTCCAATATTGGTTGAGAAGCCACTTTTTACAGATACGAATGATTTACAGCGCGTAAAACGTATCAAAGACGAATATGGCGCGCCTATTTGGGTGGCGATGGAATATCGGTATATGCCGCCCATGCAGGAATTCATAAGATCGGTTGGCGAAATTACTGGTGAGATAAAAATGCTTTCCATTACCGAACATCGCTTTCCTTTCCTTGAAAAGGTCCAGAATTGGAATCGGTTCAATGAAAATTCTGGGGGTACTTTTGTTGAAAAATGTTGCCATTTCTTCGATTTAATGCGGCTGATTTTAAAAAGTGACCCAATTAGAATAACCGCTAGTGCTGGCCAGGAAGTAAATCATCTGGACGAAACATATGATGGGCGGCGCTCAGATATTTGGGATTGCGGTTATGTTATTGTTGATTTTGCGAACGGCGCAAGAGCGATGCTGGAATTATCTATGTTTGCTGAAGGATCAGAATATCAAGAAATGATACATGCTGTTGGCCCAGCTGGAAAATTAGAAGTTAAATTACCAGGGCCCGCCCGCTTATGGTCTGGCGACCCAGATAAAATCCCTGTTCCCGTGCTGATAAAAAGCCCTCGCCGACCTTGCGCTCCGGTACACATTCCCTGCCCTATAGATGAAACCATCCTGGCCGCTGGCGACCATAATGGGGCCACCTTCCATCAACATAAAAGATTTTTAGAAGTTGTCCGCGCAAACGGGAAAACCGAAGTTAGCCTTGATGATGGCATTTGGGCGGTACGAATGGGCATGGCCGCGCAGGAGTCTGCACGCACAGGAAAGCCTATCCGTCTGCTTCCTCATGATTAATAAACCTTTCGTACCCACCCTAAATGTTCAAAAAAAGCTAATTTAGCAAGGTTCGTTTAATCGCTGTCTGCCATCCGGCCAATATAGTGGTACGGTCGGTTGTCGCCATGTTTGGCAGAAATTGCTTATCCTGTTTCCAGATGTGATTGACATCGTCTATTTTGTTGATTGCACCGCATCCAAGTAAGGCCAAAATTGCGGCACCCAGAGCTGTAGTCTCTGTTACCACTGGCCTGTCTACTGGCAGGTTAATAATATCAGCCATGAATTGCATCAGCCACCCGTTTGCAACCATACCACCATCAACCCTAAGCGCGTTTGGCTCTATCCCGTCCGCGCGCATAGCTTCAATTAGATCAAAGGTCTGATAAGCGACAGATTCCAATGCTGCACGGGAGAAATGCGCTGGGCTCGTATCGCGTGTCAAACCATAAACTGCACCCCTGGCAGCAGGTGACCAATGAGGTGCGCCCAAACCTGTCAGAGCGGGTACCATATATACCCCGTCATTACCTGCAAGTGAAGATGCCAGTGTCTCGCTCTCAGCTGCAGAAGATAACAGCCCCATACCGTCGCGAAGCCATTGGATGACTGCCCCTGAAATAAAAATGGAACCCTCAAGACCATAGGTTGGCTGGCCATCTATCTGATAAGCAATCGTCGAAAGCAAGTTGTTCTTAGATGCCAAACAATCCTGACCAGTATTGACCAGCATAAAACACCCAGTGCCATAAGTTGACTTAATTGCACCTTTATTCAGACATGCCTGACCAATAGTTGCCGCCTGTTGATCACCTGCTACTCCGGAGATCGGCAAGGCCTGTCCGAAAATATTGGCACTGCAATCACCAAAATGGCCAGCACTGTCCAAGACCTCTGGCAGAATAGAGACCGGCACGTTAAACATTCTGCATAATTCTTTGTCCCAGCAACCTTTATGGATATTGTAAAGATTAGTGCGGCTGGCATTAGTGGCATCTGTGACATGGCGCTTTCCACCTGTCATCTGCCAAATAAGATAGCTGTCAACGGTACCAAAACACAACTTTCCCTCCTCTGCACGCTGGCGGGCACCAGATACATTATCGAGAACCCAAGCGACCTTGGTAGCGCTAAAGTACGGGTCCAACAATAGACCAGAAGCTGCTCTTACTTCATCAAGACATCCTTCTTGCCGCAAGTTATTACAGTGATCCGCCGTTCGCCTGTCCTGCCAGACAATCGCATTATAAA
>JBMZFK010000152.1:0-2170 GCA_049615365.1 Puniceispirillaceae bacterium (SeqCode)
ACCGTATGGTTTCAGGCAGAAAAAACAGCTTTTTAAACCCTGCCGGAATTGTTCTTTTGCCTTGTCCGGCTATTTAGGTCAGATTAGAGGTGGCATTTTCGACGCCAGAGCTATATTATACGCCCTCACTTATATATCCATAACAAGAACTGATACTGACTTTTACGCGCTATGATCATTCTAATCGACAATTATGATAGCTTCACCTGGAATTTATGGCATTTTCTGTCTGATTTGGGCGCAGAGGTTACCACTATCCGCAATGATGCGAAATCGGTGGAAGAGATATTAGCGATGCAGCCTTCCGGCCTTGTCCTCTCGCCTGGCCCCGGCGTACCAGCGGATGCCGGCATTCTGGTTGATTTGATAAAGGCCGCCCCCGCCAGCCTGCCAATTATGGGGGTATGTTTGGGTCATCAGGCCATTTGCACCGCCTTTGGGGGCAAGCTGAAACATTTCTCGCCGCCCATGCATGGCAAGCTTTCCTATATCACCCATCAAAATCAGGGGATATTTGAAGGCATTGACAGCCAGTTTGTGGTCACCCGCTATCATTCCCTGCTGGCAGATGAGGCCTATTTGCCAGATTGCCTGAATATTACCGCTACCACAGCCGATGGTAAAATTATGGGCTTGCAACATCAAAGCCGGCCTATTCACGGGGTGCAGTTTCATCCTGAATCAATTGCTTCTGCTGGCGGCTACCGGTTATTGCGTGCCTTTCTGGCCTTGACCGGCCAAAATAAATTGCCAGATGAGGCAGAAATGCTGCGGCTGGAAAGCCAACTCCTCGCCCTAGATAAAAAATTCCCGGATCAGGTTCATGTCTGAAAAATTGCATAATATTACCAAGCAAATCATTGATGGAACAGAACTGCCAGAAGCGGTGATGCGCACTGCCTTTGACGAGATTATGGAAGGTCAGGCCAGCCCGGTGGAATTGGCCAGCTTTCTGGTGTCATTGCGGATGCGCGGTGAAACCCCCGAAGATATCGCCGCCGGGGCAGCTGTGTTACGCAGCAAAGCCTTGCATATTAATGCCCCGGATGACGCAATGGATATTGTTGGCACAGGCGGCGATAAAATCGGCACCTATAATATCTCTACCGCAACAGCGATGGTGGTTGCAGGTACAGGGATTCCAGTTGCCAAACATGGCAATAAGGCGGTTTCTTCCAAAAGCGGGGCAGCAGATGTGCTGTCCATGCTGGGGATCAATATGGAATGTCCGTTTGAAGCGCTGGAAGAAGCGCTGGAAGCGGCAGGCGTGGTGTTTTTAATGGCACCGCGCCATCACGCCGCCATGCGCCATGTCGGCCCTATCCGTGCAGAGCTTGGCGTGCGTACTATTTTTAACTTGCTGGGCCCGCTTTCCAATCCGGCAGGGGTGACGCGGATATTGGTCGGCAGTTTTGATGCGGTGTGGCTACGCCCCTTTGCCGAAGCGCTGGACAGGCTGGGAACACGCCATGCCTGGGTCGTGCATGGGGCAGATGGCCTGGATGAGCTTAGCACTACCGGCACAAACCAAATCACCCAATTGCGTGATGGTCAGATTAAGAGCTTTACCCTTCACCCGTCTGAGCTGGGGCTGAAAACCGCCGTAATAGACGATATCAAGGGCGGCAATCCGGAAGTTAATGCCGCTGCCTTGCGCCGCCTTCTGGAAGGAGAAGCAGGGCCTTATCGCGATATTGTATTGCTGAACGCTGCCGGGGCACTGGTCGCAGGCGGGCATGAGACAGAATTATCAGATGCGCTGGCACGCGCCGCAAAGGCTATTGACAGCAAAAAGGCGCTGAATGCGCTGGATGCCTTGATAAATATAACAAATAAAAACACATAATTTCAGATATATGTCAGATACTCTTAATAAAATAAATGAAACAAAGCGCACCGAGATATCTGCGCTGAAACAACAATTCAGCCAGGCAGAATTAGAGGCACGTGCCAAACTGGCCAATGGCCCGAGGGGGTTTATTTCTGCCCTGCAGCGCGCGTCTGAAACCGGATACGGGCTGATAGCCGAGCTGAAAAAAGCCTCCCCCTCCAAGGGGCTGATACGCCCGGATTTTGACCCGCCCGTCCTGGCGCGCGCTTATGAAGAAGGCGGAGCAAGCTGTCTTTCGGTTCTGACAGATAAAACCTATTTTCAGGGCGATAATCTGTA
>JBMZFK010000153.1:0-1834 GCA_049615365.1 Puniceispirillaceae bacterium (SeqCode)
ATTCTGGTGACCTCCATGCGGGTGCATCAAAAATTCTTTGCGCTGAGCGCTACTGGCCAAGCCGAGCAATTAGCGCCCTATTTTATGACGGTGGCAAACCGCAAGTCAGATGCAAAAACAAATCAGCTGATCGCCAATGGCAATGAGCGCGTGTTGCGGGCCAGACTTTCAGATGCGCGTTTCTTCTGGGATCAGGATAGAGCCAAACCCTTGTCTGAGATGGTGTCCGGTCTGGCACAAATTACCTTTTATGAAGGGCTGGGCAGTGTTGCGGAAAAGGCCGTGCGTATGGCCGCGCTCGCCCCTGTATTGGCCAGCCAGATTAGCGGCGCCGATAGCCAGCAGGCCGCAATAGCGGCGCAGTTGGCGAAGGCCGATTTGGTCTCGGATATGGTTGGCGAGTTTCCAGAATTGCAGGGCATTATGGGCGGCTATTATGCTGCACATAGCGGCGAGAGCGAGGCGGTAGCAAACGCGATTGCCGAGCATTATCGCCCGCAAGGCCCAGCAGATAACTTGCCACAAACACCCGCTGGGCTGGCGGTCTCTCTGGCTGACAAGCTCGATACCTTAACCGGATTTTTTGGTATAAACCAAAAGCCAACCGGATCACGTGACCCGTTTGCCCTGCGCCGTGCGGCTCTTGGGGTGTTGCGGATGATTGATGAGGGCGATATCCGCCTTAACCTGGATGATATGCTTGCCCAGAGTGCTGACCAGCATGGTTTTGATCAGCCTGACGGGGAACTTGCCAGTTTTATTCTGGAGCGGTTGCGAGTCAGATTGCGTGACCGGGGATATGCACATGATGTGATCGCCTCTGTGCTGGCTAAGGTTCCATCTGGCAGTTGCGGGGATATCCGCCTGTTATGCCGGCTGACCACGGCGCTGGACGGGTTTTTGCAAACAGCTGCTGGCCAGGGTTTGCGGGCTGGATGGCGCCGGGTCGCCTCACTGCTGGAGGCAGAGGAAAAGAAATCTCCTATTTTGGCTACATTAGATGCCACGCTTCTCTCGACAGAGGCAGAACGTGCGCTATATGAAGCGATAACACAATTGCCAGCATTATCGGTAACCAGCCTGAAAGGTATAGAAGAGGCGATGCACGCACTTGCTGGCCTTGCCCAGCCTATCAACCATTTCTTTGATAATGTGGTGGTGAATAGTGATGATGAGGCTATCCGCCAGAACCGACTGGCCTTGTTAAGCCGGGTACGTGTTGCGATGCGTGAAATTGCAGATTTTAACCAGCTGGAGGGGGCATAAATCAAGCTGGCAATCTCCACAAAATAAGGTAGGCAAATTAACTAGGAGCGAGATAACACCATGTCGAAATGGGTTTATTCATTTGGTGCCGATTCATGTGACGGCGATGCAAGCCTGCGTAACCTGTTAGGTGGGAAAGGTGCAAATCTGGCAGAGATGTCCTCAATTGGCCTGCCTGTGCCGCCTGGTTTTACGATTACTACCGAAGTTTGTACTTATTATTATGATCATGAAAACAGCTATCCAGAGGCGCTTCGCGGACAGGTAGATACCGCCCTAAAGGCGGTAGAGGCAGAAACAGGGCGGTTATTTGGTAATGCTGAAAACCCGCTTTTGGTATCGGTGCGTTCGGGCGCGCGGGCATCCATGCCAGGCATGATGGATACCGTCCTTAATCTGGGTCTGAATGATGAAACCGCCGCCGGAATGGCCGCTGCCACGGGCGATGGGCGCTTTGTATATGACAGCTATCGCCGCTTTATCCAGATGTATGGCGATGTGGTGATGGATGTCGATCACGGCCTGTTTGAAGATGTGCTGGATGATCTGAAAATGGCCGAAGGGGCGT
>JBMZFK010000153.1:1844-2098 GCA_049615365.1 Puniceispirillaceae bacterium (SeqCode)
GCGTTTCAGGATACTGATTTAAACGCAGATGCCCTGAAAAGGCTGGTTGAAAGCTATAAACAGCTAGTGCTGGACGAATCTGGTGCGCCATTTCCGCAAGATCCGATGACCCAGCTTTGGGGTGCGGTTGGGGCGGTATTTGCCAGCTGGATGAATAACCGGGCGATTACCTATCGCAAGCTAAATGATATTCCGGCCGCCTGGGGAACCGCAGTCAATATTCAGGCGATGGTTTTTGGCAATATGGGGGATGA
>JBMZFK010000154.1:0-2095 GCA_049615365.1 Puniceispirillaceae bacterium (SeqCode)
CCTCCCCATCTGTTGCAACGCTCAGGCCGATCTCTTCCTGCATTTTTACCAGTTCAATGATGGCTTTATCTTCTTCAGCCTTTAGCGCATCTGCTGTAATGGATTTTTCTTCATAAAATTTCTTTCTGGCATCTACCACATTTTGCGGACGCAAAAGGCTGCCAACATGATCGGCACGCGGCATAAATTTCTCAAGGCTCATAACCATTTCTCCTGACCTGAAATAGGGATAAAATTTCTATCTGTTTAATCGGTTAAAATAGAGGGGAAAACAAAAAAACCAATAGCGTATTTTTACATCAACCAGGCAGAAGAGCAAGATATAGAAAATAACAGCTTCTAGTTTGTCCGCCAGCGTTTCAATGCCAGAGCCAGTAACGCGATAAACAGACAAAAAGGTACTAATCCTGCCAGCCCGAATGTCCAGTTATGGGTGGTTTCCACGACCCAGGATATCAGAACCGGCCCGCATAACATACCGGTTGCCTGAATCTGGAACATCCAGGCATTATAGACAGGGATATTTTCTGCCATATCTGTTTGCTGGCCGACCAGATAAAAACATACAGGCGGCAACCAGCCGGTTAAAAATCCTATAACCATCAAAATCGTGATAAACAGCACGGGCAATTGGGTCAAAAGACTAAGCAAGGCGATAAAGCCTGCGGTTGAAAACCCGGCTGCCAGAACAATTTTTTCCGGCGCGATCCCTTTTTGGATCATCTGGCCGGAAAAAACATTGCCCCCAAAATTCAGCAAACAAAAACAGGCCGCAAAGGCTGAGGCCATTTGCAAGGACAGACCGGCTATTTGCTGGTTAAAGAGCGGCATAAATTGCAGCAAGGATTGATAAATCAGGGAATGCGCGCCAAAACTGAACCCCAAAATAGCCAGAACAGGTAGTCGAACCGCCTGTAAAATGGCCGGATAATTAAAGCCTTTTTGAGAGGTTTGCCTATCAGCCGGGATAATCCACAGGGTTAGAAACCACACCAGTATCGTAACGCCAAGACCGGCTATCCACACTGCCTGCCAGCTGCCCCTGTCCAGCAATATCGGGGCAAACATCAAGACAGCGGCATTGCCAAAAGGCATAAAACCGCCCCATATCCCCATCACCATACCGCGCCGCCGGATACTGGTATGCTGGGCGATAAGCGACGGGGCGGTAAGCATTACAGTAATAAGGCTGACCCCTTCGATAATTCTGCCGGCAAAAAGGCTTTCAATATTCTGGCCAGCCAGAGACAACCCATTGCCAGTAGCCGCCACCATCAATGCCAGCAATATAATCCGCTTTGCCCCGATAAGGCGCACCATGCCCGCAATGGCTACCCCGGTCAGCAATATCAGCACACTAAACATCGATGCCAGCAAGCCTATCTGGGAAAGGCTGAGGGAAAATTGTGCCTGCAAGACAGGAATAGAAGGGGCTAATTTTGCGATATTTACCGCATTAACCCCGCCACATAACAGCATTATCAGCGTAATTTTAATATCGCTTATTGCTGAGCTATCTATTTTATCATCTGCGCTCATACGCCCAAAACCATTTCCCTAATCCACAAGGCTGACGCAAAAGAATGACAGCCGCTGGCCGATAGATTATCCATTTATATTAAAAAGATTTCTGTTAGATATGTTAGAAAAATCCGCCCTAGGACAGACCCGCTAAATGCCGGTCAAGAAACGCAGTGCTTCGGCTGCGGGCCAGCATTGCACTGGTCGCATCATATTGCTTTCTGTGATGACAGCTAAAGCCATGGTCAGCCTCATAAATATGGCTTTCTACCTCTGTTCTGGCAGCGATAAATTTTTCCACCCCCTCCATCGGGATAGACGCATCCTTTCGGCCAAAATGCGCCAGAACCGGACAGGTCGGCACTTCTTGTGCCAGGCTGGGTAATTGCCCACCATAATAGCAGATAGTCGCATCAAAACGGCTATGCCGACACGCCATCCGCCAGGCCAGTGACCCGCCCCAGCAATAGCCGATAACCGCTATTTTCAGCTGATCTGAAAGATGGGCAGAACAGGCCATAATATCGCTTTCTGAATAGGCATCTACCGCTTCTTTCAGGGCAAGACCTCTGGC
>JBMZFK010000155.1:0-2066 GCA_049615365.1 Puniceispirillaceae bacterium (SeqCode)
GTAAACCATATACTTGAGTTGAATGGTGGCAACATAAAAGGCAAGAAGATCGCCTTAGTCTATCATAACTCAGGTTATGGTAAAGAGCCTATCCGCACCCTCGAAGAGCTCTCTAAAAAGCATGGATTTGATTTGACCCTCTTACCAGTTGATCACCCAGGCCAAGAGCAGAAATCACAGTGGCTTCAGATTAGACGCGAGCGTCCTGATTATGTGACCATGTGGGGTTGGGGTGTTATGAATCAGGTCGCTATTCAGGAAGCTGCAAATATCCGCTACCCAATGGAAAACTTTATAGGAATTTGGTGGTCAGGTTCCGAAAATGATGTCATACCAGCTGGTGATGCCGCAAACGGCTATAAAGCACTGGCATTGCACGCACCAGGTATGGATTTTCCTTTATTCGATGACATGAAAAAGCATGTTTATGATAAGGGTATGGCAGCCGGTGCAGGTGACCAAATTGGCACAATATTGTATAATCGTGGGATGTTCCAGGCTATTCTGGCAGCAGAAGCGGTAAAAGTCGCTCAAAAGATGTCTGGTAAAGCAGATATTAGCGCAGCAGATATGCGCATCGGAATGGAAAACCTAAAGATCGATCAGGCAACGTTTAGTAATATTGGATTGCCGAATTTTGCTCCAAACCTATCTGTTTCTTGCGATAATCACGGTGGGGCTGGTCTTGTTGCTGTTCAGCAATGGGATGCCAAAGCCAAAACTTGGAGCTTGGTGTCTGACTTCAAGCCAACAGATATGGATGTGATTAATAAGCTAATCGCTGAAGACTCCAGCGCCTATGCAAAAGAAAACAACATCACACCTAAGTGTCTCTAATATGTAAATTTAGTGCCCATACCTCTGAAATCAGGGGTATGGGCGCGCATGATTTAATAAATTTAACCAATTGGTGATGCCATGACGACGAGCCAAGAAGCTGAAAAACTGTTGGACGTAAACAATATTGAGGTGATTTATAATCATGTCATTCTGGTACTAAAAGGGGTCTCCCTGTCCGTACCAAAAGGCGGAATTACAGCTCTTTTGGGAGGCAATGGTGCTGGAAAAACTACAACATTAAAGGCTATTTCAAACTTGTTGCATTCAGAGCGCGGCGAAGTTACTAAAGGGTCAATTTTATACAAAAACAGGCCAGTTGCTGATTTAAACCCAGCTGCTTTGGTGAAATCAGGTGTTATTCAGGTTATGGAAGGTCGACATTGTTTCGAACATCTAACCGTTGAAGAAAATTTACTTACGGGCGCGTTTACCCGCAAGGCTTCACGCGCAGATATTCAGTCAGCGCTCGACCTTGTTTATACATATTTTCCGCGTCTAAAACAGCGTCGCAAATCACAAGCTGGCTATACCTCAGGTGGTGAGCAGCAAATGTGCGCAATTGGCCGTGCCTTAATGTCGTCACCAGAAACAGTTCTGCTGGATGAACCGTCGATGGGTCTTGCCCCGCAGCTAGTAGAAGAGATTTTTGGGATTGTTAAAGCGCTGAATGAAAAAGAGGGCGTATCCTTCTTGTTGGCAGAACAGAATACCAATGTTGCGCTTCGCTTTGCCCATTACGGCTATATTCTTGAGAATGGCAGAGTGGTAATGGATGGCCCTGCAGCAGAATTGCGGGAAAATCCGGATGTGAAGGAATTTTATCTAGGCATGTCAGAAGAAGGGCGCAAATCATTCCGTGATGTTCGCTCTTATCGCCGTCGCAAGAGGTGGCTAAGCTAATGTCCTATCATCTGGATGCACTGGAAACGCGCTCGCAAGATGCGCGGTGCGCGGCGCTAGGCAAGGCTCTGCCTGCCCTTGTCACATATGCCAAAAACCATTCAGCTCTGTATCAGGAAAAGCTGGCCGATATTGACCCGGCCAGCCTGAAAGATCTAGACGCTATTGCCAGTCTGCCCGTTACCCGTAAAAGCGAGCTATTACAGGATACAGGTACCGCACTTCGCCTGAACGGGGTATTGACCGCCCCGCTTGCACAGGCAGATCATATTTTCCAGTCTCCCGGCCCTATCTATGAAATTGGCATGCGCGATGGGGATTGGTGG
>JBMZFK010000156.1:0-2049 GCA_049615365.1 Puniceispirillaceae bacterium (SeqCode)
GCAATCAGCGCTCTCTCATGCCATGCCGCCTGCCAATATCACCTATATGGAAACATCCGAACGTGCGCTTATCCAGCGCTGGTATAAAGATAGTTTTTAAAGCGCGGCCATCTGCCATTGGTCGTAACCTTTTGTCCAAGTCCTCCTTTCCGGGCGTTAGGGGCAAAGCTGTATGCAAGGAAGGATGCGGCAGGATGGATAGAGTATCAGCCGAACAGGATTATATGTCACAGATAAATTTTCTGGATCACACCACCACCCCCATCACCGATTTTGATACCGCCTATAATAATACAGGGGCGGTGGCTAATTCAGATAGCCTGATTGCCAGCTGGCCGGAAAAAGCCGCTATTTTTCGTGATAGCTGGACAGGGGCAGAATATGACCTTGCCTATGCAAGTAAGGCGCGTAATCGCTATGATATGTTTGTCCCGGCAGGCACGCCAAAGGGAACAGTGGTTTTTATTCATGGCGGTTACTGGCGACGCTTTGATAAATCTTGTTTCTCGCATCTGGCAGCCGGGGCGCTGGGGCAAGGTTGGCGTGTGGCTATCCCCAGCTATAGCCTTGCGCCTTCTGCACGGGTGGGTGAAATAATCGCCGAGATGTGCCAGGCAGTTAATTATATCTGCACCCCCCTTAAAGAGCCTGTTATTCTGGCTGGCCATTCTGCGGGCGGGCATCTGGTCAGCCGTCTAGCCTGTTCAGATAGCGGGCTATCTGCGGATGTAAAAGCCCGGCTTATCCATATTTTGTCTCTTAGCGGGGTACATGATTTGCGCCCGCTTTTACGACTGGCGATAAATAGTGATATTCAGCTGGATATGAAGCAAGCAGAAATGCACAGCCCGGCCTTGCACCAGCCGCTGGAGGGGATAAAGCTCAGCTGTATTGTCGGGGCAGATGAATTGCCAGAATTTATCCGCCAGACCGGGATATTGCCCTCCCTGTGGTCCGGCTTTGGAATCGATACCGGCAATTGGCAGGTAAAGGGGCGACATCACTTTGATATCATTGACGACTTGCAGAAATCTGATTCACCGCTTACGCTTCATATGCTAGGCATAAAAACACTTCGCTAGCCATCATTTTTACAGGGTTTCAAAAGAGGGGATAGAAGAAATGAAGTTAACCAAATTACAGGATAAATGGGCCGCAGGTAAGCCTGGACTGAATGGATGGTGTTCTATCCCGAGCACGGTCACAGCAGAGATTATGTCGTTATATGATTTTGACAGCCTGACCATCGATTTACAGCATGGGCTGGTAGATTATCAAACTGCTCTATCCATGTTACAGGCAATGACCGCTTCTGGCATTACGCCTTTGGCACGCGCGCCCTGGAATGAACCTGGTATCATTATGAAGCTGCTGGATGCGGGATGCCTTGGCATTATCTGTCCAATGATCAATACCGCAGAAGATGCCAAAACTTTCGTAGATACGACCCGTTATGCCCCGCAAGGCAGCCGCAGCTCTGGCCCTACCAGAGCGATTTTAATTCATGGCAGTGATTACCATCATCAGGCCAATGACACAATTGTCTCGCTGGCGATGATCGAAACAGTTGAAGCCCTTGGTAATGTTGATGCGATTTGTGCCACAGACGGGCTGACAGGATTATATGTCGGGCCATCTGATTTGGCGGTATCTATGGGGCATAACCCTGGTCTGGATCGTACCGAGCCAGATGTGGATGAAGCGATTGGCAAGATTCTGGCCACCGCGAAAAAGCATGGCCGTAAAGTTGGTATCCATTGCGGAACACCGGAATATCTAAAAGCAGCCTATGCGCGCGGCTTTGATTTTGCCACGCTGGCCTCAGATGTGCGTATGATAGGCCAGGCTATTGGCATGAATGTTAATGCTGTTCGCGGCTAAATTTAAACTCCGGATGATTTAATTATCGTCCGGGGATAGCCCTAGCTTGGCGACCCCGCTTTCGCCCAGATCGGTAGTGGCAAACGGCCCGCCATGCATCATCTGATCAGGATCGCGCGGGTCAGGGTCAGGGGCATTTGCCAGAATATCTTCTGCAAATTGCTCGGC
>JBMZFK010000157.1:0-1995 GCA_049615365.1 Puniceispirillaceae bacterium (SeqCode)
CTATTGCCCCTAGTCACAAAATATTTCAAAAAACGAAGGAGATTAGAATGGGTTGTGACATTGGGCATACAACTTTCAGTTTTACAATGCGCGTACCAGACTCCAACATGGCAGCTGCATGGCCAAAAAACAGGAGATGGCGCTGAGGTTTTTTGTTATGTGAGTGCGCTTTAACTCTGCATTTACCCGTGCAAGGCCAACATCCCCAAAATTGGTATGGGCAACGATTTTTTTGAGATGTTCTGATATTTACAAATCACATATTGTGGCGCATGATGGATCTAAGGGTGTCATATTTACGCAACATTCCAGGCGTAGTTTCAGACAGTATAGGGTCTTGTCATCAGGTCTTATAACCCAATCTTAATCCGGAACCACGGGACCATTATCGCTTGAGGCAGCAAATGAATAACCGTCGCAAAAAGGCTTTATTACAGATAGGCGTTCTGTTTATAGCCGGATTGGGGCTGGCTGC
Organism: Puniceispirillaceae bacterium (SeqCode); assembly: GCA_049615365.1. Taxonomy (GTDB): domain Bacteria; phylum Pseudomonadota; class Alphaproteobacteria; order Puniceispirillales; family Puniceispirillaceae; genus JADHLI01. Next base: position 476 of record JBMZFK010000157.1, read on the forward strand.
ATCCGGGCGGGCAAGTACAGAAAGCGGTGTGGAAGCGGTAGCGGTTATCGAGGTGACCAGCGGATTTACAACCACCTATAATGTCGGGCTATCCTTTGCCAATAATAGCGATTGTACAGCGCGGGCCCTACAGCTGAATACTATGCTTAATAATCTTCTAGCCCAGGGTGTATCGCTGGGTGGAAAGCCGATTAAAATCGCCTGTGAGCAAAGCCAGTCTATCCAGCTGCTTGACACTAATTAGCCGCGCTGTTTTTTTGCTGTCCTGCCACTTTAAGGCTAGAAATGGCTGGCGGCGGCATAGGCAGAAGCCCAGGCCCATTGAAAATTATGCCCGCCCAGATGGCCGGTTACATCTACCACCTCGCCAATAAAATACAGACCCGGACAGGATTTGACCTGCATATCGCTGGAAGATAGCGCGCCTGTATCCACCCCGCCCAATGTAACCTCAGCCGTGCGATAGCCTTCTGTACCAGAGGGGCGGATATGCCAGCGATTGACTGTGTCGCCAACATTTGCCAACACTCTGTCCGCAATATCGGTTAGCCGGCCATTTCCGGCGGTAATGTCAGCCATCTGCCCAGCGAGACGTTTTGGCAGAAATTGGCTCAGAACACCGGCAAGGTCGCGGCGCGGGGCCTGCTTTTTTTGCGTGATAAGAAAATTGGCTATATCCTGATGTGGGGCAAGGTTAATACGGATATTTTGCCCGCTTTGCCAGTAAGAGGAGATCTGCAAGATTGATGGCCCACTCAGGCCGCGATGGGTAAATAACAGCCCTTCAGCAAAACAGCTTTTACCAAAAAAAACCTCCGCCTCTACGGATAGGCCCGATAGGCTGGCACAAAAATCTTTCATCTGATCGGTAAAGGTTAGCGGTACAAGACCGGCACGCGGGGGAATAACAGCCAGATTAAACTGTTCGGCCAATTGATAGCCAAAGCCGGTTGCCCCTATTTTGGGAATAGACAGACCGCCGGTTGCCACCACCAGTTTATCGGTGCGGATGCCTCCCTCTTCTGATGTGATCTCAAAGCCGGAAAGACCGCGCTTAACCCCTACAACACCGAGTCCAAAGGCTGTCTCTACCTGATGGGTGCGGCATTCTGCCAGCAACATATCAATAATATCCTGGGCGCTATTATTACAGAAAAGCTGGCCAAGTTTTTTTTCGTGATAGGGAATATGATAGCGCTCGACCAGCGCAATGAAATCCTGCGGGGTAAAGCTGGCAAGCGCAGATTTCACAAAATGCGGATTGCTGGACAGAAAGTTTTCCGGCCGGCTGTGGATATTGGTGAAGTTACAACGCCCACCCCCTGAAATACGAATCTTTTCTGCAACTCTATGGCGGTGGTCAATGAGTACGACTCTTTTTCCACGAGCTGCGGCAAGCCCTGCACAAAACAGGCCGGCCGCCCCGGCGCCGATTATCGCAACATCATAGACAGATTTAAACAGGCTGGCAGGGCGCATCACCAAACAAACTTCATCATAAAACAGGCAAAGGCAATATT
>JBMZFK010000158.1:0-1970 GCA_049615365.1 Puniceispirillaceae bacterium (SeqCode)
GCAGGCTCTGCTGTCCCTCAGCAAGCGTTTTTCGAGCCAAATCCAGATGGGCATCTTTTCGCCCCGAAGCAGATTTAGAAGCAGGTTTATCGGTCATGATATCGCTCTTTTTTCTAGGACTGGTCGAAAGATACTATCGACAAGGATCATATGCGGTACAGTCAGGGCAGCCAACAGCACAAATACGGTACGCAGCGCCGCATCGCCTGTAGAAACCGCGGCCAAATCCGCCTGCAGATAAAAAGCCGCCCCTGCCCCTGCCCAGGTAATAATCGTCAAAATAAACCCGGTAACAAGGATAGTCTGGCGTGACAGCATCGCCTGCATCGCTGTCCAGATAACCAGAAAATGACGCCGGGAATGCACCAGACAGAAATAAACAGAAAATCCCGCCAGGGGCGGCAAAAATGCCGCAATCCCGCAGAGTATCGCAATTTCAAAAACCGCCCCTCGCAAATTTCTATAGAGTATAGCAGCCAGAAGATACACCATAAACCCGGCGCCCCAGACGGGAAACAACCAGCCAGTTATCTCCATAATCGGTCCCGCATCCCCGCCTGTCAGAACCGCATAGAGCCTCGCAACCTCTTGCGGGTGCAAGCTGGGCAGGACAATGCCGACCACCCCGCCATGAGTGAAAATCCTGACCATCTTTAGCGCTTTGCCAGCCCATGCAGATGGCCCGGGATCAAGAGGCTGAATATCGCCGCTACCAAAATGAATGACGCTAAGGATAAGAAAACCTGCCAGAGCTGGCATCGGGGCCAGATACCAGAACCAGACATACAGGCCCGCCAACAGGCTGTAGCCTATAACAAAGCCTGTCATTCGCACAGCAGATCTGCCCGCCCCCAGGAAAAAGGCAATTGCCCCATCAAAGGCGCCATGCGGCAGGCCAACCAGCATCACCGCGATAAGAGCAAAGATATCTATTGGCGTTAGCATAACTAGCCCCTTGTCCGGTTTTGGGTAAAGGCAGGCACAATCTGGCGAATAAACATCCGCTTTGGCATCGCCAGGATAAGTTTTGCATAGATAGACACATCCGCAAAGCCAGACATAAATTTCGCCAGCTCATCGCCTGTCAGGGCTCTACCCATCCGCAAAAACAGTTCAGGCGCGGCCTCTGGATGGGCTTTGAGAACACCAAGAAATACCCGGTCCAGCCATTTATCGATCTGGCGATGGGGATCCGGGGTTTTCGTGATTTTCTGCCCCTTAGCCAGCCTTTGTGCAATCTGCTGAACCTGTTTCTGGATAAAGGCAAAAGCATAGCCAGATGATGCCCGCACACAGCCGCCATTCGCCCCGATAGCCAGCAAGGCAGGGTCACGCGGCATCAGAAAATTCATTGGAATGCACCCGGCCTCCTCACGCAAAATCTGAAAATTTTCAAGCTGATAGTTATCTCGCAAATAGCGGTTAATCGCGGCAATGTAAAATTCTCTATCTTCTTGCTGGGCCGAAAACAGAGTTGATTCGACCAGGGCAGTATCGGCAGAAAAAGGCAGCAGGTATATAAAATGAATACCACGCGACTGATCGCATCTGAAATCCATTAAGGTCACTACCCCGGCATCAAAAACCGGATGGGGTGTTTTTATTTCCAGCCCGATGAAATGCTGTAGCAGGCTATTTTCTGGTATGTCAGGGGTACGGCTATCAAAAATCAGGATGTCGTCTATTCTGTCGTCTATTTTTTGCGGTACATCAGCAGAGTGGCTGACAATATCTTTTGCATCGGCAAGACAATCCTGAAGCCAAGCCGAGCTATCCAGCGCATGATAGGGGTAAGCAGAGCTGGTTTGGGTGACCCTGCCGGTTGCTGTGATAATTTGCCATTGCTCCCAGCTTTTACGCGATAGGGCAGCCGCCTGTGACAGCCATTTTGTCTGCCAGAAACCCCATATATGGCTTTTTTGTACAGCAGAACTGACCGCGCCATGCACATACACAGGCCGGGACGGCGT
>JBMZFK010000159.1:0-1957 GCA_049615365.1 Puniceispirillaceae bacterium (SeqCode)
GCAGATACACAGACCCGCCCGTCTGCTCGCGTTGCCAGCCTGTTGCATCCACAACCATCTCTGCATCGCGTTGCAGATACTCAAAAGACCAGCCCATAATCACTGCCAGCTCGTCACTAAAAGCTGGCTCAAAAGAGGCGAGGCCATCCTGGCTCATGCCGATAAGCGGGGTGCCAACCGATTGATGCGCCCCGCCTTCGGGAGCCAGGGTGATTCCAGAAGGGGTGCCAACAATCATAAAGCGTGCATCCTGATAACAGGCATAATTCAGGGCATCCAGTCCGCGAGCCACAAAAGGGTCATATACCGTGCCGATAGGAATAATGCGTTTGCCAAACAGGCTGTGCGATAGCCCGGCAGCGGCTAGTGCCAGAAATAAATTCATCTCTGCAATGCCTAGCTCCAGATGCTGGCCCGTGGGGGTGAACTCCCATTTCGCGGTAGAGGGGATGGCCTGATTGCGAAACACATCTTCTTTGGCCTGGCGGGCAAACAGCCTTTTGCGGTTTATCCATGGACCCAGGCTGGTGGTGCCTGATACATCCGGGCTGATGGTCATAATACGCTCGGATAACAGGCTGTCCTGGCGCGCCAGATTATCAAGAATCTTGCCAAAGGCAAATTGCGTGGAGATACGCTTATCTGATGGCGAGGCGAGATCCGGAACTGGAAGTATATCATCTCTCAGACGGCGATTTTCTGTGCTGAAAAATGGGCGGCTTTCGATAAAGCTTTTTAATGCGGAAACATCCGGAACGGCTTCAAAAGGATCCCATTCATGCCCAACCCGCACGCCCATATTTTCCTGCCATCTGGCCATTTGGTCAGGGGTCATCAAGCCGCCATGATTATCTTTATGGCCAGCGATGGGCGTTCCCCACCCCTTGATGGTATAGGCCAGAAAACAAACCGGGCGTTCATGCGTAATAGCGGCGAATTCTTCTGCCATGGTAGAAACACAATTACCGCCCAGATTTTCCATTAGCTCGGCCAATTCAGCATCACTGCGCCGATCCAGCAAGGCAGAAACATCGCCCTGATCGGCTAAATCACGCATTAAACGCTCGCGCCAATTTGCCCCTCCCATAAAGGTAAGGGCAGAATAATCCTGATTAGGGCAGGCATCTATCCATGCCTGTAATTTATCCCCGCCCGGCTCGGCAAAGGCGGCACGTTGCAAGCGGCCATATTTTACCCGTACCACTTCCCAGCCAAAGGCTTCGAAAATTTTTTCAACCCGCTCCCACAGACCTTCATGGATGATGCCGTCCAGCGATTGCCGATTATAATCAATGATCCACCAGACATTGCGCAAATCATGCTTCCAGCCCTCTTGCAAACATTCATAAACATTGCCCTCATCCAGTTCCGCATCGCCCATCAGCGCAACCATCTTGCCCATTGGCAGGCCGCCGCCCCATTTCTTGCACGCGATATAATCCTGTATCAGCGCGGCAAAGCTGGTAATCGCCACCCCAAGTCCCACCGAGCCTGTTGAAAAATCGACATCATCAACATCTTTTGTGCGCGAGGGATAGGATTGCACGCCGCCATAGCCGCGAAACAGCTTCATTTTCTCTACCCCCAGGCGGCCTGTCAGATAGTGCATGGCATGATAAACAGGCGCGGCATGCGGCTTTACCGCAACCCTGTCTTCTGGCTTCAGGGCAGAAAAATATAGCGCGGTTAACATGGAAACCATAGAGGCGCTGGAGGCCTGATGCCCCCCTGTTTTAATGCCATCTTCAGAAGCGCGAATATGGTTGGCATGATGGATCATCCAGTGCGACAGCCACAATAGGCGTTGCTCAACCTGTTTCAGAAAATCAGCTTGACCTACAGGTGTGCTGGATAGCGGCTGGATGTTATTCATCTATTTTTCCTGTTATCCGTTTTTCTGATTGCTCGGTTTTCCATTCTTTCACACTAGCATTAAATTCCGGGCGATAATCATTAT
>JBMZFK010000160.1:0-1926 GCA_049615365.1 Puniceispirillaceae bacterium (SeqCode)
ATGATGATATCCCGTTCTAGGCGTTCTTCCAGGAGATCTTTTGGGCGGCGTTCTGGCAAGGTGTTCTGCAGGGCGTTCCGGGAGCCGTTCGGGGGTGAAAATTCCTGTCGTTGCCAAAACAGAAAAAAATAACACATTTGTAACAATATCTGGTGTTTTCAGGCCTTGATATGGTATAAATGTTGAGAATTTTTCTTTTTTTGGAAACGGGAATAACTCTGTGTCTGAAACGACCCTGCCACCAGCAGAATCCGGCCCCATAATTTCAATTTCTGATGAGATGCGCCGCTCTTATCTCGATTACGCTATGAGCGTTATCGTTTCACGCGCCTTGCCGGATGTAAGAGATGGGCTAAAGCCGGTTCATCGCCGCATTTTATATGCGATGATGGAGGGGAATTACGACTGGTCCAAGCCGCCACGTAAATCGGCGCGTATTGTCGGGGATGTGATGGGTAACTATCACCCGCATGGTGACAGCTCTATCTATGAAGCGATGGTGCGGATGGCACAAAGCTTTTCCATGCGTCTGCCACTGGTAGATGGGCAGGGGAATTTTGGTTCTGTTGACGGCGATCCTGCTGCGGCGATGCGATATACCGAATCACGTCTGGCCAGAGCCGCAGAATCGCTGCTACGGGATATCGACAAAAACACCGTTGATTTTATTCCTAATTATGATGAAACCCAGAATGAGCCATCGGTTCTGCCAGCTGAATATCCAAACCTGCTGGTAAATGGGGCAGGGGGGATTGCGGTTGGTATGGCAACCAATATTCCGCCGCATAATCCGGGTGAGGTTATTCGGGCCTGTATGGCGGTTATTAAAACGCCAGAGCTGTCAGATGAAGAGCTGATGGAGATTGTGCCAGGGCCGGATTTTCCAACCGGGGCACTGATTATGGGGCGCTCAGGTATCCGCGATGCGTTCCGCACAGGGCGCGGCTCTGTGATGATGCGCGCCAGAGCCGAGGTGCAAACCACCGCCAGAGACCGCGAACAAATCATTATTACCGAAATTCCCTATCAGGTGAATAAAGCACAATTGCTGGAACGTATTGGCGAGCTGGTGCGCGAGAAAACTGTTGAAGGTATTTCTGATATCCGCGACGAATCTGACCGTAAAGGGATGCGTGTGGTCATCGAGATCAAGCGAGACGGGTCAGGCGATGTGGTTTTGAACCAGCTTTATCGCCATACCAGATTACAGACCAGTTTTGCGGTGAATATGCTGGCCATGCATAATGGCCGGCCCCAACAAATGGGGCTGCGTCAGGTACTGGACGCTTTTTGTACCTTCCGGCGGGAGGTAATTACACGCCGTACCCGTCATTTATTGGCTAAATCCCGCGACCGGGCGCATATTTTGGCAGGGTTGCTGGTCGCTCTTGCCTCTATTGACGAGATTATCGAGCTGATTAAAAGCGCGCCTAATGCGGAACAGGCACGCCACAGCCTGATGGAAAAAGCCTGGCCAGCAGCAGAGGTGGAAGCCTTTATCTCGCTCATTGATGATCCGGGCCATAAGGTTGTGGATGGGCAATATCACCTGTCAGAAACACAAGCCCGCGCCATTCTGGAATTGCGCCTGCAACGCCTGACCGGCATGGAACGCGACAAGCTGGCAGAAGAAACCAGAGAGCTGGCAGATCAGATACAGGATTATCTGGAGATTTTATCCAGTCAGGCGCGCCTTACAGAAGTTGTGCTGGAAGAATTGCAAGCTACCCATGATCGGCTGGATAATCCGCGCCGCACAGAAATATCAGACGCGCTGGCGGATCAGGATGATGAAGATTTAATCCAGCAGGAAGATATGGTTGTGACGGTCAGCCATCGCGGCTATATCAAGCGGGTCGCCTTGTCAGATTATCGCGCCCAGCGCCGCGGCGGCAAAGGCCGTACAGGCATGAAAACACGCGAAGA
>JBMZFK010000161.1:0-1914 GCA_049615365.1 Puniceispirillaceae bacterium (SeqCode)
TTTGATAGAAGCAGGTGCTCCCCTAAAAAGATTATGATCTTTTTCTGATTTAAAGCCAAACCAAAATTCTCTTTTTGAAGTATAGAAGAGTGATTAGCTGGCGCAAAATAACTTGGTAGACTTTCTTACCTGGTTTATACTCTGGCTTGTCCCGATCCATCATCAGGTTTTCGCATCCATGCTGACTGCTCTATCCACCCGTCTAAAAGACATTTGCCTTGTGCAATCCAGCCTTTATGTTTTATCTGCCAGCTGGCTGGTAATCGCATCAGCGATTAGCCCGTTATCGGCACAGACCGTTAATCCGGAAGATAGCCTGCGCGCCGGGCTGACCGCGTCAAAAGTTCTGGAAGCGGAAAGACAGGCCTTTATTGTGGCACGCCAGGCGATAGCCACCAGCAACGCAAAAAATGATTTGACCGGCACATTTGCCCTTAGCGGCTCGCATATTCAAACCGACAAGGCGGATACTCCGGGCGGTTTTACCTCCAGCAATAGCCGCTCCGGCTCGATCACGCTGAAAAAACAGATTTATGATTTTGGCGAAGCAGATAGCCGTATGGAATCTGCCCGTTACGGGCTGGATAGTGCGCGTGCCTCTTATCAAAGTTCAGAACAACAGGTTATTTTAACTATTCTGACCGCACATCTGAATGTCATTACCGCGCAAAAAGCCTATGATATTCGTAGCAATAACACCAAAAGGCTGACAGCACAGACCGAAGCCGAGAATATCAAGCTGGAAGCTGGCACTTCTACCCCTACAAGGCTAGCAGAAGCAGAAGCACGTTTAGCCCGGGCCAAATCGGATGAAATACAGGCAGCTGCCAATCTACAGTCTGCTGAAGAGGCCTATCAATCCCTTACCGGACTGGATAATTATAATTTGCGCCCGCTTACCCGTCAGACTGCCAATTTACCTGCTACCATCGAGGAAGCAGAACAAATAGCCGGTATTGAACATCCCCTTATCCTGTCTGGTCTGGCAGCCGAAAAACAGGCAGGCATCGAGTTTAAAATCTTGAAAACCAGCTTGCTGCCAAAATTGAATTTCAGCCTGTCTGCGGTTCAAAATGACCAGCAAGGCGCATCAATGGACAAGGATGAGGTGACATCAAAGCTGGAATTTTCTACCCCTTTTCTGGTCACAGAAGGGTCACGTGCAGCCGACAGGCGCGCTGCTGCCGGGGTAAGCCGGTCGCGTGCACAATTGGCAGAAACCAGACGCACTGTCCGTCTGACCGCCCGAAAGGCCTTTCGCGATTATGAGGTAGCAAGAGCCCAGCTTGCCTCGGTAGAGGCAGAAATAAATGCCGCCCGTCTGGTTGCACAAGGCACAGCCAGCGAGGTGGAATATGGGCTGAAAACGTTTCTGGATCAGCTGGATGCCGAACAAAGCCTTTCCGATACCGAATTGCGGCTGGTACAAACACAAGAAGCGATAATCCTAAACGGCTATCGCCTGTTACAGGCAATCGGCCGCCTTTCGGTTGAGATGTTCCTGCCAGAAGATATTCTGCCCGCCCTTGATTCAATATCTGACCCTGCCAGTCGTTACCCTTTATCATCGCGATACCTTCTAGCAGCAGGGCTGAATAATCCCATTTTTTCCCTGCTTTTACCATTATCACACAGAGCAGGGTGAATAAGATGCACAAGCCAGCCGGGAATAAAATAGACAGCCTGTTAGCCTCTATTGAGGGGTTGCACGCACAGGCCAATCACGCCGATAGCGGCCATCAGCCCTCTGTAGCTCCCGATACGGCAAAAAGTGATGTGGTGCATCTGGATACTGTTTTGGCACGCCGCACCGAAGAGAGCAGGCAGCGCCCTCAGGCCAGCGGGCAAACAACACAGAAAACACCCCGGATAGAAGAAGATGATTTTGATGCCAATCTTGCCAGGCTGATGCAG
>JBMZFK010000162.1:0-1898 GCA_049615365.1 Puniceispirillaceae bacterium (SeqCode)
AGCAACGCCCAACTTGGCGAAGTGGCAGCTAATTTATTTTCCATGCTAAGTGCAGGCAAGCTGAAGGTTTCGGTTAATCAGCGCTATGATCTGGCGGATACTGCCGAGGCTTTTCGCGCGCTAACCGGCCGCAAAACAACCGGGGTTACGCTGATCGAAACAGGTCTGTAGGCATAGATTAAAATAGGTCAGCTTGGTGCCTGATTATTCAGGCTGGTGAGCTGGCCTTTTGAGAAAATAAGCGGCGGTTTATCCTGATTCTGATGCGCCAGAACCTCTCCTAAAATAATGATATGATCACCGCCCTCATATAATTTCCAGGTACGGCATTCCAGGCTGGCAACCACCGCTTCTAAAAGTGGCTGGCCATGTGCTGATGGCTGCCAGGCAATATCGGTAAACAAATCAGATTTGGTAGACGAGAAATGCTGGCATAAATTCAGCTGATCCTCGGCCAGGATATTGATAGCAAAATATTCAGCCTTCTGGAATATATCCAGCCGCGCCGAATCACGGCTAAGGCTCCATAGGATAAGTGGCGGATCCAGCGATACAGAGCTGAAAGAATTGATGGTCATTCCACTTGGCGGGGTATGTTCATCTTTGGTGGTGACAACCGCAATGCCGGTCGCAAAGCACCCAAGCGTGCGCCGCAACTTTTTACTTTCATGTTCTGTTATGACGCTATCCATGCCGGCCACGATTATTCCTTGAGGTATATATTTTTTTGTTACTGCCAAATATCATTCATTTTTACGTATCAAGACTCTGTCCAGACCAATGGCGGGGCATTCAGCCTGTCTTGCGTAGCGCCCCGCATCGCAAAGGCTTTGGTTGTCTGGTCTATATCAACATCCTCAAAAGTCACTATCTGGTCCGGGCGCAAATCTGTTTTCAGCTTTGCGTTGCTAGCCAAACCCAGCGGTAAATAGCCGTTTGATATGCTGACATGGGCAGGGCGCAAACCGCCATAAATAGTCGCCCCGCCTTCTCCATCCAACAAGGTTCCGGCGCGTAGTGAAGATTTCGTAATGGCAACAACATCAGCATTAAAGACGCGGGCATAACCGGTTGGCTCACCTCGCAGGGCAATGCTTGCTACCGATATGGCGAGTTCCAGCCCGATCATATGCCATTTTTTATGCGCGGCCATATAGCGGCCAGTATCATCTGTGGTCACACTATATTCTTCAAAGCAATTTTTGATATACGCACTATCGGCTTCGATAGCGACCCATACGCCTTTGCGGATATCATTGGGGATTGGTTGGCCTTCTGCAGTAAGGCAGGATATCACCTCTACCATTTCTGTATCTTCAAGAACGCCGCCCACTGCTTTCGGGCGCATCAGCTGTGGGATATCTTCGATGGCACCAGGTGGAAAGGCCAGCCCGTTAGCCGGGGCCTTTAGCATACAGGCATTCGCAATAGCGGCTGATTCTATCGCTGGTTTTGAGCCATCTAGAAAGGCATTAAACATCTTTGGATTCAGTTTGCCGCGCTCTGCCTGTTCTGCGCTTAACCCCCAGTGATCCCAAACGGTGTCCGGGGTGGAAAAGCGGTAATGCGGCATCCATTTATGCCCTCTGCCGGCGGCCATCACCTGAAATCCGCAGGCACGTGCCCAATCGGTTAAATCTGCTGCCAATGCTGGCTGGTCGCCATAGGCCATTGAATAGATCACTCCGGCTTCCTGTGCCGCTGCTGCCAGCCCGGCCCCGCAAAAGGCATCTGCTTCAACCGTTACATTGATAACATGTTTTTTAGCGGCAAAAGCTGCGCTTATATGCTCAACAGCGGCAAGCGGATTGCCTGTAACTTCGATGATGATCTGAATATCGGTATGCTGGATAGCTGCCTGCCAGTCCTCGCTGACGCAAATGGTTCTGCCTTTCAGG
>JBMZFK010000163.1:0-1891 GCA_049615365.1 Puniceispirillaceae bacterium (SeqCode)
CAACGCCAATATGAAGCTGGCCTTCATCATCCTCGGCATGTAACAGGCGAAGCGCCTCTGCCTGACCAATCCCAAGCGGGGCCAATGGTGCCGGATCATGCGCAATATCGCACCAGCTAAACACAGCCGATGGCGCAATCTTCTGATAATAGCGGATTTCCTTAGAACACAGTCCGCATTTACCGTCAAAATATACCTTTATCACCTCACACCCTTCACAGCTTTTTGCACAACCCTCTTTGTATGCTTAACTGGTATCGGCGCCAATTTTGTCAATACCGCTCTTATACATAACGCGTTCCTGCATTGCCCATATTAGGCAGGGCTGATATGTAACATAAGACAAGATTTTTAAAATACAGGAATAGGATGGACAGGTATATCTATAAAATTTGTGCGCGCCCACAATGGCAGGCAGCCAAACAGGCAGGTGTTTTTACCGGTGCAGAAATTGATATCAAAGATGGCTATATTCATTTCTCCAGCCAGTCACAAATAGCAGAAACCCTGGCCTTACATTTTACCGGTCAGCCTGATTTGCTGTTGATTGAAGTGGATAGCGAGCCTCTTGAGATTAAATGGGAGCCGTCCAGAGGAGGACAGCTTTTCCCCCATCTTTATGCCAGCCTGCCCATGCAGGCGGTCAGTGCAGTCTGGCCTTTGGAGTTGGACGCAAATGGCATACATATTCTACCGGCATTCAGCGCACAATAGATATTTAAACAGAGATAGAGAAGATCATGACCAGTAACCCGACCCCAGAGCAAATGCGTGATATGATCGAAGCGCTATTTGCCAAAACAGATGAATTTCGGGCCCGCCACGAGCTGGACCCGCCAGGCGATCAAACAGGTTTTACAGAATTATTACGGCTGGTTTTTTCAGATGATGCCGCAGGCCAGGCTATCTTTTCCAGCTTTGATGAAGATTTGCTATCAGCGTTATGGAAAATGTATCAAGAGCGCGTTCTTGTTGAAATGAAATAAATGACGCCTGAGCTGTTTATATATCTGATGCTGGCCGGTCTTGCAGGCGGGTTTGTTAATGGGCTGGCAGGGTTTGGCACCGCCCTGTTTTCACTTGGATTTTTGTTGCAAATCCTGCCCCCTGTACAGGCAGTTGGGCTGGTATTGATTTTATCTGTCTTTAGCGGCCTGCAAGGGTTATGGATCGTACGTCAGCAGATTTTTGAACATCCTAAAAGGCTGGTGCGGTTTTTGCTGCCTGCGCTTATCGGTATTCCCCTCGGCGTCTATAGCCTCAGCTTTATTGATACAGATATGTTGAGAATCTTTATTGGACTATTCATGCTGCTCTATGGCGGATTTTTTGTGCTTCGGGCAAATCTGCCAACCCTGTCGGGCCCTGCCCTCACCACAGACAGGCTGGTCGGGCTGATAGGCGGCATATTGGGCGGTGCTGCAGGGCTATCAGGGGCGCTTATTACCATCTGGCTGTCCATGCGCCCCTATTCCAAAAATGAAACACGGGCGGTCCTGCAACCCTATAATGTGGTGGTTCTTGGACTATCTGTTCTGATGCTTGCTGCCAATGGCGCCTATAGCTTTCAGAGCATTATCTATTTAGCGGTGATCATGCCAACGGGTCTGATAGCGGCCCAAATTGGCATCTGGCTGTTTAAAAAGCTGGATAATTTACAATTCAGGCGGTTGCTGATTATTTTGATGTTTGCCTCTGGCCTGCTGCTTCTCCTGCGTAGCCTGACTGGATTATAATCTGCACCGCCGGGTTAAATCAGCTCATCCTTGCGGTCATCTGTCTCACCATAGCGCTTTAGCGTTGCCGGCCTGGTGCCTTCATAAACCGATTCCAGATTGGCTGCTATTTTTTCGTTTTCACGCTCAAACAGGCTGGCGCCTTTCAGGTCACT
>JBMZFK010000164.1:0-1847 GCA_049615365.1 Puniceispirillaceae bacterium (SeqCode)
TCAGACCAATATACAAACGCGCTATGCTCATTCGCCAGCTTGTAGGCGCCATAGAGTGTTTCTTTATACGGCCCGCCCGGTGGCAGCGCCAGCGACGCGATAGATGAGGCATAGGCGGTACGTTTTATTCCCATCTCGCGCGCGAGCTGCAGGATATTAATCGTACCCTCTACATTTACCCGCGCTCCAAGTGCTGGGCTAGCCGCACAAAAGGGTACCTGCAGACCCGCAAGATGGATAATCGCTTTCGCATCATAACGTTCCGCCACCGCCTCTAGTGCCAAGAAATCTGTAATATCTGTTGCCACCCAATCCAGCGCGCCAGCCTCGCCCTCGCCCATCAGCAAGGCCACACGGCGCCGATCTTCGGATAAATCCAGCGCGACCACAGGCACCTCGGAAGCGGTGAGAATAGCGACCACCCAGGCCCCAATACAGCCCCCCGCACCAGTTATCATCACCGTGCCATTGAACCTGTTTTTATCTACCAGAAATTTATCTACTAGCCCGTTCATATCTCATCTCTTATGTTAGAAATCTACCATCTGGTTTGATGGTAAGCTGATATAAACATAGTGGCAATGAATAGGCGTATAAATAGTGAGGCAAGACAGGATGCACCCACCATCAAATTTTGAAGGGCTGGAATTGCAAAAGCGACAGGCAAACTACACCCCGCTTTCGCCGCTATCCATGCTGAAACGTACAGAACGGGTTTACGGCCACAGGCTGGCCCATATTCACGGGAATATCCGGCGCAGCTGGTCAGAGGTGGGCAAGCGATGTCGGCGCCTGGCAAGTGCGTTACAGGCACGCGGTATTGGCAAGGGGGATGTGGTCGCTCTGCTGGCACCCAATATCCCCGAAGCCTTTGAATGTGCGTTTGCGGTCCCCATGCTGGGCGCGATATTGAATGCGAATAATACGCGTCTGGATGCACAAACACTGGGCTATATCCTTGCCCATGGAGAGGCGAAAATCTTTTTAGTGGATACCGAGTTTCGTGATGTGGCACGCCAGGCGGTGACCCTGTCTGGAAGGGATATTCCCATCATTGATATTTGTGATACGCAAGGGCCAGATGCAGGGTGCCAGACAGATATCAGCTATGATGATTTGCTTGCAGAAGGCAATTCTGACTTTGCCTATAGCTTGCCAGCAGATGAATGGGATGCGTTGGCGCTGAATTATACATCCGGGACGACTGGCAAGCCAAAAGGGGTGGTTTACTCGCATCGCGGCGCCTATACAAATGCGGTGAATAATGTGGTTGCATGGACCATGCCGCATCATCCGGTTTATCTTTGGACACTTCCCCTATTTCATTGTAATGGCTGGTGTTTTCCCTGGACTATAACGATGCTTGGCGGCACAAATGTCTTTATGCGCAGCCCTCGTGCCGACGCTATTTTTGCCGCTTTTGCCGACCATAGCGTTACCCATCTATGTGGCGCACCGATTATCATGTCGATGATCGCAACCACCCCGCAGGCAGAGCGCCGCCCCTTTGATCAAAAGGTTGAAATGATGACCGCTGCTGCGCCGCCACCCGCCTCGGTGATTGCAGAAATTGAAGCGCTGGGGATTAACATCACCCATGTTTATGGGCTGACAGAAGTGTATGGCCCGGCTGTTGTCTGTGCCTGGCAGCCGGAATGGAATGACCTGCCCGCAACAGAACAGGCCCGGCTAAAAGCCCGGCAAGGTGTTGCGTATGAGATGCAGGAAGATGTGCTGGTGCTCAACCCAGAAACAGGCCAGCCAGTGCCATTGGATGGCCAGACACAAGGCGAGATTGTCTTTCGCGGGAATATCATTATGAAAGGCTATTTCAAACAAACACAAGC
>JBMZFK010000165.1:0-1828 GCA_049615365.1 Puniceispirillaceae bacterium (SeqCode)
TCAGTCCAGGAATTCGTCCTGTTGCGGTTCTGTTTTCTGTTGGCTGGCCCTGGCCAAAACAACGCTATTTCACTGGTAAAAATAAAATATTGTAACCTAATTAAGAAAGGCTTAGCTTTGGACTGTCAATGTATTTATAAGCCGCTTTTCATTTAGAGAAAGACCCTAGAAAAAAGTAATTAATCCATTTTTTACATGTATAAGCGGCCTTAAAAACCAGAAATGAAAACTCTTTTTTTACTCTTTGACAGTCTAAATCGCTCAGCGCTGAATAGCTATGGCGGCACCGCAAACACGCCAAATTTCAATCGGCTGGCCGCGCGTTCGGCTATTTTTGACAACCATTACGCTGGCTCTTTGCCATGTATGCCAGCAAGACGGGATCTACATTCCGGAAGATTAAATTTTCTGCATCGAAGCTGGGGCCCGCTAGAGCCTTTTGATGACAGCTTTGCCGCCCAGTTAAAAAAATCGGGACTATATAGCCATCTGATTTCTGACCATTATCATTATTTTGAAGATGGCGGGTCTACCTATCATACGCGATATTCCAGCTGGGATTTTATTCGTGGCCAGGAATCAGACCCGCATGTCGCTATGGTAACGCCGCCTCTGGAACGGTTTCGCGCACAATATCACCCGATGCAATTTGAAGACACCAGAGATGGCCATCGCCTGCAAGGCATGATTAATCGAAGCGCTGTAAAAGAAGAAGCCGATTATCCGATTGTCAAATGTGTGAATGCCACGCTGGCGTTTCTGGAGACCAACCACAATTCTGATCACTGGTTTCTGCAAATGGAAACATTTGATCCGCATGAGCCATTCGCCGCCCCAAAGCGGTTTCGCCAGCAAGATAAAAACCAGAAGGATACCGGCTATGACGGGCCTGTTTTGGACTGGCCACGCTATCGAAAGGTAGAGGAAACCCATGCAGAAATCGCAGAATTGAGAGCAAATTACGCCGCACTGGTTGCCTTTTGTGACGAACAGCTTGGCCGTATTCTCGATAGGCTGGATGCGTTGGATTTGTGGGAGGACATCGCCATCATCCTGACCACTGATCATGGATTTTTGCTTTCTGAACATGATTGGTGGGCAAAAAACAGAATGCCCTTTTATAATGAAGTCGCCCATATACCATTGATGATTTATCACCCAAAAATGGCTGTGGCTGGCGGCAGCCGCATTAGCGCACTGACCCAAACCACCGATCTGATGCCAACTATTCTGGAATTGCATGGCGCGGAAAAAAGCCCACAAGTTCTAGGTAATTCACTGTTGCCCTATTTATTTGAGCAGCCCTGCGAGGCGCGCAAAATTGCCCTTTACGGTATTTTTGGAGGCGCGATAAATGCCACAGATGGACGCTATAGCTATTTCTGTTATCCAGAGGATATGGAAACCCATGATTTGTTTGAATATACTCTTATGCCAATGCATAATCGAAGCCTGTTTGAGCTGTATGAGCTGGAACCCGCAGCCTTATATCGAGGGTTTTCCTTTACAAAACAAGCCCCGGTGTTGAAACTTCCTGCTTTTGCGGGTGCAAAACGCTCGCCGCGGCAAGGCGGGTTTAGGGACACACAAACCTGTTTATATGATCTGGCTTGCGATCCAGAACAGCTTAACCCGTTTCGAGACCCTGATATCGAGCAAGACCCCCTCTGACCTTAACAACTTATATCTTACTCCTGACAAACTGCAAGAGATTATAGACTTGTCTAAAGGTCTTTTGATGAAAAACCCTGACAATAAAAAAAGAGGCAGTTTTATTAGAACTAAAGACTATTTCTATAAGTATAACAGGGAGACATATATCAAAGTT
>JBMZFK010000166.1:0-1808 GCA_049615365.1 Puniceispirillaceae bacterium (SeqCode)
TTCTGGTGTGTGTCCGATAATCTGCGTAAAGGGGCGGCGCTGAATTCTGTCCAAATCGCTGAATTGGTGGTTGAGCGCGGTCTTAGCGGGCGCTAAAAAATTATCCAGAATAATTGGCTAATGTGCCTGTCATCAAACTTGGCAGCAACGCCAGCTAACGGTCATTCAGGGTCGCGGCGGCGTTGCTACAGGCGCTTTGGCGGTCTGCCACAGCAATTCTGTGACCGCAAGGCCAAGCGGTGAGGCGGTTCTGGCGATCATCTCAGCGGTAAGGGCGCTTGCGCGCTGACAGGCTTCTTCCAGACCAGCATCTCTTAAAAAGGCGCTGATCACCAGAGCGCTAAGCACATCTCCGCTGCCAGATACGCCGTGAATTTTGCGATTATGCACAAAAGAGGTTGTTCCCTTGCCGGTTGTCAGCATGTCCGCGATTTTCCCTGTACCCGCATGAATGCCAGTTGCAAAAACAGCTTTTAATCGGCCAGAATTTTTAGCCAGTAGCTGCTGTGCGGCTATCTCGGCTTCTGCAAGACTGGTGACGTCCCTGCCGGCGAGCAAGCCAAGCTCAAAAGCATTTGGCGTGATGATATCTGCCAGGGGAAGAAGCCTTTCTTGTATGGAAACAGCTATGCTCTGCTCGACATATAGCTTGCCGGCATCCCCCAGAACCGGGTCCAGTAGATAAAAAATATTTCCCTTATTCTGGCTGCCAGCAATAAATTCAGCGACCGGGGCTATTTGATCTGCGGTGCCAAAATAGCCGGTCTGAATCGCATCTGGCAGGGTGGTTTGTTGCAGATTGGCAAAATCATGCAGCAATGCGGCAAGTGTGTTTGCCGGGGTGATATCGGTAAACCCGGCCTGAAAGCCGGGATGGGCTGCCAGCCTGACCGTATCCAGCCGCGCTGCTTTTTGCCTGAAATGGGTGTAAACAGGCATAGCCGCATCATTGCCAACAGCCCCTATCATCACCGCAGACTGGATCGTTAGAATCTGTGGCTGGAAAGACGCCCTATCTGAATTAGCTGGATTTTTTGTCATCATACCGCCTGTTACACTGATGCAGACGCAGATGTACAGCATTTTGTTCCACTGGGCTGAAAATCTTTGGCAGATAAATTGATCAGGGCGAGGGGTTTGGGTATAGTTGGCTTAGATTGCGGGGGAGAGTGGTCTGTTACACGCTTTTTCAGCTCAACCATATTTTTAAGGTGTATTGCTTATGACACGTCAGCGTCCTTTATCACCGCATTTGCAGGTTTATCGTCTGCCATTGCCAGCGATTATGTCTATTTCGCATCGAATGACAGGCATTATTCTATCTACCGGTACGGTAATGCTGACCATCTATTTGGTGGCATTGGCCAGCGGACCAGAGACCTTTGCCCTTGCCAAGATGGTTATTGGCCATCCATTAGGGTTGCTGGTATTGTTCGGATATAGTGTGGCGCTGTTTTATCATGGCTGTAACGGGGTCCGGCATTTGTTCTGGGATGCGGTTATTGGGCTAACTATTCCGGCGGTTTATAAATCAGGCCAGGCGGTTCTGGTTCTGGCAATTTTATTAACCGCAGGGCTATGGGGCCTTGTGTTCAGCGCGGCGTAAGGGGAGCGTAAAATGTTAAAATCCAATAGCATGAAAACACCTTTGGCCCAGGCACGCGGGCTAGGCGCCGCAAAATCAGGATTGGCACATTGGTGGCATCAGCGTTTAACCGCGCTTGCTATGATAGGGCTGGTCAGCTGGATGTGCGCGCTGGTGGTGTTGCTTGCCGGGGCAGATTTCGATGGCGCTATGGCGGTGCTTT
>JBMZFK010000167.1:0-1762 GCA_049615365.1 Puniceispirillaceae bacterium (SeqCode)
CCAATGGCACCAAGCTTTACCCCGCTTGGTTATTATTTGCATGAAACACAGCATAGCGCGAAAGAACATGAGATGACCGCACAGCTAGCGGCTCTATCTGCTGGTCGTTAAAATACCTCACCCTATCGTTACCTCACCTTATTTCTGACCCCGTTGATATTGGGTCAATCGTAAACAAAACTAAGGCGCGCTCTGGCTCTATCTGGCGAGGCTATAAAGCGCCTGCGTCTGACAGCGTAATTTATCTGCATAAAATATGACAGCAATGAAAAACCCCCTTGCCGTAACACTGACAAGGGGGCGGTCTCTTGGGAGGAGAATAGCTGTCAGTACTACCGCATGCTGGATAAACGGGCCTGCATACGACGTTGTGAAGAAGATGGAATGTTTAGCATTTCGCGATATTTTGCCACTGTACGTCTGGCAAGATCGATACCCTGCTTTGAAATCATCTTGGAAATGGCTTCATCGCTAAGCGGCTTGCCGGGCACTTCTTGAGAGATAATCTTTTTTACCATATTGCGAACAGAGGCCGCAGAGGCATTCATATCAGAGCCTTTGGTAGCGATATTCACACTAAAGAAGGATTTAAGCGGCATCCCGCCACGCGGGGTGGAAATCAACAGCCCGGTTGTTACCCGGCTGACAGTACTTTCATGCATACCCACCGCTTTTGCTACATCACGCAGGGATAGCGGCTTTAAATAATCCAGACCTTTTTCCAGAAAATCTGTTTGATGGCGGATAATTTCTGCGCTGATTTTCAGCGTTGTCTGATTACGCTGTTCAACAGCCCGTTTTAACCAGCGTGCATTTGCCAGCGTGTCAGAGGCATAGTCAGCCGCAGCTTTATCTTTACGCTGCTGTTCTGCCATTTTTTCTGCATAATCCTCATTTACCAGAACAGAAGGCAGGGTAGAACGGTTCAGCTCTACAGACCAGCCCTTGGGGGTTCTTGCGACAATTACATCCGGGCTTGGCATGTCTCTATACTCAATACCCAGATGTTCGCCTGGCTTTGGATTAAGCGTGCGGATAACAGCCAGCATATCCATGATATCGCTTTGTTCACATTTCAGCTTGCGAGCCAGCTGCTTTACCTCGCCGCGCCCAAGCTGTTCCAGATTATCCAGCAAAATGCCAAATTCTGTTGTGAATAATTCCTGATCAATCAGCTGAATACGCAGACAATCTGCCAAATCACGAGCGAAAATACCGGCAGGCTCAAAACCTTGCAGCGTTTCTAGAACATTCTCAGCACGTGCTACCGAGCTACCTGCCTGTGCGGCGATTTCCTCAACCTTGGCACCAATCCATCCGGTAGGTTCCAGCGCAGCTACAAAATGGCCTGCGATCAGCCTATCTGCCGGATGGGCAAAAGCTAGATTTAGCTGCCGGAAAAGCTGCGGGTAAAAGCCTTCTTCAACAGAAACATTTTCAATTAAATTAAAGTCACCGTCACCGCTGCCTGTATTGCGCTTGCTTAATGTGCTATCTGCATGGGCAGTATCAAAACGGTTTTCATATTCTGCGCTATGGGTTGGATCATCCTTCAGCGCCGCGCTTTCTTTTAATGCCGATAAATCATTATCCATGGGCATGACTACGGATACAACCCAAGGACAAGGTATATCCAACATTGACCGCATGAAGAGTATTGGAGGTGGATGGGACATCAACGTAACATCCAGACTACTCAAGTGTTTCGGTCAAGATACTCGAGACCTATTCTTCGCCGCAGAAACGTACATCGACAAGCTAT
>JBMZFK010000168.1:0-1446 GCA_049615365.1 Puniceispirillaceae bacterium (SeqCode)
GCCATATTTTTGCTCTAGCCAGCCGATTAATTGTGCCGGCTTTGATCCGGACTGAAGTAAACTTCCCTGCCCTCCCTGTTGCAAGTCTGCCAGAAACCGCTCTGCGGCCTCTTCCAGTTCGGGAAAATAATTTGCCTGTGTTTCCAGTACCCGCCTGACCGCATCCAGGGGACGCGGCGCTTTTGACTGCTGGGATATCTGATCCCCAGACCGGGCCGCCTCTCGCATACTCTCATAAGCGCGGTGCAAGGTTAAAAACGCATTTGCCGCGGTGGGGTGCTGATTCGCCAATTGCTGGATATCCCGCCGCGACATGCTGATCCCCTCAAGGGCTTGATCGGCAAAAACTTCGCTTAATAATGCCGTTAGGCGAGCCGAATCATCTTCCGAGATATCCCGTAAATCCACATCATAGGTCTGGCCTAGCCGGAACAGAATAGGGACGGTTACTGGCCGCGCATTATTTTCCAAAAGATTCAGATAAGAGGCAGAAATACCAAGCTCTGCAGCCATATCAGACTGACTTAACTTCAAGGTGGTACGAAGCCGCCTTAATTTATGCCCGATCATCACCTTTCCACTGGTAAGCTCTGCCATCTTGCCATCTCCTGAAAACCGGTTTGTTTCTAAAAATATGTCAAGGTAGAAAGTAACATATTGGGTAAAGATTTACAATATTCAATTGTAAATCTTTACTACATTAATTTATTACACTTTTTAATTTCTGTCTGTTTGCTAATCCCGCTACCTCTATCTCATGCCGCGACGGGCGCACGGAAATTACCGCCTGTCTGGCAGGCGTATTTGCCTTAACTGATTTTAAACGGAGACCGACAATGACTGATGCATTTGAAACCCATACCCAAAGCCAGGCAGGGCGTTTTGCCCATGTGACGCGCGATTATAATATGGCAGAGGTGGTAAAACTCTCAGGCTCTGTTCGCATTGAATATTCCCTGGCCCGGCGCGGGGCAGATAAATTATGGGCCTTGCTGCATTCAGAAGATTATCTGCACACGCTTGGGGCTATGACCGGCAATCAGGCCATGCAACAGATACGCGCAGGGCTAAAAGCCATTTATCTGTCAGGCTGGCAAGTGGCCGCAGACAGCAATACAGCCGGTTCCATGTATCCCGATCAATCCATTTATCCGGCTAATTCCGGGCCAGAGCTGGCCAAGCGCATCAATAAAACCCTTATTCGGGCAGATCAGATCGAAACGCTGGAAGATGGCGCGCCTTCTATTGACTGGCTGGCCCCGATAGTGGCCGATTGCGAGGCGGGTTTTGGCGGGGCACTCAATGCCTTTGAGCTGACCCGTGCCTATATCGAGGCCGGGGCGGCCGGCGTGCATTTTGAAGATCAGCTGGCGTCGGAGAAAAAATGCGGCCATATGGGCGGCAAGGTTTTAATCCCCGTCCAGCAAGCCATCACCAATTTGAATG
>JBMZFK010000169.1:0-1417 GCA_049615365.1 Puniceispirillaceae bacterium (SeqCode)
AGGAAATTGCGCTATCTATTTCGTTTAATTCTCAACTGCATGAACACAGCTTCAACAAAGCATTCATGAAAAATGGTATGGCTGAGAAGTGGTCTACTGCAATTGCTTGCCACCCCAGGCGTGCCCCAGCCCCTATCCCTGCAATAGCGGTCTGCAATACCCTTAATGTCTTTGATTTCCAGAGAGCCCTTTGAGGTTTAGAAAGGCAAACAGAATTAGCGGCAGACAGGGGCTGAAGGCATATCGGATGCCAGCATGTTCAGCGACCAGCCCCAATAGTGGGGGTGCCGCCAGAAACACACAAAAAGAGACTTGAGCAAGGGCGGCAATATTGACCGCGGCAGACCTGTCTTTGAGTTGTGCCGCGGCTGACATGGCAAGAGGAAAAATCACTGACGAGCCCGCACCCAGACAGGCAAACCCAAGCAGAGATAATGCCCAGTAGGACGAGAAAATAATAATTAGACTGCCTGTCAATATCAGCGACAGACAATAAGTTACAATCTTGCGCGGCCCATATTTGTCGACAAACCCATCTGCAAAATACCGCGTTACAAACTGGCAAAATGCGGTCAATGCGAGCGCCATCCCATTAATAATGGGAGGGGTGTCAAACACATCACGCATATAGATTACAGACCAGTCTATAGCAGAGCCTTCAGCAAGCATGGCGGGCAAGGTCAGATAGACCAGTATCATCACCGCATGGGTGGGGCGCACAAATTTCAGCTTGCCCTCTGATACAGAAGGACGCTGTGGCGCTGGCTGGTAATTGACAAAACTAATGGCGGTGACAAGCACAGCGATAATACCAAAACACATAAAATGTATCGAAACAGGGATACCCAGCTGGCTGACAATGGCGCCTAAAATACCGGTGCCAAAAAATCCAAGAGACCAGAATGCGTGGGCACGATTCATAATTCGATAGCCCAGCCTGTGCTCAACTCTGTCTGCCTCCAAATTGATCACCACCTCGATAGCACCAACCGCAAGCCCGCCAAATAACAGGCTGAAGAAGAATTCAATTGGCGTGCTGGCAAAGGCGGCACCTGCATAAGATATCCCTATCATCGCCATGCCCGCTATCATGACCAGCCTGACCGAATATTGGTGCAAAACCCTTTCTGCCACCAATAGTGAAATCTGCAGGCCAATAGGCAGGCCGATTAGCGCAAGACCAAGCGCGCCTTCACCCAACCCCATGGCAAGCTGGATATCCCCGATGCGCGGGAACAACGTGCCAAGACCGAAGGAATAAATGAAAAAACCGATAAAGACTGGGTAAGGTGAAGTCATCTACACAAAATAACAGAATTACCTGATCAGGCCAGTAGGAAATAGCTTTGAGGCAACCTTGATGCAAAAGATATCACTATGGGCAGAAGCGTGCATCACCGCTGCTGGCTGGTGGGCC
>JBMZFK010000170.1:0-1339 GCA_049615365.1 Puniceispirillaceae bacterium (SeqCode)
CTCTGGCCGGATTACGGTTAATGGCCGTGATGTGACAGCCTATTTTGCGCGCCCGGTTCTGCAGATGATCCTGCAGCAGCCTTTTGAAGCAGCAGAGCGCAAGGATGAGTTTGATGTCATCGCAACCGTCGTAGGGGGCGGCCTATCTGGTCAGGCAGGGGCGGTACGTCATGGTATCAGCCGTGCGCTTACCTATTTTGAGCCTGGCTTGCGGCCAGCGCTGAAAGCAGGCGGCTTTATGACCCGTGACCCGCGCGTTGTGGAACGGAAAAAATATGGTAAGGCAAAAGCCCGCCGGAGCTTCCAGTTCTCAAAGCGTTAAGGAACGTTTTACAAATCATAATTTTAAGGGCTGTGAATTTCACAGCCCTTTTTTGTGGCGGTCTGTTTATCGCGATTATCTAGGAAAACAGCATCAGCTGAATTTCTGCGGCGGCGCGATGCAAAACCTCTACCCTTTGTATGGCTCTGTCCAACGAAAAGCGCGGTGTCGGGCCATGTACCGCAAGCGATGCGAAATAATCCCCATTCAAATCAGTAACCGGAACGGCCAGCGCGACCATCTCGCTATAAAATTCCTCATTATCTGTGGCATAACCTTGCTTTCGTATCTTTAACAGCTCGGCTTCCAGTCGGACAGGGTGGTCAATGGTTGAATGGGTCCGCTTGCTTAATTGCAGAGATCCAGCCAGCCTTTCCCGCTTTTGTTTCGGCAGTGAGGCTAAATAGGTTTTGCCGCTGGCGGTGCAATGAAAGGGTACATGGGTACCCACAGGCAGTAAAATACGAAAGGCCCAGTTTGTTTCTACTCTGTCGACATATTTCATGCCATATTTCTCTGGCCGTACAAAATTTACAGTTTCGCCGAATTCATGGGATACCTTGCGCAGAATATGGTGACAGCCGGTGCTGTTAATGCCTAATATACCCAGTCCCGACACCATTTGAAGCAGCCGTGGTGCGGGGTATAATTTGCGCCCTGTTTTCGCCAGATACCCTTCTTCCAACAACATGTTGCAAAGCCGATGAAGCGACTGTTTTGGCATGTTTAGCTCAGCGTTCAACTCAGTCGGGGACATTGGCCGATGATGGTTCGCCAATATCTCAAAAATGCGAATGATTCGAAGATTAGGTGCGAGTTTTTCGCTGTTGTTCATGCCGTCCATCTATGATTTCACACTTTTTATTATTTAAAGCTTGCACACTGCATTAAACCATGTACCGTAAATTTATACAATAAAGGGGACAAAAAGTCTCAAAAAATAATTATTTCTACCGGAATGGGGACGTGGAATTCGATTTTGTTGTGATTGGTGCCGGATCTGCCGGCTGCGCTGTT
>JBMZFK010000171.1:0-1334 GCA_049615365.1 Puniceispirillaceae bacterium (SeqCode)
AAATAGCAATTGCGCCTGTACCGTAGATTTGGTTACCAGCGTCACCTTGTGCCGCGCGATAAGATTATCTATTCAGGGTTTATGCCATACCATATCGCCAATACCGACCAGCGGTTGAACGACAAGAATATGTTGGGAATCAGAAAACATCGGCGCCGACAGGTTATTTTATTAACAGCTTAAAGATTTGGATATTTTCACCAGCCCTACCATATTGTTGTGGTTCTGGCTATTGGCTATGTAGATGGCTATGCACATGGCCTTGGTACATGGCCTTAGTACATGGCTTGGGTCTGATACCTATCCTTGCCGCCCGCTTCTACGCCTATCTGTATTTTACAGATGTGAAAATGGAAAAGCTGATTTGCCTATCTTGACAGCTTTTAACTGGCAGGTAACGCTGTGACATCGTTTTAACAGCTAGTAAAGGAGGTGATCATATGTCTAGTGAACAGACTAACATTGCAGATCAGAAGGGTTTTTGGGTTTGTTGTGGAGAGCAGCCTCTTTGCTAACAAATTGACCAAACATGCTCCCCGAATTATCCGGAGATAAAAAATTCGGGATAATCAGGGAATAACCAGGCCGGTTAGGGTGATAAACACATAATCGGCAGAGTTATTATCATTGATAGGCAGGTTAGCGTGAACTCACGAAAATTTTAACAAGAGATGTCATGTCCTGCATGGCATCTCTTTTTTGTGGTGATTGTGATCTTTGCTAAAAAATTATCTGGTCTCATCAGGAAAGCGTTCATTTACGCTCTGCAGGAGCTGGTCCAGGAATTTTGCTGCGGCGACTGGCAATACGCGCCCTTTTGCATGTGCAATATGAATAAGGCCTGTTCCCACATCGCGCTCATCCATCGGAATAAAGACTAAATCGTTAGAAGCCATACCCGTTTCGGTAAAGCCCAGCGGGATATGAAAGCCGATAATCGGCTCATGGCTGGCATAATTCAGCATAAAATTAAAATCATCTGAACTGACCGCTTCCTCAAGCGTCAGATTGGCTTGTAGCTGACCTACTTCCAGCAGGGTACGCAGCCCGCCCTCACTTTTTGGAAGCATGACTTTAGAGTTCAGACAATCTTGCAGGCGCAAGGTTGTTTTTCCTGCCAGCGGATGGGTTTTATGCATAAAGGCATATACTGGCTGTTCAACCGTTGCAGCTATCTGCATATCTGACGGCATGACCGCGTCAAATAACAGCGCAATATCGGTTTCAAATTCGCGTAAATCGCGCAGAGCAGAGGAAGGAGAAGTGTTAAAAACCTCAAAGCTGACAGCGTTAAACTGCTGTCGATACAGCCCTATCTGTTCTGGCAAAAAGCT
>JBMZFK010000172.1:0-1244 GCA_049615365.1 Puniceispirillaceae bacterium (SeqCode)
TTGCCCCTGCCCCTCCGCAGAATATCACAGACCAGGCTGACAAGCCGGCTCTGCCCAGTATTTTGCCAGATAACAGCCTAGATACCACAGCCGCTCAAGTCCTGGCACAGCCATCACCTGTTATCGAAGAACGTCCAGAAGATTATGTCACGGCTCTGGCCACCCAGTTACCCATTCAGCCCGACCCGGTGCCCGAAGAAGTAATCATTGCGCCAATACCTCGTCCAAAAGCGGAAAAAATGGATCCAGAATTTGTTGGTCTAGATAGCCTTGCCGAAGCCCCCTATCTTGATAGCCGTGTTCAGCTGCACCGACTATTTGCAGATTATCTGTCACAGGCGAGGCAGGTAGAAAGAATAATTGAGCGTTTTGATATTCGCCTGGATAACACGCCAGATAGTTGGCCTCTTGCTGCGGAACCTGCTGACGCGCTGGTCTCCAAATTGTTTCTGCACCGCGATAGCTGGATAAAGGTTTTGAACCAGCTGCCGTTAAAATCGCCCTTGCGCTATTATTACATCACCAGCCCCTATGGTATGCGTACCAATAAAAAAACAGGGGTAACGCGCTTTCATCACGGGGTGGATCTAGCCAGCACCTGGAATGCAGAATTGCGCCCGTCTGCCAGCGGTGTCGTGAGCTTTGCTGGCCGCAATGGGTCGTTTGGCAAGGTCGTGCGCGTGCGCCATGCCCATAATATCGAAACTGTCTATGCCCATCTTTCCTCTATCAATGTGGCAACAGGCGATTTCGTGACCGAAAATATTGTGCTGGGCAAGGTAGGCAATACAGGTCGTTCGGACGGTATGCATCTGCATTATGAAATCCTTATCAATGATAAATCCATCAATCCGGCTCTGTTCTTTAAAATTGGCCATCAGCTGAGCATTACAGGGGGCATTCCGCGCGAAATTCGGTTCTGATCGTCTCAGTTCGGCCTTGCTTTTCCTTTTTCTTCGTTTTTCCCTGTCTTTTTATCTGGCGATATTCTGCCCTGAGCGCCTGTCTGGCATAGCTGTTGCAAGCAATGGCTTATGACAAAATGCTGACAGCAGGATAACAGGAGTGGTCAGATGAAAAAGCCGTTTGATGAGATACATAATCTGGCAATTGAATTTGTGGAATTTGATGACAAGGATCAGCCAAAATCCGCCAGCTATATTCCGCTTGGGCATTATTTGCATGAAACCAGCCATAGCCC
This sequence comes from Puniceispirillaceae bacterium (SeqCode), assembly GCA_049615365.1. Lineage (GTDB taxonomy): Bacteria > Pseudomonadota > Alphaproteobacteria > Puniceispirillales > Puniceispirillaceae > JADHLI01. Next base: position 1,202 of record JBMZFK010000172.1, read on the forward strand.
GGAAGAACATGAAATGACAGCCCAGCTGGTCGCCCTTGCAGCA
>JBMZFK010000173.1:0-1067 GCA_049615365.1 Puniceispirillaceae bacterium (SeqCode)
CTCGCTGAAAGAGGTGGCGCTGGCTTGCGGGTGTGAAAATGTCATTGAGTGTTCCGCACAAGACACCAAAAATGTTGTGGAAAAAGCGCTGGCAGGCGATGAGATGACAATCATCATCAGCAAATGCGAGTCTGGTAATATCAAGGTTCCAGTGATTGAAATGGACCCTGTGGTGATTAAAGACCGCTTTATGAAAGCCGTTAACGCCTAGGGCAGGGATATCTGGCACAGTTCTTGAACATCTTCTGCTTTGGGCGTTACATTAAAACCTGTTGCAAAGAGAGAAAAGACCATGTCAGAGCCAACCGCCGCACAAAATGCCGAGCAAGAAAAACAGCTTCTAGCAGCGCTTGAAAAGCTGCTAGAAAATTTTGGAAATTATGACACTCCCTATCTGCGTAAAGATGGCGATATCGTTGTACCTCTGGATTCTGTGCTAAAGAAAAACAGAGCGGCCTATAACGGTCTGGCTACCGCCTTTTCCGAGATGATGAGCGGGGATATCGACAGGCGCCGGTCATCCACCTGGGTGAAGTAGGGCATCGATATTGCGGCCAGCTACCTGCGGCGAGGCCGCTTATGCCTGTTTTTTACACTATGGATAAAAATGCCCCTGAAAGCCTTGCATTTCGCCTGCGGTTAGACTAATCAAAACCTAACTATATTTATCCATTGCGACGGGGGTCAGGAAACTCAATGGAAGGGTATCTCTCGGAATATCTGCCTATCGCTATTTTCATGGCACTGGCTATTGGTCTTTCCATCGCCTTTGTTGTCGGCGCAGTGGTTGTTGGATCGCAAAAACCTGATATTGAAAAGCTCACCGCCTATGAATGTGGCTTTGATGCCTTTGATGATTCTCGCAAGCCGTTTGATGTACGGTTTTATCTGGTCGCTATTTTGTTTATTATCTTTGACCTGGAAATTGCCTTTTTATTCCCATGGGCCGTTGCGCTCAGTGATATTGGAGCCTTTGGGTTCTGGTCAATGATGGTATTTCTGGGCGTTCTGACCGTCGGCTTTATCTATGAATGGAAGAAAGGGGCTCTGGAATGGGAATAATCGGC
>JBMZFK010000174.1:0-1027 GCA_049615365.1 Puniceispirillaceae bacterium (SeqCode)
CGCTTTATGAGTCGGTTCGTGATGATATGGATCAAGATGCCGGTCGCAAAGCGGCCTATCTGGCCGCATGGAAAACGGGGCAAACCGGCTATCCGATGATTGATGCCTGCATGCGGTCGCTGATTCATCAAGGCTGGATCACTTTTCGGATGCGGGCGATGCTGGTCAGTTTTGCCAGCTATCATCTATGGCTCGATTGGCGGTTAACCGCGCCCTATCTGGCGCAATTATTTACCGATTATGAAGCTGGCATTCATTATAGCCAGTTCCAGATGCAATCGGGGGTGACCGGTATCAATACAATCCGCATTTATAATCCGGTTAAACAATCAATTGACCATGATCCTGATGGGATGGGAACTTTATCCGAAAATATGTACCTGAACTCGCCCGCCTGCCTGATCAATGGCTGCATGAGCCTTATCGTATGTCGCCAGATTTGGGCCAGCGTTACGCGGTGGTGATTGGCCGTGATTACCCGCATCCCATTGTGGATAATGCCGCCAGTATTCGTATGGCAAAGGCCAGAATTGCCGAGCATAAACGCCATCCGGATTTTGCCGCGATCGCTGCCGGCATTTATCAAAAGCTGGGAAGCCGCAATCGCCCCCCCGCTACCCGCAGGCAAAAATCAGCCCCTGCCAGCCAGCAATTATCCTTATTCTGAACTAGAAGGGGGGGGTCGTTTATTTAATAGCGCCCGCCTGCCAGCTTGTCGCGTAGCCGGTAATAGGACATTGCTAGCGGCATAAACCATGGATCGCCTGTATAAAAGGGCAGGGTGTGCATAGGCAGGCCAGCAAAATTTGTTGCCGCCGCATGCGGGTTGCTGGTGTTCTCATCTGCCTCTGCCCCCAAAATCATCAGGGCTGCTTTACGCCCCAGCCAGTGCGCCCAAACTGTACCCGATCCGCAAAAACCGGTTGGATAGATAATGCCGTCATGCACCGCCAGCTTGGGCATCTGGTCAAAGGGAAAGACAACATTGCCTGCCCAATAATGATCTATTCTGGTGCTGGCCAATTCT
>JBMZFK010000175.1:0-863 GCA_049615365.1 Puniceispirillaceae bacterium (SeqCode)
CTCTTGTACAGGGGCAAATAACGCGTTGGCCTGCTGTCCAACTGTATGAATAAGTGACTTTGCCGAACAGGAAGCAAGCAAAAATGTGCTGCATATTACCAAAATACTTCTTGCACCAGACATCTTTACCATCCTTCAATTACTCGCTTTTGTCTCTAACTTTTTTCCTTTGCGCCTTCGAGAATAAGAGGAATTCCAAAAAACGCAAATTCTATTCAGATTTTATATGCCCCAAATATATCATAATGTGCGCCTGTCAGGGGCTTATATCCCAAAATACCTATATTTTTCATTCTGGCAGATAATTTATCATCCTTAAACGCGGCCTTTATGGATTTTTTTAATAAAACCAGCTCTTCGCTATGTTCTGCAAGACCGCTTACCAGTGGTGGGGCGGGAACAGGCCGGCTGGTGCTAATCACTTTGACCTTTGCCACCTGTTCAGGAGAGGCAGATTGCAGCATATGCCAGGTCAGGCAATCTATCGCGCCAATATCGGCCTGCCCGCAAGATATCGCCGCCAGCGTGCCGCGATGTGCGCCTGTGTAGCTAACCCTGCCAAAGGCACAGGGGTTTAGGCCTCCCCCTAGTGTCTGATACAGGGCAAAACGCCCGGAATAGCTGTCTTTTTCGCTAATGGCGGCGCATAATTCATTTACCGGCAAATTATTTATCGAAATCTTTTCCAGATTTTTTGAGGCGATAATTACACTATGGTAATAACCCTCTGGCACCCCCTCTTCTGCCAGAATAAAACTGCCAAGATAGCCAGGTATATCTTCTCGATAGCGCGAAAAGTTCAATCCACACATCTGCCCTAGCATCAACCGTCCTTCTCTAGCAAGGCTGATAGTATTGGATTT
>JBMZFK010000176.1:0-832 GCA_049615365.1 Puniceispirillaceae bacterium (SeqCode)
GCCTTGTGGTGCGCAATGGTTGGTTCAGTTTTCGCTGGTCCGAAATTTTTGAAAAAGGCGGTTTTGCCAGGCAAACAAAGGTCATGTGCGCACATCAAAGCCAGGCTGGTAGCGGTAGCAACAGCTATCAGCCCTTTGCGCCTGCGCCTGTTGAAGAGGTGGTAGCCGAGATTAAATCGTTCAAGCCTGGCTTGGTTTGCGCCCCGCATGTCGAGACATCTGCTGGCATGTTATTACCAGATGCCTATATCAAAACAATTGCTGATGCCGCCCATGAGGTTGGCGCGTTATTTGTTCTGGATTGCGTGGCCTCGGGGGCATTGTTTGTGGATATGGCCGGGCTTGGCGTGGATGTGCTATTGACCGCCCCGCAAAAAGGCTGGACTTCTACCCCTTGTGCAGGGGTGGTGATGCTGGGCAGCCGGGCGGTGGCAAAACTGGCTGAAACCAACAGCTCGTCCTATGTATGTGATGTGGCGAAATGGCACGCTATTATGCAGGCTTATGAAAATGGCGGGCATGCCTATCATGCGACCATGCCAACAGATGGGCTTGTGACCTTTCGCGATGCGATTGCTGAAACACGTGAATTTGGTTTTGAAAAGGCGCGTCAGGCCCAGATTGAGCTGGGTAGCCGTATGCGCCAGCTAATGGAAGCACATGGATTTGTTTCGGTTGCAGCTGAGGGATATCAGGCACCATCTGTTATTGTCAGCTTCACAAATGATGCAGATATGAAGTCAGGCAAAAAATTTATGCGGCAAGGGGTTCAGATCGCCGCCGGCGTGCCGTTGCAAATTGGTGAGGGCGAAGAATATATGTCTTTTCGCAT
>JBMZFK010000177.1:0-826 GCA_049615365.1 Puniceispirillaceae bacterium (SeqCode)
TTCTGCATCGGTACGGGCCATAATGACAGTGGAAACACGGCTGACATCTGCTGCCAATCTTGCCGCATTTAAATTGGTAATTGCTTGCTGAATGGGGATCAAAACCTTGCCGCCCATATGTCCGCATTTTTTCTCAGATGCCAGTTGATCTTCAAAATGCACCCCAGCCGCCCCGGCTTCGATATAGGCTCTGGTCAGCTCAAAGGCGTTCAGGGCGCCGCCAAAACCAGCTTCACAATCTGCAACTATCGGGGCTAGCCAGTCAGTAGAGGGCGTGCCTTCTTCCAATGTTTCTATCTGATCGGCGCGGATAAGTGTTTTATTGATTCGCTTGGCCAGCTCAGGCCCGGAATTTGCCGGATAGATAGACTGGTCAGGATACATCGAGCCAGCACTATTGCTGTCAGCGGCAACCTGCCAGCCAGACAGGTAAATAGCCTTTAGACCAGCGCGTACCTGCTGCATTGCCTGATTACCTGTCATGGCCCCCAGCGTATGAACATAATCTTCAGAATGTAACAGCGACCATAATTTATCAGCACCACGACGCGCCAGGGAATGTTCGACCACTACAGAGCCAGACAATTTTGTTACCTCGGACATATCATAGTCTCGTGTGGTAGTTGCAAAACGGCCATTTTGGCTTTTGGTATGGGCTTCGAATTCAGCGGTCATTTTTGCTCTCCTTAATATGCTGCTGTGGTCGTAAAATAAATATTTTCGCCTGTGTTTGGTGTTTGCCCTGCCTTCTGTTGCCGGGTCTTTAGGGTCAAAGACCTGTAAATCAAAAAAGACATTTTCTACCAGGTGTTATTTTTCTAACGTT
>JBMZFK010000178.1:0-825 GCA_049615365.1 Puniceispirillaceae bacterium (SeqCode)
GGCGCACCTGAATATAGCCATCCTCGCAATGGGCAATGGCTAGTCCCTTTACCCAGTTAGCTGGACGGGCAGAGGTGACTACAAAGATATGGCGGGCAGGGATGGTATCGCCCTTTTCCCTTATCACCCCATCTCGGGTCAGGCGCTGAACAGACGCGCCCAGATGCAGCGTAACATCATTATCCAACAGGGCGCGTGCCATAATCTTAGAAGCAGTTTCAGGAGAGGTAGGCAATAGCCGCTTTGAACGGCTGAACAGGTGACAGGCAAAGGGTTTATCTGCCAGCTGATAATGACGGGTAAGGGATATGGCCAGCTCGCACCCCGCTGCACCGCCGCCAATCACCGCAATATCGCCGCTTAATTCTGATAAGATCGGCATTTTTTCCAGAAAATGGGATATAGGCTTTACCGTAATGCCATATGCGTCTGTCCCTTGAATGGATTCGGCATCCGGCACCGCCCCGCTATTGAGGGACAAAACATCATAATGCAGATTTAAACCATCCTCTAAAACAATGTTTTGATTAATAAAATCTATATTGGCAACAGATCGTTTAATCAGACGCGCACCGGCAAATCTGGCCAGTTTCAGCAAATCGATATGCATATCTTCCATGCTGTGATGGCCCTCAACATGGCCAGGCAACATACCGGAATAGGGCGCCATCAGCACATCTGTCACTAATGTCAGGCGCACCCTGTCCAGCGGTCTCATCCCAAAGGATTTCAATACCGCGATTTGGGCATGACCACCGCCTATAAGCACCAGATCAATGATATCTGCCGGCATCTGTTTCATCAGATTTTACGCCTTTGCCAAAA
>JBMZFK010000179.1:0-725 GCA_049615365.1 Puniceispirillaceae bacterium (SeqCode)
CCAGCACCCCAATAAGCGTCATCGCCAATTCTGCTGTAGCATGGCCTGGCGAGGCCGTACCGCTTACAATAATGCCTCGCTCTTTGCAGGCATCCAGATCAATCGCGGCATTGCGCATTCCGCTGGTAATAATGGCTTTTAGATTTGGTAATTGGGCAAGCACTTCTGCTGAAAGCAGGGTGCGCTCGCGCATCGCACATATAATTTCATATTCACGCAACCGCTCGATAAGGGCAGAGCCGGAGATCGTATCATGATAGATATCCAGCTGATGCTTCCGGGTCACCCGTGACCAGTCGGCAAATTCATGGGCATTTTCCTGCCAGTCATCCAGAACAGCAATTTTCATTTTTACATCCTCCAGCTTTTGCCCGATTTTCGAGGCAAGTTGTTCTTTCTTTGCAGCCCCGGTCTTGCTTTATGATCAGAAATCACGCATTTGTCTATGATATAGACAGGGCTGTGTGAAAAAACATTTTTATCTGTAATTAGTGGTAAATTTTTATTTAGTTAGGGTTGGCGTTTATGATTAAAGCCGTCATTTTTGACAAGGATGGTGTTTTGCTGGATTTGGAGGCAACCTGGCTAAACAGTGCAATCGCCATGACCCATTTTATCGCTGGCCTGACAGATGGCAGCCATGCAGCAGAAGAATTTCAGAAAATTATCGGCATTGATGAAAAAACACGGCAAATTGATGCCGATGGCCTGTTTGCCTCCGGCTC
>JBMZFK010000180.1:0-702 GCA_049615365.1 Puniceispirillaceae bacterium (SeqCode)
GAAACGTGCCATCAGCAAGGAAGCCGGCAGGGTGGCCAGCATCACCGATACAAATTGTAGCGATAGTGGCAAGGTCGCCATCCACAAGGCAGGGGCCAATATCGCCCCGGCCAGGCCAGTATTGATAATATTGATATTCATCACGCTCATCGACAGGCCTTGCGCGATGGTCATCCGCCAGACAGTGGCAGGCATGGAAGCAAAATAGGACATCATAGGCAACCCAACATATAGCCTGGAAAAGGGCAGTCAAAGCCCCCCTTTCCCGACATTACGCCTTTATTCCGGTTTTGAAATGGCCGAACAGCCCCCGAAACAATGCAAAGTGAAATAAAAAAAGTAAAAAAACAGTCAAAAAAAGATGGGAGAGAGATGCCCCCCATTGCCTTATATCTAGACAAGCTTGTTATGATTTTGTCAATTATTGAGAGGGGGATGGGTGAATATCCCTGTCAATCACGAGGCAGAGTTTGATGAATATGACCTGATCGTCCAATTCAAAATGCAGTTTTAAGAAGGCGAAAAATTGCCCAAAGAAATTACCCTGGGCAGCCAAATCAAACTTGCCTATCTGAGCGGCGAGGATATGGCCGCCTATTATGCGGCAGGCGGCACGCTGGGCGAAGCAGAGGCCGATAATATATTACTAAAATCGTTTAGAAGCTTTTTGCCGTTTTAACAAAAAAAGGACTAGAAAAGGCC
>JBMZFK010000181.1:0-679 GCA_049615365.1 Puniceispirillaceae bacterium (SeqCode)
TTCCGCCGCACTGCCGGATGCAGGCATTAAATGCGGGCAAAATTGCGAGAGATACTGCACAATCGCCAGCGATTCAAAGACCTGTCCGCCATCCGGGCAGGTCAGGACAGGGATTTTGCCTGTCGGGTTTTTCGCCCGATATTCCGGGCTTGCCCGTTCAGCATCATCGGGGAAGGAAATCGTATAATCCAGCCCCGCCTCGCGCAGCATAAATTCGACAATCAGAGAGCCGGCAAAGGCGCGGCCATAAACATGATAGGATGCCATTTTCTTTTTCCTTTTTTGCATTCAGGCGTAATTTTTTTTGAAAAGTTATTCAGGGATAGTGGCCGTGATGCCGCCATCGACGACCAATTCTGTACCGGTAATATAGCGCGCTTCATCCGATGCCAGAAACAGGGCGGCATGGGCGACATCTTCTGCTGTGCCCATTTTGCCCATCGGCACCTGATTATGGCGTTTTTGCACAAAGCCGTCATAATCGCCTTCTGCATATTTGACAGCCATTCTTTCGACCATCGCGGTATGCATCAGTCCTGGCAGGACACAATTCATCCGAATATTGTTACGGGCATGAATAACAGCCGAGGTTTTGGTATATTGCTGCAAGGCCGCCTTGGCCGCGCTATAGGCAATTTGCGGCTTGCCCAGATAGCGGATGCCGGCGATAGAGGAGATA
>JBMZFK010000182.1:0-672 GCA_049615365.1 Puniceispirillaceae bacterium (SeqCode)
CATGAAAGGCCTGAGCGCTGATCCTATCAAGGGGAAATTATCCCTTCGTGCCTCTGTCACCGGCTCTATCAGCATGAGTGATGTTGAAGTATCCGAAGACGCACTCTTGCCAAATGTAGAAGGTCTGAAAGGCCCGTTCAGCTGTCTGAACAAGGCACGCTATGGCATTAGTTGGGGAACAATGGGGTCAGCAGAAGCCTGCTGGCACGCCGCCCATAGCTATACTATGGAGCGCAAGCAATTTAACCGCCCATTGGCGGCTAACCAGCTGATACAGCTGAAGCTGGCAGATATGCAAACCGAAATCGGTATTGGTCTGCAATCTGTTTTGCGGGTTGGCCGGATGCTGGATGAGGGTAGCTGTGCGCCGGAACTTATCTCCCTTGTCAAACGCAATAGCTGTGGCAAGGCTCTGGCCATCGCCCGTATGGCTAGAGATATGCATGGCGGCAATGGCATTTCAGAAGAATATCACGTGATGCGCCATCTGATGAATCTGGAAACAGTGAATACTTATGAAGGCACGCATGATGTGCATGCCCTTATTCTGGGGCGCGCACAGACAGGCTTGCAGGCCTTTTCCTGATCACTGCAGCTTATTAAATTGGGTGAATTAAAACCGGATGGCGGGCGGTGGTAGTTTTTTTACACCTTGCCGGCCATCCGGTTTTG
>JBMZFK010000183.1:0-594 GCA_049615365.1 Puniceispirillaceae bacterium (SeqCode)
CCCATCAAAAAAAGAAGGCTTTACGAAAGGATGGGAGGGAACCTGTCAAAGAAGGCCTTAAACGCGATAAGAAACCTTCAAAGAAGGCCTTAGAAAAGAATGGAACCCTTCGAAGAAGGCCTGGAAAAAGGATAGAGAACCCTTCAGAGAAGGCCTTCAAAAAGGATAGGCCTTTTTTTAATCACATTTTCCATTTTTTCCTTAAAAGGAGCCTTACACAAAAACATAGGAATCCCTAAGAAGGCCTTAAACAAAGGATAGGAACCCCTGAAAAGGCCTTAAAAAAGCCTACCTTAAGATGAAGCCTGTTTAGAGAATGCCTGTCCTTGCGCTGGGACTCCTGGTGGATGTTGGCAACCAGCTGCTCTCTCAGCCTTCGCACAGTGCCGCAGGCAGGCCCCGGGATACCCAGGCACATCCTCTCGTCACCTATCCTTTTTCAAGGCCTTTTTGAGGAATTCCTACCTTTTGTTAATGATTGTTTATGATAATATCAGATTTTGGGCAAAGGGATGGACAGGCATCTCTTTTGTGGAGTCATTCAAGATCAACATGCCATTGGTCAGAGCAGGAGCTCTAAGACCCTTGGGGGGT
>JBMZFK010000184.1:0-587 GCA_049615365.1 Puniceispirillaceae bacterium (SeqCode)
ATCTGCTCTCCAATATTAATCCAAGTATTGCAGTCATTGCAGCGGTGATTGCCAATGAAATAATGTGCACCCACAATGTCCCCATCTTTAATAAAATCATACCAAATCATCGCTTGGCCGGCGGTTCGAATCCGTCCCGGGGAGCCATTTTTCTTCCAAAATATCTTCTACCATGCGCAGATAAGTTTCATCGCTTGTCCATTTAGGTAGCCAAGATTTTTTAAGCTCTAGTCTTCCTGATATTTTAGACCAGCTTACCATCTTCTCCCCCCCTCGCCGATTTTGTACAAAAGGTTAATGGCGTTAGGCTATGCGATCAGCCTACAAGCTGACCGTCAAACACCATACCAAAGGAGGGGAAAGAAGATGAAAATATCTGGTCGTTCCATTTATACCGCGCTGGTGGCTGTGCCTGTCCTGTGGGCTGTCAGCCAGCCAGCCTATGCCCTGCTCTGTACGCGCTATAGCCTCGATCACCTTGATGGTCTTGTTTATCGCTGCCATTGCTTAAAAACTCCACTGAGTACTTGGACCCATCTGCCCCCAGCTGTTCCTTCTGCTGTTTGAGGATCTCCTCCATCAGCCGG
>JBMZFK010000185.1:0-577 GCA_049615365.1 Puniceispirillaceae bacterium (SeqCode)
GGCAGTCAGCAAAATCATCTGCGACACGGTGACCAATTGGAAATCCATCACGGGCATAGCCAATCGCCGGTTGCAACAATTCGCCAAGCGATGTTGTGCCATAATCACGGTTGAGCTGTACCCACGCATCAATGGCTGTTGGCACGGTGACTGAATGCGGTGATTGCTGTTCAATTTTGGTAATGCCCTGTTGCAAGAGCCAATCGGCAGACAGCCCGATGGGGGCCCGCCCCGACCCGTTCATGGCAATCACGCGATCACTGCCAGCTTGTGAATAAAGACAAAAACAATCGCCGCCGATGCTGGTGGATTGCGGTTCGACAACAGCTTGAACGGCACTCGCCGCGATGGCGGCGTCCAACGCATTTCCACCCTTTTGCAAAACCGATATAGCGGCCTGGGTGGATAGTGGGCTGGAGGTGCTTGCCATGCCATGTGGGGCGAGAACGGGAGACCGGCCGGGGCGTTGCAAACTGCGCATAATGTTTCCTTTGCTAAAATAAAGAGACTAGCATTAGATGAGAGGCATACCGCATTTCGCTATAAATCTGCAACTATTTAACAGATGGTCTATCGG
>JBMZFK010000186.1:0-542 GCA_049615365.1 Puniceispirillaceae bacterium (SeqCode)
CAAAATACCGCGATTGGCGTGACCATTAATGCGCTGGCCACCCTTATCCAGTTTTACCGGATGCCCTTGCCAATGCTGATCAGCTATCGCGGCGAGGTGGGCGAGCCTGTCGCCTGTCAGGTAGAGATGGCGGTACATACCAAGGCGCTGTTAAACCAGCTGAATATCCCGACCTATCATTTCCACCAGCCAGAAGATGCCGCAGAAACCGCTGCTATATTATCGCATTGCTTTATGGCAAGAAAACCGGTTGCGCTGCTGATGGATGCAACTTTCTGGAAGGGGGCGTGAGGGCCATGATTAGAAGTGATGTTTTAAAAACGCTGATACCGCTTATTTCCGACCAGCTTGTGGTGACCAATATCGGCTTGCCAAGCCAGGAAATGCATCTGCTGGATGACCAGCCCAGCAATTTTTATATGCTGGGAACGATGGGGCTTGCCTCTTCTATCGGGCTGGGGCTTGCTTTGGCTCAGGATAAAAAGGTGATTGCCATAGATGGCGATGGTTCTGTGCTGATGAATTTTGGCACATTGCCGACA
>JBMZFK010000187.1:0-535 GCA_049615365.1 Puniceispirillaceae bacterium (SeqCode)
GCCGCCATACCCGATGAAAAGCCGATTACTGGCGTTTTATGATTGCGGATGTCATCTGCATGCTTGGCCTGTGATACCGCCAGATTGCCAGTCGATACGCTGAGCATATCCTCGACAAACACCGAAATTAACCGACGCACCAATTCATGGGTGATCCGGCCCAATTCTAAATCACCGTATTTTTTTTCGATATCTAATAGTGCTCTTCCCACCTGTGGCAATGGCCGTATATCGTCAACCTTGAACAGACCGGCACGAAGCGCATCATCAAAATCATGCGAAAGATAGGCAATATCATCGGCCAAATTTGCCAGTTGCGCTTCGGCTGATGAATGGCGCTCTAGTTGCAAATCCATATTTTTATCAATGGCAATAATGGCTGGGCGAAGCGCGGTGCGATCTTTGATGGCGCCATGATGTTTCACAACACCTTCAAGCGTTTCCCATGACAGGTTTAATCCGTCAAAACCGGCATAGCGCTGCTCAAGTTGGGTAAGCACACGAACCGTTTGTTCATTGTGGTCAAAACCGCCAT
>JBMZFK010000188.1:0-527 GCA_049615365.1 Puniceispirillaceae bacterium (SeqCode)
AAAACAGAGCATCCCGCCCACAAAGCCAAGCAAACTGGCAGGGGCAGTAATATTTTCCGTGCGGAACATTGCATCGGCATCAATCTGAAAGGCCATCATCAGGCCAAGAACAAGGCCAGGCGTAAAAATCACCATCCAGAGCCAGTCTAAAAACTTGTTTGAAAAATCTTCATGTTCGGGGTCAGATAAATCGGCATGGCGAAGTGCGGTGCTTTCTTTGGGGCGCATGAAATCCGGGCCATGTATTGCATCGGCAATATATCCGGTTACCACCCCGACCGAAAAGCCGAGCGCGATGATGAAAAGTCCCGTCAAAGGTTCTTTGGCAAGCAACAAAAAGGCGGCATCGCCCATGGTAGCGGTGAGAGTCGCCAGAACCGAGCCAAAGCTGAGCCGGCCGGAAACATATTTAGTCACCACAATGATAGCCCCGCCGCAGCCCGGCAATGCGCCAAGGGCGGCAGCCAGAGGCACTTGCCATTTACCTGATTCAGCAAGGGCTTTTGTTAAATCAAATTTAAAGGCAC